>CAMDLH010000196.1 GCA_945901405.1 Bordetella parapertussis | reverse complement strand
CGGTGACCTGCGCGAAATCGCGCCGCCCGTCGTACGGCGCGTTCGGCATCAGGATCGGCGTCGAGACGAAAGCGCTGCTGCTGGTGAGTAACAGCGTGCGCGCATTCGGCGCGGATTTGGCAACGATGTCGCCGCCGACCGTGCCCGTTGCACCCGGACGATTGTCGATGACGACGGGCACGCCGACGCGCTCGGCCAGTTTTTGCCCGACGATGCGCGCGACGGTATCGGTCGGCCCGCCCGGCGCGTTGGGCACGATGAAGCGCACCGGCTGCGTGAGAAAGGGCTCGGCGGATTTGTCGGCGCGGGGTTGCGCGTGCAGCGTTGGCGCCGTTGCTGCGGCCAGCGCAAGGAGAATCACTGTCGAAAAATTTCGTGGTGTCGCTTTCATGATCGGTGCGGATGCGATTGCTTGCCGGGACTGTAGAATAGCATTCCGTTTCCGTGTGGTGTACAAGCTATGGCGAGAGCAAACAAAATGAATTGCGGAGTATTGTCTAGCGCAATAGCGGCTTTTGCCGCCGTGCCTGTCTATGCCGCCGATGCGTACCCCACGCGCTCGATACGCATGGTGGTGCCGTTCACGCCGGGCGGCGCCGCCGACATCATCGCGCGGCTGATGGGCGCGAAATTCACCGAATCACTGGGCCAATCCATAGTTATCGATACGCGGCCCGGCGGCGGCACCGTGCTCGGTACCGAAATCGTGGCACGCGCGAGTCCCGACGGTTACACGCTGGGCATGCTGGCGACTTCGCTTGCGGTGAACGCGGGGCTGCTGGCGAAAACGCCGTACGATCCGATCAAGGATTTCGCGCCGATTACGCTGGCGGTGGATACGCCGCTGATCATCGTGGTGCCCGCGTCCCTGCCGGCGAAAAGTCTGCCTGAGTTCATTGCGTTGGCGAAAGCCAAGCCGAACGCGGTGTCGTTTGGTTCGGCGGGGCAGGGCACCAGCGGCCATCTTGCGACCGAGATGCTGATGTATAGAACCGGCATCAAGTTGCTGCACGTGCCGTACAAGGGCGCCGGGCAGGCGCTGATCGATTTGCTCGGCGCGCAGATTCAGATGGTGTGCACCAGCACGCTGCCCGCGCTGCCGCACGTGCGTTCGGGCCAGTTGCGCGGGCTTGCGGTGACCACCGCGGCGCGTACGCGTGCGGCGCCCGAGATTCCGACGGTTGCCGAAGCGGCGTCGATACCCGGATACCGCGCGAGCACCTGGTATGCGTTGCTCGCACCCGCGCGCACACCGCCCGCGATCATCAACACGCTGCATCGCGCCTCGGTGCAGGCGTTGAAATCACCAGCGGTTATGGATCAGTTGCTGGCGCAAGGCGGCGACGCCATCGCCAACACGCCGGACGAGTTGCGGCAATTCCTGCAGGGCGAAATTGACATGTGGGTCAAGGTCATCCGCCAGGCCGGTATCAAACCGAATACGTGAGCAGAGTTAGTGAAACGATGAGATCATTGTAAGTATATGTTTTTAAACGATATTTTAAATTCAGGCTCACGTGGTGCATTCAACGCGGCACTGGTACTTGCGGCGGTTGGTTCGCTAAATATTGCCACTCAAGCGGCGGATGCGGCGCAGCTTGCACCGCACGCAAACTATCCCAATCGCCCCGTGCGTTACGTTGTCGGCGGCACGGTTGGTGGTGGCGCGGATAGCCTCGCGCGCGCGATCGCGCAAAAACTCGGCGAGCTGTGGGGCCAGCAAGTCATCGTCGATAATCGTCCGGGCGGCGGCGGCATCGTCGCAAGCGAGATCGTGGCGAAAAGCCCGCCCGATGGTTACAACCTGCTGATGGCGTTCACCTCGCATGTGACCAATCCGAGTTTGTATCCGAAGCTCTCGTACGACGCGGTGAAGGATTTTGCGCCGGTCACCATGATCGCGACGATACCGAATATTCTGGTGGTGCATCCGACGGTCGCGGCGGATTCGGTGCCCGCGCTGGTGACGCTGGCGAAGAAGAAACAGCTTTCGTTTGCCTCCACCGGCAGCGGCGCATCGACGCATCTTGCGGGAGTGTTGTTCGCGCACATGAGCGGCGCGAAACTTTTGCACGTGCCCTACAAGGGCGCCGCACCCGCGATCACCGGCGTGATGAGCGCCGAGACCGACATGATGTTCGCCACCATGCTGTCGATTTTGCCGCAGGTAAAAAGCGGCAGGCTGCGCGGGCTGGCGGTGACGGGCGCGCGCCGCTCGGCGGCGGCGCCTGATCTGCCGACGATCAGCGAATCCGGACTGGCGGGTTATGAAGCCAATGCATGGTTTGCAACTTACGTCGTGGCCGGCACACCGGCGACGTTGGTGCAACGGCTCAACAGCGAGATCGTCAAAATCATGGCGGCACCTGAAGTGCGCAATCGCCTTACGGCGCAGGGCGCGGAGGTATCGACCAGCACGCCGGACGAACTTGGACATTATACGCGCAGCGAAGTGCAGCGCTGGCAACGCGTGATACGCGAGTCGGGTGCGAAAGCGGATTGAGTACGACTACGGCTCGTAGCGTATGCCCGCCGTCTCGATGATTTTCGCCCACTTGACTACATCGGCTTCGATGTAGGCGCGAAACTCTTCCGCTGTGCTGCCGACAGGTTCGGCGCCATCCTGTATCAAGCGCTCGTGTATGTCGGGCAAACGCAGCGCCTTGACGATTTCGCTGTTAAGCCGCGCGACGATATCTTTCGGCACGCCCGCGGGTGCGACGATGCCGTAAAAGCCCACGACCTCGTAACCATGCACGCCCGATTCATCGATGGTTGGTGTTTGCGGCAATGACGTTGAACGCTTGAGACTGGTGACGCCCAATGCACGCAGCCGCGCCGATTTGATGTGCGGCATCGACACGAACGTGGTTGGAAACGCCACTTGCAGATGGCCGCCCAGCAGATCGGTCAATGCCTGTGCCGAACTCTTGTATGGCACATGCACGAACTGCACCTTGGTGGCGATCTTGAATACTTCGCCCGCGAGATGTCCGGGTGAACCCGTGCCCGACGAGCCATGGGTGAGTTGGCCCGGCCGCGCACGCGCAAGGGCGATGAATTCCTTCACCGATTTCACCGGCAGCGAGGGATGCACTACCAGCACATTCGGTATAAAAGCCACTTGTGTGATGGGCGAAAAATCCTTCACCGGGTTGTACGGCAGCTTCTTGTAAAGGCTGGCGTTGATGGTCAGTCCGTTTGCCGCCATCAGCAGCGTGTGGCCATCGGGTGGTGACTTGACGGTGGCTTCGGCGGCGAGATTGCCGTTGGCGCCGGTGCGGTTTTCAACCACCACCGGCTGGCGCAGCGACTCGCTCAATTTTTGCGCGACAAGTCGCGCGATGATGTCGGTCGAGCCGCCTGCCGCGAAACCGGCGATGATGCGCAGCGGCTTGCTGGGAAACGTTTGCGCCCCCGCATTGCCCGCCGCAACCATGGCGATGGTAAACGTCAGCGCACGCACGTGCATCAGGGGTTGATGCCCAGCAGCTTGGCCGCGTTGCCGTACACGCACTTTTGCATGGCCTCGGGACTCAGCGGCAATTTCTTGAACCAATCGGCGTAATCCTTCAGCGGCACCAGCGGATAGGCGCTGGCGTAGATGAAGCGGTCGGCGAGGAAACCGTTCGCGGCCTTCAGGTAATCATCCATGCCGGGCATGTTGTGCAGATACATATCCGGCGAAATGTAAACATTCGATCGGCGGAACGCGACGTGCAGTATCTCGCTCACCCACGGCCAGTTGCCGTGCGAGATGACAATGCGCAGATTCGGGAAATCCCCGGCGACTCGATCAACGGCGATGGGGCTGGAGTAACTCAAATCCGGCCCCGCGTTGCCGCCGGTCATGATGATGGTGGGAATGTTGCGGTCTTCGAGATGCGCGTAGATCGGATAGAGCTTGCGGTCGTCGGCATACAGCGGCACCGGATACGCGCCCGGCTCGATGGTGACGCCGCGAAAGCCCGCGGCCATCGCGTCGTCGATGCCCTTGATCGCCGCCTTGCGATTGGTCGGGTCCACCGCGGCCATGCCGCAGAAAAGACCGGGATACTCCTTGATGATGGCGGTGACATCGTCGTTTGGCACGGAACCCAAAAAATCCGACACGCGGCCGGTGATCACACCCATCACCACGCCGGCGGCCTTCATCTCTTCGAGCAGCATCGGCATCGAGAGCTGCTGCGCGGAGGGCGCGGGTTCCAGACCGACTTGGCGCGTGAAGCGGTCGCGCCGTTCGCCGTTGGTGTACATGACCGCGTTGAGTATGCGTTTTAATGGCGGGCGCACACGAAAGTCGATGATTTTCACTGAGGTCTCCAATATGTGAATGAGCGGGATCGCGGGGAAAAAGAGTAGCATGAATATATCGGCGGCTCGACACACATGCTGAATTCTTCGACAATTCACTCACGGTAAACGTAAGCGCACGCGGGAGAGGTTTCATGAAATCGCAGTTGCAGATGTTCATTTTGACGCTCGTATGCGTGGCGTCCGCGCAGGCGGCGGAGACTTATCCCGTCAAGCCTATTCGTTACATCATTCCGTACGCCACCGGCGGCGGCACCGATATTCTGGGACGCATCCTCGCGCAGAAACTCTCCGAGCGCATCGGCCAACAAGTGCTGGTGGATAACAGGCCGGGCGCGGGTTCCATCGTCGGCTCGGAGCTGCTGGTGAAAGCGCCGCCCGACGGCTACACCATGATGACGGCGAATATCGCGCATGGCGCAAACCCGTATCTGCACAAGACGCTGCCGTACAACACCGCGCGCGATTTCACGCCGGTGGCGTTGCTGGCACTCTTGCCCAGCGTGCTGGTGGTGCATCCGAGCGTGCCCGCGCGCTCGGTGAAGGAATTCATCGCGCTGGCAAAATCAAAGCCCGGCCAACTGAGCTACGGCACGGCGGGCAGCGGCAGCGCCAATCATCTGACGATGGAACTCTTCAAGGTCGTAACCGGCACGAACATCGTGCACATTCCCTACAAAGGCGGCGGGCCGGCGGGTGTAGATCTGGTGGCGGGGCAGATACAGGCGATGTTCATCACCGTGCCGCCGTCGCTGGCGTACGTGCGCGCGGGCAGGCTGCGCGCGCTGGGCCTGAGCGGCAAGAAGCGTTCCGGCGCGCTGCCCGATACGCCGACTGTGATCGAAGCAGGCGTGCCTGGATTTGAAGTTTATGAATGGCAGGGCGTGGTGGTGCCGCTGGCGACGCCACAACCTGTCGTCGATCGTTTGAATCGCGAGATCAACGCGGTGCTCGAATTGCCGGACGTGCGCGAGCGCATCGTAGGCCTGGGGGCCGATGTTGCGGGCGGCAGCGCGGCGCAGTTCGCCGAACACATACGCAAGGAACTCGAACTTTGGAGAAAGGCAATTTCGCAGGCAGGTATCGGCGCCAACTGAAATATAGGTAAGTATATGATTTTAAAAGAAAAAATAGCGGTCATCGCAGGTGACTCATACGGCATAGGCCAGGCCACGGCGGCGTTGTTCCTGCAAGAGGGCGCGCGTGTGGTGTTTATCGACGACAAGGCAGGCTTCGAGCGTGCGGATAAATTTCGCATTGGCGAACTCGATGTGCCGTACTACCACGCCAATGTCTCGGATTCCGCACAGGTGCAGGCAGTGGTGCGCGCGTGCGAGAAAGTGCTGCCCAAAGTGGACATACTTTTTAATGTGGCGGGGCGCGCGGACAGAGCATCGTTCGAGCACACCACGGATGAAGGCTGGGCCACGATGCTGGGGCGCAATCTGAATTCGGGTTTTTATTGCGCGAAATATTTTCTGCCGCTGATGAAGCGCGCGGGTTCGGGTTCGATCATCAATCACGCGTCGATAGACGGCTTTCTCGGCAATCCATCGATTGCGGGCTACTCGGCGGCCAAGGGCGGCATGCTGCCACTCACGCACGTGATGGCGCACGATCTGGCGAAGTACTGCATCCGCGTGAACAGCATTTCCACCGGCGGCGTGCGCCCGACCGCGGCGGCGACATCGGCGCGCGATGAAGTGCGCATCGCTGTCACGCCTTCACAGCGCATGGGCACGCCGCAGGATATTGCTCCGGTGGCGCTGTTTCTCGCTTCGGATGCGGCGGCGTATGTCAACGGCGCGAACATCGTGGTCGATGGCGGTCGCACGGCCACCACGCATGGTTGTTACGACGACTAGATGCAGGTGATCATGAAATTGCCCATTCTGATTTCAGTCGTACTGCTGGCGTTCGCGCAACTGCCGGTTCATGCGCAAGACAACTTTCCGCCGCCGCAAATCAGGCTGGTGCTTGGATTTCCGCCGGGCGCCACGACGGATCTGGTGGCCCGCATGCTGGCGCGGCGGCTCTCCGTGCAGATGAACGTCACGGTGTTCGCGGATAACAAACCCGGCGCCGATGCCAACATCGCCGCCGAATTCGTGGCGAAGGCCAAGCCCGACGGGCAGACGCTGCTGTTCAATACGCCAAGCCTGGTGCTGAGCCGCGTGCTCAGCGACAAATTGCAATACGACGCGTTGAAAGACCTGTCGCCGGTGGCGCTGGTGGCCTCGTCACCCTATGTGCTGGTGACGCATCCGTCGGTGGGCGCGACTACCGTGTCCGAATTCATTGCGCAGCTCAAGGCAAATCCGGACAAGCTTGCGTATGGCTCGGCCGGCAGTCTCAGCCATTTTGCGCCGCTGCTTTTTTTGCAGGCCAATGGGTTGACGGCGCTGCACGTGCGCTACAAGGGCGGCGGTCCCGCGCTGGTCGATCTGGTGGGCGGTCGCATTCAGTTCCTGATGACGGGCCAGACCGCGGTGATGCCGATGGTGAAGGACAATCGCATCAAGGCGCTGGCGTTCACCGCGCTGAAGCGCTCGCCGTTGTTGCCCGAGGTGCCGACACTGCACGAATCCGGCATGCCGGGTTTTGAAATCGGCGCGTGGTTCGGCGTGATGGTTCCGGCAAACACGCCGGCCGCGATGGTGCGGCGGTTTAACGCGGAAATCGTCAAGGCCATGCAGGACACGGAGATGAAATCGCGCCTGGCGCAAGAGGGTGCCGAAGCGCTGAGCTCGACGCCCGAGCAGTACGGCGCTTATTTCAAGGGCGAACTCGAGCGCTGGACTAAAGTGGCGCGGGGCGCCGGCTTGAAATCCGAGTAAGCGTTAGCGCATCGTCACCGACAACAGCGTGCCGCCTTGCGGAAAATTAATGGCGCCATGTTCGACGCCAGTGGGTACATAGAAAAAATCCCATACGCCCAGCGTGTCACCGGCGATCTCGGCGCCGCCGTCCACCACCAGCGCGGCGAGCATGTGCGGATCAGTCAACGCCGCGCCCGGCTCATAACGTATCAACTCAAGCAGCAGCCGCCCCAGGCCGTGATCGATCAGCGTTTTCACTTGAGATCCAGTACCCGATTGCCACGGTAGTTGTTCGGTGTGTATCAGCCGGTACTGCGACTCGGAACCCTCGGCCACCTCGCTGTGAAAATAGCTGCCTTGAAACGCGCTGAAGATTTTCACGCCCTTCGGGTATTGCAGCGGGCCGTGCGGCTCGTTGCTGGGGCCGAGGATCACGCCCAGCGGATTTAACCGGACGCCATCGATGAGCGCGTGCCCCTGCAACACCACGGCCGCGTGTGAGCCGCTGTGCACATGCCTGGGCTCGGTCAGGCCTTCGGTGTAGTCGATGAGCCGCATACACAGATTGTTTTCGCGGTCGTCGTAGTACATGCCCGCGCGGCTGGGCCAGCCATCGACATTCTTGCGATCCTCCCACGCGATATCCTTCAGATGGGCGATTTTGTATCCGTCCTTGGTGTGCATTGAGCCTCCTGATTGCAGATGAGAATTACATCGCGATAATCGACCCGAAGTATCGCATCGCGGCCGCGCAATGCAAAGGCGTGCACCCGGAATCACGGGGCGGTTCATTGCCATCTAGCGTGAGTTTACCGCTGTAGGGTAGTCACGACGATTTTCTTGGACGATTTCCCCTCGTAGGCCGCCTTTTTTTCTGTGGCCAGGTTGTATAAACTAACAATAAAAATAAGGCCTCCTGATTTTTCAGCCATCCGCCCGCCACTTCCGCTATGAAGTGGGCGGTAATTTTTCCCATTTCGCGCCTATTGACACGTAGTTTTGGTATGTATATGCTAACAACATGGCAAGCATCCAACGCGTCCGCGTTCGAGGCCACAGCTATTGGCGCATCGTCAAGTCCATGCGCGTCAACGGCAAGCCTCGCATCGTCGCCCTCGCCCATCTGGGCAAGGCCGACGACCTGCTCGCCCGCCTGCAATCCGCTGAGCAACTGCGCTTGCGCTCTCAATCTCATGGCGCAACCACCGCGCTCTACACGCTCGCCCGCGAACTCGATGTCGCCGGCACCATCGATCGCCACCTGGCCGCCTCGGGCCGCCGCGATCGGCATCAGCCAGCTCACATTGCCAATCCGCGCAGAATCCCCCACCGGCATGACGGCCTCAGTGTCGGCCGCTCTCTGGAACTGGTCAGCGTCGGGCGCGCTTGTCATGCGACCAGCAAACAGGGCTTTGCCGAATGGGCGAAAACGACCACTCTGGGGGAAGTCGCCGGCGTCGACCTGGAGCCCCTGAGCAGCCAACACTTCTGGGATCAGATGGATCAGGTCCCCATCGAACTGCTACCGGCTATCGAGCGCGAGGTCGTCGCGCGTGCCATCGAGCGATTCGGCTTGCCTCTGGATACGATCCTCTACGACGCCACCAACTTCTTTACCTTCATCGCCTCCACCAATGCCCACTGCAAGCTGCCGGCGCGAGGCCGCAATAAGCAAAAGCGCCACGACCTGCGCCAGCTTGGGGTCGCCCTGTTATGCACGCGCCGCGACGGCATTCCCCTCATGCACCAGATGTATGGCGGCAATGTTCCTGACGCGCGCTCCTTCACCGAAGTACTGCCGCTGATTCGCCAGCGGCTGGTCGATCTGGGACGGGACCTCGATTCGCTGACCCTGGTCTACGACAAGGGCAACGTCTCCAAACTCAATCAGGGATTAGTTGACCAGACTCAGCTGCACTACGTCGCTTCGCTCACCGCTGCCAGCCAGCGGGCGCTTATCCAGGAGGCCAACCCGCTGCTCCAAGCCGTCAAGCTCGATGAGCACGACTCGGTCATGGCCTACCGCACGCGTCGCCCCGTCTGGGGTGCTAAGCGCACCCTGGTGGTCGTGGTTTCACCAACGCTGCACGCCGGACAACTGCGCGGCATCCTGCAACATGTCACCTCCGCCCAAACGTGGCTGCAGGAGCTCGCGGACATGCTCGCTCGCGGCAAGAACAAGCGGGACCGCGCAACGCTTGAGCGCGATATCAAGACACGCCTGATGGGCCGCCAACACTTAAGCGAAGTGCTTAAGTTCAGCCTGGCCGGTAGCGGACGCAAGCTAAAGCTCACCTACGAATTCGATCAGGATGCGCTGGACGCCTTGGCGCGCGAGTGGTTGGGGCGCCTGGTCCTGGTCACGGATCGAGATGACTGGTCCACCGCGCAGATCATCCAGGCCTATCGAGGGCAAGCCCATGTCGAAGCGGTGTTTGCGCACATGAAGGACCCGACGCACGTGATGCTGCGTCCCCAATATCACTGGACCGACCAGAAACTGCACGTGCACGTGTTCACCTGCCTACTCAGCTACCTGCTCGCACGATTGCTTCACCTGCGGGCTCAGCAAGCCGTTGGCTACGAGCGCAGCATGGAGCGGCTTATCGAGACCCTGGCGCAGGTGCGCCGCGTTAGCGTCGCGCGCTCGACGCAAAAACGAGGCGTTCGCCTCACCTCTCAACTCGAAGATGTCGACCCCGAAGTCGCCCAGCTCATCGAGGTCCTACAAATCAGCGCTTAGTATATACAGGAGCACTGAAAATTCTCCAGCGATTACAAATACTTATCTCATGCTCGCCCGGCTCAGCGGTAAAGTCACGCTAGGCCAACCCATCGAGACTGGAACCGGACCGCGTGGATGAACATGCGATAATGAAACATTATTGCCGGGAAGGAGGTTGCCGTGATAACAAACCGCATTGGTATTGGTGCATTCGCAGGCGTGGTGGTCTTGATGTTTCCGCTGTGTGCCTCAACACAGGATTATCCCGTGCGGCCGATACGTTTTCTGGTCACCAACGCGCCCGGCGGCGGCACTGATTTGATGGCTCGCAGCATCGCGCAAAAACTCTTCGAGGCGTGGGGCCAGCCGGTGATTGTCGATAACCGGCCTGGCGGCAACGGCACCGTCGGCTCGCTCGCGGCGATGAACTCGCAGCCCGACGGCCACACGCTGCTTATCGTCACCAGCGACACGCATGCGATTGTGCCGAATCTCTATCGTAAAAAACCCTACGATGCGGTGAAGGACTTTGCGCCGGTCACGCTGGTGGCGAGCGGCCCGCAGGTGTTCGTGTCGCACCCTTCGGTATCCGCGCCCTCGGTGAAGGAGCTCGTCGCCATACTCAAGGCGAAACCCGCCGCTTACAACTATGCGTCGCCGGGCAATGGCTCGCTGGGGCACATGACCGGCGAGCTGTTTCAGAAACTGACCGATACGAAAATCGAGCACGTGCCGTACAAGGGCAGTGGTGCGGCGATCGCCAATCTGCTCTCCGGCTATGTGCAGCTCATGTTCAGCGGCCCCGGCTCGGCGCGCGCGCACGTGCGTGCGCAGAAGCTCAAGGCGCATGCCGTGACCAGCCGCGAGCGTGCACCCGGACTGGAGGAGGTGCCGACATTCGCGGAAGCAGGTTATCCAAGGATCGAAGCGCTGCAATGGTACGGTTTGCTCACCACGGCGGGCACACCCAAGCCCATCATCGACAAACTGAACCGCGAGACAGTGCGCATATTGCAACTGGCGGAGATCAGGGAGCGCTTTCTCGCCAGCGGCTACGTGGTGGCGAGCAGCACGCCGCAAGCGTTCGGCAATATCATTCGCGATGATCTTGCGAAATGGAACAAGGTTGTGATCGATGCGAAGATGGCGAGTATTGATTGAGTCTTGCAGTTTGGTACGGCAACACGTTAGTTTCGGTACGTGTCATGCACTAACCAATTCGTCCCCTCCCTTGCGCGCAGTTTGCGCGGGGGAGGGTTAGGGCAATGGCATTCGGTTAAGGACTCGACGCCATTCGGTTAAGGATTTTGGGTATTCGTCGGGGGCGACCCGCAATGGATGCCCGCAAGCATCGTGGGCGAAGACCTCGCCCATATCGAAGTGCGAAGCATCCACCCGACCAACGCGCCGCTCCCGATCACCGATACAGGATACCGCTCGCACTTCGTCGCGGCCTCAGCCGTCGTCGCCGCTGGCGGCGCGGTTGCCTACGTGGACGTGTGGCTCGAAGTCGATAGCGACACGCCCGCATGGCGCAAGCGCGAACGCCAAGGCAGCGCCCAACAACTCGCCCTCTTTTAGAGGGCGAGTTTGCGTGCAAACAAGGTAAAAGATTGAGAGGTTACCGGATGCTCAAAGTGCTGGTCGATACCTTCCTGTTTATGACGCAGTGGTTGCAAAGCAAGAACGCGAGCATCCAGCGGCTGCGCAAAATGCTGTTCGGCGCCCCGACCGAGAAGACGCGCAAGGTGCTCAAGAATGCGCTGCAGG
>CAMDLH010000195.1 GCA_945901405.1 Bordetella parapertussis | reverse complement strand
CTGTTGCCGCCCCAGGTGCCGCAGCCCATGGTGAGCGAGAACGGCAGGCCGTTGTCGAAGCTGCCGCCATTGGCGATGGCGTGAGCCTGATTGACGATCACGCGGCAGACCGTCATTTGTTCGCCAAGTTGTTGAATATGTTCATTATTTTTTGTATGGATTCCGCACGAGTGGCCGTCGCCCATGTAGTCGTAAATTGCGCGCATGGTGTCGAATGCGTGCTGGAAATCGCGCGCCTTGTAAACGGTCAGCACGGGAGATAATTTTTCGCCCGAGAACGGATACATTTCGCCCGCGCCGGTTTCTTCGACCATCAGGCATTTGGCATTGACGAGTTCGGTGCGCGTCAAACCCGCGACCCCGCAGATCTTGGCAACCGATTGCGCGGTGACGACCGAGGATAAATGTCCCTTCGGGAACATCGCTTTTTGCAGCGTGTCTTTTTCCGCCGCCGTCAGCAGGATTCCGCCTTGTTTGGCGAGTTCAGCCAACATGGTGTCGTACACCGCCGCGTGAACGATCACGCTGTTTTCCGACGAACAACTGGTGGCGTTGTCAAAAATTTTCGAGCGCATGACTTTCGCGGCGGCATCCGCCAGTTCGGCGCTGTCGTCAACGATTACCGCGACGTTGCCCGCGCCCACGCCGAGGGCAGGCGTGCCGCTTGAATACCCCGCGCGCACATTGGCCTGTGAGCCGGTGACCACCACGAGGTCGCATTGCTTCATCAACTCGCTGGAGGTTTCCTTGGTAACGGGGCTGGGCAGCATTTGCACCAGGTCCGCCGGTGCGCCGATTTTCTTGAATTCGGCGTGCATGTACTCGAGCAATTTCGTGCTGGTGGAAACGCCTTTAGGCGAGGGCGATAAAATCACCGCGTTGCCGCATTTCAATGAGTTGATGATGTTATTGGCGGGTGTCGCGCCGGGGTTGGTGGAGGGCACAACGGCGCATACCACGCCCACGGGACGCGCGATTTCGGTGATGCCTCTATCAGGGTATTCAGCCAACACCCCGGTGGAGATCGCGCCCTTGAGGTCGCGCATCAGGCCCAGCGTCTTGCGGTGATTCTTGTTGATCTTGTCGGGAACGTTGCCCAGGCCCGTGTCCTTGACCGCAATCTCAGCGAGCGTGCGGTTGTGCTCCGGGTTCATGATCGCCCAGCCGGCGGCGGTGACGAGTTCGTCGAGCTCGGCTTGCGTGTAGCGTGCGGCCACGGCTTGCGCGGCGCGTGCGCGTGCGACGAGACCAGCGACGATTTGCGCCGCTGGCGTGGCGTTGGATGCGGTATCAGGCATGGGCGCCGGTGGTTTGCTTTGCCGCCGGTTTGAAATACGGTTTGTCGCCGACGATCTGCGTGCGGTGCATGACGCGCCGCGCCGCCGGGTCGAAGGGGTTGCGGCGATGCATGACGCAACGGTTGTCCCACATCAGCACGTCGCCCAAGCGCCAAGTGTGGTGCCATGAGAATTGCGGTTGCGATGCATGCGCCCAGATTTCATCTAGAAGTTTTTCGCTCTCGGCCAGCGGCAGGCCCATGATGTAGGCGTGGCGGCGGCGGCCGAGGTAGAGGCAGTTGCGCCCGGTTTCCGGGTGCGTGCGCACCATTGCGTGCACGGTGCCGGGTGAACTGCTGGGGTCGATCACATCCGGCATGCCGCGGCGCAGACCGCCCGCGCTGTTGCGCGTGGCGTCGTGTTTGCATTGCAGCTTCTCCACGCGCGCCTTCAGCGCGGCGGGCATGGTCTCGTAGGCGAGATACATGTTGGCGAAGCCGGTCTCGCCGCCGGCAGGCGGAATTTCCAGCGCATAGAGCAGCGCGCCGATGGGCGGCAGCGGGTTGTACGACATGTCGGTGTGCCACACGGCCTCGCCGTCGCCCAGATCGCCGATCGCCTTGCCGTTGACCTTGACGTTGGAGATCACGCACACGTAATCGCTGGTGGTGGTGTCCATGACCTCATCGGTGTAGCCGGGCTTTTTGTCGAGCGCGCCGAAACGCATGCTGAATTGTTCAAGCTGCGGATCGCTGAGTTTTTGCTGCGGAAACACCAGCACCAGGTGCTGCATCCACGCCGCGTGTATGGCGTTGAACGTTGCGTCATCCGTGGGGGCGGCGAGATCGATGCCGTGAACTTCGGCGCCGACAGCTTGCGTGATGGGCTTTACGGTGATGGCTGGCATGTCGTTTCTCCCGCGATGAAATTACTGACAGTCATTCTACCTTTTTCATGGCGTTTCATGCATTGAAAATTCGCTCGAAGGTGCTACACTGCGCGCCGTTCCGTCTGCTTACAGGTAGTTTATGAAATGGTCGAGAAAAAGCACGTTAAATTCCCTGGAAGACTGGTCTTTGTAGGGTTTGGCTCGGTCGGACAAGGCACGCTTCCCCTCTTGCTGCGGCACATCGACATGCCGCGCGAACGCATCACCATCCTCACCGGCGACGAGCGCGGCCAGGCCGAGGCCGAACATTTCGGCATCAAGTTCGTGGTGCATCCGCTCACGCAGGACAATTACCGCGCGCTGCTCGATCCGCTGCTAGACCAGGGCGATTTTCTGCTCAACCTGTCGGTGGATGTTTCGAGCGTCGCGCTGATCGAGTTTTGCTACGAGAAGGGCGCGATGTATCTGGACACCTGCATCGAGCCGTGGCTCGGCGGGTATACCGATCCGACGGTTTCCGCATCGCATCGCTCGAACTACGGCTTGCGCGAAGACGTGCTGGCGCTGCGCGCAAAATATCCCGATGGCGGCCCGACGGTGATCCCGACGCATGGCGCGAATCCGGGGTTGATATCGCATTGGGTGAAGCAAGGCTTGATCAACATCGCGCGCGACCTGCACCGCAAGACAGACATACCCAAGACAAAGGCGAAATGGGCGCAGCTCGCGATGAAGCTCGGCGTGAAGGTGATTCATTGCTCCGAGCGCGACACGCAGATGGCGAGTCCCGGCAAACAGCGCTTCGAGTTCGTCAATACCTGGTCGGTCGATGGTTTTGTCGGCGAAGGCTCGCAGCCGTGCGAGCTGGGCTGGGGCACGCATGAGAGCCATTTTCCGCACGACGGCCAACGTCACGGCTACGGTTGCGACGCGGCTATCTATCTCATGCGGCCTGGCGCTTCGGTGCGCGTGCGCTCGTGGACGCCGGGCGAAGGCAACTTTCATGGATTTCTGATCACGCACGGCGAGGCGATCTCTATTTCGGATTACTTCACGGTGCACGAGAAAGACAGAGTGGTGTATCGCCCGACGTGCCACTACGCCTATCATCCGTGCGACAACACCGTGTCGTCGATCCACGAACTTGCCGGCAAGAACTGGGAATTGCCGGAAAAGAAACGCATTTTCATGGACGAGATACTTGATGGCACCGACGAGCTGGGGGCGCTGCTGGCTGGCCACGCGCGCGGCGCTTACTGGTATGGCTCGCGCGTGAACATACACGAAGCGCGCAAGCTGGCGCCCTACAACAACGCCACCAGCATCCAGGTCGCGGCGGGCGTGATGGGCGGCGTGGTGTGGGCGATGGAAAATCCGCGCGCGGGCATACTCGATCCGGATGATCTGGATTTCAGACGCGTGCTGGAAGTCGCCAATCCATACCTGGGCGATGTGCGTGGCGTTTACACCGAGTGGACGCCGCTGCGGGGCCGGCACCATCCGTTTCCGGAGGACGTGGATGAATCCGATCCGTGGCAGTTCAAGAATGTGCGGGTGAACTGATCGGCCCGAACTGAACCGAACCGCACATTTAGGCGCGCATCTGCTCCGGCAGCGCGGCCACCAGCGGCGGCGCGCTCGACGGGACGAACACACGATCATTGCTGCCCGGCGCCGCCATTTGTAGATGTACCCACGTGGGTGTCCAGCGCGGGTCTTCCATCCATAATTCCAGTTCGGCGAGCAGGTCGAGATTGCGCAAACAAAAGCGTGCGAGCGCGCGCCCCGGCGCTTCGCGCAGATCAACGCCCATGCCCTTCAAGTGCAGCGAGGTCGCCGAAGCGTTCGCCGTGCGATCATTCACCGATTTAGGCCGCCAGCCCGACGCGACGCAAGTACAGGTTTCTTCGTCGATGCCGGGATTGACGTTTTCCGCCGCCGCGCGTTCGAGCAGCGTGCCCACGCGCTGAATCAACAGCTCCGCGTTTTGCATGATTTCAGGCATGAGTTCCGCCGCGTACCGGGCGTCGCGACCCATCCAGTAGTCTTGCAGGGTAATCAAAAATTATCCTTTATAAACAAATAGTTAACTATTCAGCCCGGATATTCGAATCCTTGATGATGCGCGCGTACTTGGCGCGTTCGCTTTTGATGTAAGCCGCAAACGCGTCCGGCGAATTACCTACTGCCTCCGCGCCGACGCCGGCGAGACGCTCTTTCACATCGGCCTGCGCCAGCAGTTTTACTGTCTCGCTATGCAGCCGCGAGATGATGTCCTTGTTGACCGCGGCGGGCGCCACCAATCCCCACCACGTGCTCATGTCGAAACCGGCGATACCACCCTCGTTCACGGTCGGAATGTCGGGCAGCAGCGAAAATCTTTTTTCGGAAGTGACGGCCAGCGCGCGCAACTTGCCGCCCCTGACGTGATTGATCACCGGCGGCACCGAATCAAAATTCATGTGCACGTGGCCCGCGACCAGATCGACGATGGATTGACCGCTGCCCTTGTACGGCACGTGCAGGATGTCGAGATTCGCCTGCAACTTGAAAAATTCCGCCGCGAGGTGTTGCACGGTGCCGGCGCCGGGCGATGCGTACTGCAATTGACCGGGCCGCGCGCGCGCCAGCGCGATCAGTTCCTTCACGCTGCGCGCGGGCACGGAGGGATGCACTACCAGCAGGTTGGGGCCGATGGCCGCCAGAGTCACGGGGGCGAAGTCCCGCGACGGATCGTAAGGCAGTTTGGTCACCAGCGACGGCAAAATAGAAATGGCGGCGATATGCGCCATCATGATGGTGTAGCCGTCGGGCGGCGCCTTGGCGACGAACTCCGCCGCGATCTGCCCGGCCGCGCCGCCGCGATTGTCGACGGGAAACTGCTGGCCGAACACTTCGCTGAGTTTTTGCGCGACGATGCGCCCGACGATATCGGTGCCCCCGCCCGGCGGAAAGCCGATGATCATGCGCACGGGTTTGACCGGGTACTGTTGCGCCGTCGCATGCATGGCGGTGGTGCACAGCAGGGCGGTCAGTAGGGGTAATCTATTCATGGTTGATCCAGGTTGGTACTAAATTTTCAACAGCAGCTTGCCGCGCGTGCGGCCAGCTTCGAGATAGCGGTGCGCGTCGGCTGCTTCCGCGAGCGGGAATTCGCGATCGACGGTCATCTTGAGTTTGCCATGCGCATGCCAGCGAAACAGATCGTTCGCGCGCACCGACATTTCGTCCGCCGTCGTAATGTAATCCGCAAGATGGGGGCGGGTGAAAAACACCGAGCCGGCCTCGGCGAGTTCCAGCGGTTCGAGCGAAGTCACCAGCCCCGATGCGCCGCCGTAATTCACGCACAGGCCGCGGCGCTTGAGACTGCGGATGCTTTTTGAAATCGTGTCCTTGCCTACGGCGTCGTAAACCACATCGACGCCCTTGCCGCTGGTGATGCGCATGACTTCCTCGCGAAAGTCGGTTTCGCGGTATAGCACCGCGTGATCCGCGCCCAGCGATTTTGCGATTGCGGCTTTTTCCGCGTTGCCCACGGTGGTGATGACAGTGGCGCCGCGCAACTTGGCGATCTGGATCAGCAATTGGCCGACGCCGCCCGCGCCGGCGTGTATCAGGCACGAGTGCGCCGCGCCCAGCGCGAACGCGGAGTGCGTGAGGTAGTGCGCGGTGTAACCCTGCATCATCAACGTTACCGCATCGCGCATCGGCATGGCATCGGGAATTTTCGCCAGGCGCCACGCGGGTACGGCGTGCAACTCGGCATAACTGCCGCGCACGGGCGTATAGGCGACGCGGTCGCCGGGTTTTACGTTCGTCACACCGTCGCCGAGTGCCGCGACCATGCCGCCGCCCTCCATGCCGATCACCATCGGTAGCGGCGTCTTGTAGATGTGCGAGCGCGCGTACAGGCCGCCGCGTTGGTAAACATCGGTGAAATTCACACCGGCGTATTCGAGCTTGACCAGCGCTTCGCCCGGCGCGGGCTTGGGGTCGGGCCAATCCGCGCAGGTCATTGCATCCGCGCCGCCGAATTGGTTGATGATGATGGCTTTCATGATGCGGTGTAGGTTTCAACGCGGTATTGTTCGACGACCTGCATGTTCAGGCGCGGCGTGTATCCCGGTTCCAGCAGTATGCCGCCGTCGCGAAACGTGAGTGCTTGTGTCAGCAGGTTCGCGCGCGGCTTCAAAAACCCGTTCATCTCGCCGGCGTTGTCGATGTGGCGCGCGGCCACACAGGCCTCGAGCCAGCAGCCAAGATCGCAGGCGACACCATTGCCGAGCACGGGCTTCATGCCGCGATCGCGTATGCGCGCGATGGCGGTGACCAGCGCATCGAGGGTCACGAGCTTCATCAGCTTGACCTTGATGTATGCGGCGGCCTTGAGCGAGGCTGCGCGGTCAATGTCGGCCAAACCGTAAATCGATTCGTCGAGCATCATCGGCACTTCGGCCACGCGCGCCACCGCCATGTGCGCATCCCAATCGCCCGCGGCGCACGGTTGCTCGAAGAGTTCGATGTCCTGCGGCGAGATGCCCTTGACGAAGGCAATGCCCTCATCCGCGCTGTAACCCTGATTGGCGTCGATGCGAATTATCGCGCGGCCGCCTACGACTTTTTGCACGCTGCGCACGAATCGGGCGTCGGTTTTAGCATCGAAACCAACCTTGATCTTGATGGTCTTGAAACCATCCGCCAGCAGTTTCGTAAACTCGGCGTGCATGGCGTCTTCTTCGGTGGCGTTAAGCAGGCCAAGCAACGGCACGGGCGTCGGTTTGTCTACCGACAGCAGCGCGGGCGCATCAAGCATTTCGAGTGCCGTGCCGAATGCGCTGGCGGTGAATGGATATTGTTCGCCAAACGTGAGGGCTTCGGACGTTGCCGCATTGCTTTGCTTACAGGAGATGCGGGCGGCGAATTCACGCGCGGCGCGCCAGCCGTCGTCGATGGTCTCGTCGGTGTAGCCGGTGATGATGTTGGCTTCGCCCAGGCCCGTGCGGCCATCGGTGCTGGTGATTTCGGCGGCAATGATTTCGTAATGGTCCACCGCGCCGAACGACAGGCGATACGGCTTGTAGAGCGGGATACGCAAACGGTGCAATGCGATTTTTTCGAGCGTGGCCATTAATTTTCCCAGGAAGTGTGACGCGTATTTTAGCAGCGCTTTATAATGCGCCCGCATGACAACTCCGTTTGAAAATCACGGTTCGCACCGCGTCGATTCGCCCTCGGCGTGGGTGGTGCGCTGGGCCGATAGTGCGCCCAAGGCTCGCGCGGTGCTGGATGTGGCTTGCGGCGGCGGGCGGCACGCCCGGTTTTTTGCCGGGCGGGGATACGCCGTGGATGCCGTTGATCGAGACAAGGCAGCGCTCGACGCCCTGGCCGGCGTCAAGAACGTGACGACGCTGTGCGCCGATATCGAGGGCGGGCCGTGGCCTTACGCCGGGCAAAAATTTGGCGCGATCATCGTCACCAACTACCTGCATCGCCCGTTGTTCCCCGCGTTGCTTGATGCGCTGGATACGGACGGCGTGCTGATATACGAAACCTTTGCCGCGGGTAACGAGCGGTACGGCAGGCCCGCCAATCCGGATTTTTTGTTGCGACCAGGTGAATTGCTGGAAATCGTGCGCGGCCGGCTGCATGTGATTGCGTATGAAGATATTTACGTTGATGCGCCCAAACCGGCCATGGTGCAGCGCATCTGCGCGGTAAATAACCGGCGCGGAAACCATTTGCTCGCGGCGCAGTCACACCCATAACCCGTCTTCGGGTACAATGCCCGGTCAACCGGTGACCGGCACCTGTTTTATTTTGGAAAATCAAAGAGATGGCAGCGTTAAAGTCAGCACTGAGCGGTAGCGTCGTGGCGATAGTTTCGCCCATGCGAGAGGATGGCGATCTGGATCTGGATACGTTCCGCAAGCTTCTGGATTGGCATGTCAAGGAAGGCACCGATGGCATCGTCGTGGTCGGCACCACGGGTGAGTCGCCGACGGTGGATCACGACGAGCATTGCCTGCTCATTAAAACCGCCGTGGATCACATTGCCAAGCGCATACCGGTGATCGCGGGCACGGGTGCGAATTCCACGCGCGAGGCGATCGAGCTTTCGGCCTACGCGCGCAAGGCGGGCGCCGATATGAGTCTGTCGGTGGTGCCGTACTACAACAAACCGACACAAGAAGGCCTGTATCAGCACTTCAAGGCCATCGCCGAGGCGGTGGATATTCCGCAGATACTTTATAACGTGCCGGGCCGCACCGTTGCCGACATGCAAAATGAAACGGTGTTGCGGCTTGCCGAGATACCTAACATCGTGGGCATCAAGGATGCGACCGCGAATATCGAGCGCGGCTCTGATTTGATACGCCGCAAGCCCAAGGATTTCATGGTGTTCAGCGGCGATGATGCGACCTGCCTCGCGCTGATGCTGCTGGGCGGCAACGGCGTGATTTCGGTAACCGCCAACGTTGCCGCGCGCACCATGCACGAGATGTGTGCCGCCGCGCTCGCGGGCGATGTGGTGAAGGCGCGCGCGCTCAACGATAAGTTGCTTGGGCTGCATCGACATTTGTTTTGCGAAGCGAACCCGATTCCCGTGAAGTGGGCCGCACAACAGATGGGACTCTTGAAGGGCGGCATACGCCTGCCGTTGACCCCGTTATCCGCAAATTATCATGACCTGGTACGTGGCGCCATGCTGCAAGCCGGCATCGCCGGCTGAGCGAGGAGCGAATTATATGCAACTGAAAAAACTGGCTCATGCAGTGATGGCCGTATGCGCCGGCGTGGCTCTGGCCGCGTGCAGCGCCATTGAATTGCCGACCAAGAAGATCGATTACAAATCCGCGGGCAAGCTGCCGTCGCTGGAAGTGCCACCCGATCTTACGCGGCCGAGCGCCGATGATCGTTTCGTGGTGCCAGGCGCGGGTAATAAGGGTGCGGCGACTTTCTCCGAGTATGACAAGGCGCGCGATGGACGCCCGCAACTGGCGAACACCAATGCATCGGTGCTGCCGACCACTCAGGATGCGCGCATCGAACGTTCGGGCACGCAGCGCTGGCTGGTGGTCAAGGGCGACCCCGTGCAGATCTGGCCGCTGGTGAAGGATTTCTGGCAGGAGAACGGATTTATCGTCAATGTCGAATCACCCGAGGCGGGTTTGATGGAGACGGACTGGGCGGAGAATCGCGCAAAGATAGACGATGGCCTGATCCGGCGGTTTTTCGGCCGGGTTCTGGATTCGGTTTATGCGACTGCGGAACGTGATAAATTCCGCACCCGGCTGGAGCGCGGCGCCACGGGCACGACGGAAATCTACGTCAGCCACCGCGGCATGGAAGAGGTTTACATCAGCGAGGGCAAGGACAATACGCGCTGGCAGCCGCGCAAGGCCGACCCCGACCTCGAGTCGCTGATGTTAAGCCGCCTGATGATGCGTCTGGGCGTGCAGGAGGCTCGCGCCAAACAGGTGATAGCCGCGGCAAGCACGGAGCCGCCACGCGCGACGCTATCCAAGGCTGGTGGCGCCAGCCGGCTTGAGGTCAACGAGCAGTTTGACCGCGCTTGGCGCCGCGTTGGGCTGGCGCTTGATCGCGTAGGGTTCACCGTGGAAGATCGCGACCGCGCCAAGGGCCTGTATTTCGTGCGCTACATCGATCCGGATACCGATACCAAGACGACGAAGGATAAACCCGGTTTTTTCGGGCGCATGGTGGACGGGCTGAAATTCTGGGGTAATTCTCCGGCGAAAAAGAACGAGCAATACCAGATCGCGGTGCGTGATGTCACCAGCGGCGCGGAGGTCAACGTGCTGACCAAGGAAGGGCGGCAGGAGCAATCCGAAACCGCCAATCGCATACTGACACTGCTGTACGACCAGCTTAAGTGACTTCGATTAGTGTAGGGGGAAGAGTGAAGACCGAAGAAGCAACGGCACCAGGGGTTATTCACCCTTCACTCTTCCCCCTTCACTGTTATTGATGCGCTTCGCCTCCCTCGGCAGCGGCAGCGAAGGCAACGGACTCATCGTCGAATCAGGTTCCACCCGCATACTGCTCGATTGCGGTTTCGGCATCGCGGATACCGCGAGCCGCCTCGCGCGGTTGGGCCTCGCGCCCGAAAACCTAGATGCGATATTTGTCACGCACGAACATGATGATCACGTGGGCGGCGCGCCGCGATTCGCCGCCAAACACGGTATCCCGGTCTACCTCACCTATGGCACGTTGAGCGCCGTGGGCGTCTCGCGCTTCAAGGGCGTGGAGCTTAACGTCATTGACAGTCACACGCCGCTTGCCGTGGGCGACTTCGAGGTGTTGCCGTACCCGGTGCCGCATGACGCGCGCGAGCCGTCGCAATTTGTGTTCGGCGATGGCGCGCGCAGGCTCGGCGTGCTGACGGATATCGGTTGCAGCACTTCGCATGTGGAATCGATGCTGTCGAGGCTGGACGCGCTGGTGCTTGAATGTAATCACGAGCTGGATATGTTGATGAACTCGCGCTACCCGCATTCGCTAAAGCAGCGTATCTCCGGGCGGCTGGGCCATCTGGATAACGCCTCGTCCGCCGGGCTCTTGAAGAAACTGGATTGCAGCCGGTTAAAGCATGTGGTGGCGGCGCATCTATCAAAGCAAAATAACACCGCTGAACTGGCGCGCGGTGCGTTATCGGGTGCGCTGGCATGCGAGCCTGAGTGGATCGGCGTGGCCACCCAGAACGAGGGTTTTGACTGGCGCGAATTGAACTAATGAATTCACTGCTGTCCGGAGATTTGCGAACAGCAGTGATCTAACCACTTGATTCTACGTACATGAATGTCGCGCACGAATGTCACCGATTTCAATGTGTTGGAAACTTCCGGGTTTTTCCGGAGGCGGTTCGATGCATACAGGCAAATTGGTGTTCGCGCAACTGATGGAACATCTGCCGCTGCACACGTTTCGACGGTGCGTGGCGAAATACGCGGGGGCATACCCCACGCTCACGTTCTCGCACCTCGATCAGTATCTGTGCATGGTCTTCGCGCAGTTCACGTACCGCGAAAGCCTGCGCGACATCGAGACCTGCCTGCGCGCGCATGCGAGCAAGCTCTACCACTTGGGCATTCGCGGCGGGATCGCCCGCAGCACCCTGGCCGATGCCAACGAGAGCCGCGACTGGCGCATCTACCAGGATTTCGCGTATTCGCTCATCCACATCGCCCGCCGGCTCTATGCCGAGGACGGGTTCGGGGTGGAGTTGGAGCAGACGGCGTATGCGCTGGACTTCACTACCATCGACCTGTGTCTGGCGTTCAGCGCGAGTAAAAAGGTTGTACTTTAACGACGCGTGCCGTATGCTGTGAGGCATGGATAAGTGGCCGAGCGAACTGCAGGATTTGTCGCGGCTCAGTCATGAGCAGAAAGACGACATCATCCGCCTGCTGTTTCCGTTGATCGCGGAAGTTCGCCGCTTGTCGGCACGCGTGGCGGAACTGGAAGCGCGCTTGTCCAAGGACAGCCACAATTCGAGCAAGCCCCCATCGAGCGATGGTTTGGCCAAGAAGAGCACATCCGCGAACATACCCTCTGGCAAGAAACCCGGCGCACAGCCTGGGCGCGCGGGCAAGACCCTGGAACGCTCCACGCGCGTGGACACCACCATCAACCACCCGTTGCCGCAACACTGCGCATGCGGAGCATC
>CAMDLH010000194.1 GCA_945901405.1 Bordetella parapertussis | reverse complement strand
AAAAGCATCCGAAGGCGAATTGGTCACGCAGCCGCTGGATAAAGTTTCGACCGCGAGCTACGGCGCGGCGGCACCCTCGCGCCCCGGCAAGATTCCGCGCGGCGTGTCGTTCGAGACGCAGCCGATGAGTGAGGACACCGAAGTCACCGGGCACATCGTGCTCAACGTATGGGTGTCGAGCACCAATGAAGACATGGATATTTTCGCCACCATCCGCAACATCGATCCATCGGGCAACGACGTGATGGAGATGGGGCAGATGGGCGAGCCGCTGCAATGCGTGACCAAGGGCTGGCTGCGTGCCTCGCACCGCAAGCTCGACGCGGCGAAGTCGCTGCCGTACCGCCCGTATCACGCGCACGACGAGCGCTGGTTGTTGAAACCGGGCGAGCCGGTCGAGTGCCGGGTGGAGATCATCGCCACCAGCATGGTGTTCAAGAAGGGCCACAAGCTGCGTCTCGATATCTCGCCGGCGGATGGCGTGGGCACGCAGCACTTTACGCATTTCCCTGCTGACTACAATCAGGGGGGCGTGAGCACCATTCATTCCGGCGGCGACAAGGACACGTATCTGCTGCTGCCGATCATTCCAGCGAAGTGAGCTGGGAGCGCGGGCATGAACCGCAGTGCGCATATTTCGTTGCGGATGTTGGCAACGTTTTGTGCGTTCGCGGTGCTTGCGCCGGCAAGCACCGCGCAGGAGTGGAAGCCGTCGAAGAACATAGAGCTCATCGTCAACTCCGGTGCGGGCGGCGCCGGGGATCGCGGCGTGCGCGTGCCGCAGCGCATCCTGCAAATTTTGCCGGGGATGCCGAGTGTGGCGGTCATCAACAAGCCGGGCGGTGGCGGCAATCTCGCCTACACCTATCTCGCGCAGCACGAGAAGGACGCTCACTATCTGTGCAACTTGAGCACGGGTCTGCTCACCAACGAAATCGTCGGCGTGAGCAAACTGAGTTACCGCGATCTCACGCCACTGAACATTCTGATGCGTGAATACATCGCGGTGTGGACGCACGCCGCGTCACCGCTGACATCCGCGCGCGACGTCATCACGCGTTTGAAAAAAGACCCATCCACGCTGTCATTCGGTTTTGCCACCGCGCCGGGCAATCAAAACCATATCGTCATCGGCATGCTGGCCAAAGCCGCCGGCATCGATCCAAAGTCAGTGAAGACGGTGATTTTCGCTTCCGGCGGTGCGGGCATGACCGCGGCGCTCGGCGGGCACGTCGATGTGTGGGTGGGCACCACCGGCGGCGCGTTGCAGCACATGCGGGCCAGTCGCGCGCGCGTGCTTGGCGTGAGCGCCTTGCAGCGGCAGGAGGGCGGATTGGAAAACGTGCCGACATTGAAAGAGCAGGGCATCGACGCCGAATATTATGCGTGGCGCGGATTTGTCGCGCCCAGGGGAATCACCGCCGCGCAGATAGCGTTTTGGGATCAGGCGTTCGCGCGCATCAGCAAATCAGACGAGTGGAAGAAAGAACTTGCCGACAACGGCTGGGCAGACGGATTTCTCGGCGCCGCCGATATCAGGAAGCGCCTCGATGGAGAATTCACGCTGCTCACGGCGATGCTGGGCGAACTGGGGCTGGTGACGCGTGGCGCGAAATGAAATTGAGTTGTGCACGCACCTGAGATCAACATGTAGGATGGGTACTGGCCCTTGGCCGTAACCCATCACAAAGAATGTTTGCACACAGTGTTTGTGATGGGTTTCACCCATCCTACGTTTGCTGTAGTGGTCTGCGTATTGACGACGGTTACAGCTAGCGCCGCCGCACAAAAACTATCTGGCGAAAACCGCGAAGTTATTGCAAAGCGAAATCTTGAAGTGGAGTAAAGTGGTTAAAGCCACAGGTGTCAAAGGAACGTGAGAGGAAAGTAGCCATGGACAATATCCTTAAAAAACAGATACTTATAAACGCCGTGTGTTGCGGCGCTGGCGCGCTGCTCGCGGCCTTGGCATTGCCGGTGGCGGCGCAATCCTATCCTACGAAACCAGTGCGCCTGGTGGTGCCGTTCCCGGCGGGCGGTGGTGTTGATGTCACCGCGCGCATACTCGCGCAAGCCATGACCGTGCGCGTTGCGCAATCGTTCATCGTCGAGAATCGCGCGGGTGCTTCCGGCATGATAGGCACCGAGTTCGTGGCGAAAGCAGCGCCCGACGGCTACACGCTGCTGGTCGGCTCGCAAACCACGCAAGCGGTGGTGCCGGCGATGTACAAAACCAACTACAACCCCGCGCGCGATTTTGCCGCGATCACCGAGATCGCCAAGTCGCCGATGCTGCTGCTGGTGCATCCGCAGTTGCCGGTGAAATCCGCCAAGGATCTGATCGCGCTCGCGAAATCGAAACCGGGGCAGATCACCTTCGGCGCCGCGCCGGGCGCCACCATCCACATGGCCGCGGAGCTTTTCAAACTCATGGCGAAGATCGACATGATGCTGGTGCCGTACAAAGGTGAAGGCCCCGCTATCGTCGATGTGATGGGCGGGCAGGTGATGCTGATGTTCTCCAACATCCCGGTGTCGCTGCCGCAAGCTAAAAGTGGCCGCTTGAGAGTAATCGCCGTCACCAGCGCGCAGCGTGTGTCTACCTTGCCCGATGTGCCCACCATCGCCGAATCGGGCCTGCCGGGCTATGAAGCCGCGACGTGGTTTGGATTTTTTGCGCCCGCTGCCACGCCGCGCGACATCGTCGCCAGGCTCAACACCGAAGCGGTGGCTGGATTGTCGCCGTCCGACGTGCGCGAGCGCCTCGCGGGCCAGGGCTATTTCGTCGTCGCCAGCGCCAGCGAGCCGTTCAGCGAATTCGTGCAGAAAGAAATACCGCGCTGGGCGAAGGTGGTGAAGGATGCCAATGTGAAAGCGCCTTGAGTTCAACTTCTTTTTTAGCCACGGATGAACACAGATTACGCAGATGAAAAACCAGATTGCGTCATTCCGGGTCAAGCCCGGAATGACGGTCGAGGTTTTTTATCTGCGTAATCTGCGTTAATCCGTGGCAAAAAAGCTTTTGACTTTGCATAACTCATTCAGGAGCAACCATGAAATACGAACTCTATTACTGGCCGCACATACAGGGACGCGGAGAATACATTCGTCTCACGCTGGAAGAAGGCGAGGCGGATTACGTCGATGTCGCGCGCCTGCCCGAGAGCGAGGGTGGCGGCAGGCCGGCGGTGGCGAAACTTTTGCAGGATGTGTCGAACACGCATCCGCCGTACGCGCCGCCGCTGTTGAAAGCCGGCAAGATGATTATTTCGCACACGGCGAACATCTTGCAATATCTCGGTCCGCGCTTGGGTCTGGTGCCCAAGGCCGAAGCGATGCGGCTCTACGCACACGGCGTGCAACTCACCATCACCGACTTCGTGCGCGAGGCGCACGACGTGCATCACCCGATCGCCAACAGTCTTTATTACGAAGACCAGAAACCCGAAGCGCTGCGCCGCTCCGGGCATTTCAAGAACGAGCGGCTCACCAAGTTTGCGAATTACTTCGAGACCGTGCTCGCGCGCGGCGGCGGCAAATACATGCTCGGCAAGTCGCTGTCGTACGTCGATCTGTCGATGTTTCAGGTGATGGCATCGCTTAACTATGCATTTCCGAAAACAATGGCTGGCATGCGCGAGAAAATCCCGCGCCTGAACGCCCTGCACGATTTGGTGGCCGCGCGCCCGCGCATCGCGCGCTATCTCGCCTCACACGCACGGCTGCCATTCAACACGCACGATTTGATGCGCCACTATCCCGAGCTGGATGGATGACGTCGATGTCGCTGGAAGAAAATAAACGATTGATCCAGCGCCTGATCGACGAAGGCCACAACCGGCAAGACGCCGGCGCGGCGGCTGCGTTCTACGCCGAGGATGCATCGAACCACCTGCGCACCGTGGGCCGCGCGGGCATGAAAGCGGTGTTCGAGACACTGTATACGGTGTTCCCCGATTTTCGTTACACGATTGAGGAATCCACGGCGGAAGGCGACCGCGTCGTGTGCAAAATGACCATGACCGGCATCCATCGCGGCCAGCCTGTGTTGCGTGAAGCATTCAGCGGCATGCTCAACGGCGTTGCGCCCACGGGTAAAGCAGTGAAGGTGTTGCAGTTTCACAGCTTTCGCATTCGCAGTGGATTGATCGCGGAGCATGCGGCGGTGCGAGATGATATGGGGATGGTGTTGCAGTTGGGGGTGGTGAAACGGTCGTGACGTTTTTGTAGGGCGCAATCCCTATTGCGCCGTATGTGAGCTTGATATTCCACGATTGTTGAACATCAACACCGAGTTCGCCGGGGGCAGCCCGGCGGCTGGTCACTTTTCTTGAACCGCCAAGAAAAGTAACCAAAAGAAGGCGGCCCCACTTCGCCGGCCCTACGGGCTACCCTGCGCTGCTCGCCACGCCGGGCGGCTGCGGAACTCGCCCTCGCGATACCCCCGCGAGGACTCAGACAGTCCTCGCCGACCCCCTCTCGGCGCGGCTGCGCTGCTCGGCGGCTCACAGGGGGATTTGCTGCTTACACCATCGCGGCGCCGGCATTGACGCTCTTGCGTGCAGCACCCCACGCAAATCACATCCTTACCAACTTCGCCGCATTGCCCTACGTCCATTTTCGCGTGAGTGGAAATATGCCAAGTACAGGTGTAGATTGTGATCTAACTGCGCTGCAAATGCAGGCGTTGAAAACACACTTCAATCGGCAACCAATCATAGGAGACATCATGGCCGTGACCAAACTGACGAGCAAGGCTCGCAAACAACCTTCAGTGAAAGACCGTGTCAGCGAGGCGGAATGGAAGGCGCGCACGGACCTTGCCGCCGCCTATCAACTGGCTGTCGTCTACGGCTGGACGGACATGATCCTAACGCATTTCTCGGCGCGCGTGCCGGGCGCCGAGAACCAGTTTCTGCTCAATGCCTATGGCCTGATGTTCGATGAAGTCACGGCCTCGAATCTGGTGAAGGTGGATCACGAGGGCAACATCATCGAGGACATCACCGGCATGGGCATCAACCAGGCGGGCTTTGTCATTCACGGCTGCGTGCATGAGGCGCGCGCCGACGCGCAGTGCGTGCTGCACACGCATACCCGCGCGGGCATCGCGGTGTCGGCCATGACCGAAGGCGTACTGCCGCTGAGCCAGCATTCCACGCGCATCGTGGCGGAGGTGACCTATCACGACTATGAAGGCATCGCTCTCGATATGGACGAGCGCACGAGCCTTGCCCGCGACTTGGGGCCCACCAGCCGCTGCATGGTGTTGAAAAACCACGGTTTGCTGACGCTGGGCGGCTCGGTGCGCGAGGCGTTCATGCTGATGTACAACTTCGAGCAATCGTGCCGGATTCAGGTCGACGCCCTGGCGGCGGGACGTGACTGCATCACGCTCATATCAGACGCCACCGTCAAGCACACGCACGCGCAGGTGAACAAGCCGCGTCCGGAGAGCGAGCGCCGCGATTGGCCAGCGCTGCTGCGCATGCTGGATCGGCGGCAGACGGATTTTCGCAGTTAGGCGAGCTCTTTTGGAGTGCGGCGGCTTGCCGCCGCTTTTGCGGACGAGGCATGCCGCGTAACTTCAAAGCGGGAGCAAGCTCCCGCACTCCACATCACATGCGCAACAACTTCGCCGCATTCCCCCCAACAATCGCATCCCGCTCGCTAGACGACAAATCCTTGAGCCGTTCGACCACGGTAACCGGCTGGGTGTAGCTCATGTCCGCCGGGCAATCGCTGCCCATCACCACGCGGTCCACGCCGACGAGTTCGATCAGGTTCATCAGTATTTTGTCGCTATGGGTGATGGTGTCGTAATGAAAACGCCTGAGATACTCCGACGGTGGTTTGGTCATGTGTTTGCATTCGGCGCGCACTGTCGTGCCGTGATCCATGCGGCCGATCAGCCAGGGGAAGGTGCCGCCGGCGTGGGGCAGCATTACGTCCAGTTTCGGAAACGCATCCATCACGCCGCCGAATACGAGGGAGGCGGCCGCGATGCCGCTTTCGTAGGGGTTGCCCAAGAAATTGCCGAGGTGGTACTTCATCATGCGTTCCTTGCCCACGGGTGCAACCGGGTGCAGGAAGATCGGTAATCCCAATTTCTCGCATTGCTCGTATACCGGCCAGAATTCTTTCTCTTCAAGATTCTTGCCCTGAATGTGCGTGGCCATGTAGACGCCGCGAATGCCGGGCAGCTTGGCCGCGCGTTTGACTTCTTCCACCGCCAGCGCGGGTGCCTGCATCGGCAGTGTGGCCATGCCGATGAAGCGATTCGGATATTGCTCGTGCACTCTGGCGCAGCCGTCGTTGAACACTTGCGCGAGTTTCAGGCCGAATTCGGGCGGCGCCCAATGCACCATCGGGCTGGTGAGCGACAGCGCGTGCATGTCCACGCGCGCGTCGTCCATGAGTTTCAGCCGCACCGCGATGTCGATGTACGGCGGCGTAAGGTTGGGCCGCAGCCGCACGCCGGGCACCGATGCGACCAGCCGCCCTTGTTCATTGCGCGTGACTTCAACGCCGTTCTTGGGGCCTTCGCGTTCTATGGTTTCAACCCACTCCGGCGGGAACCAGTGGGCGTGTGTGTCTAGTTTGAGCATGTTTGTCCTTTGTCGTTGAAATTCTTCACCGCGGAGGCGCGGAGAACTGCCGCAGAGTAAACCAGAATCGAATTCGAATTTCTCTGCGTAATCTCTGCGCCTTTGCGCCTCTGCGATGAGTTGGTACTGCTTTTCAATCCAACTGCATCTTCGAGCCAATGATGATCTTGCGAAACTTCTCCACTTCGAGCCGCACTTTCTCCGAGAAGACTTCCGGCGAACTACTGACCACGGTATGCCCGGTGGCTTCGAGTTTCTCACGCACCTCGGGCAGCGCGAACACGCGCGAGGTTTCGCGATACACCGCCTGCGCCATGGCGGGCGGCGCTTTCGCGGGCATGAACAGACCGTACCACATTTCGACCGCGTAGCCTTCGAGTCCGCCCTCGGCGATGGTGGGCACGTTGGGTAGCTGCGCGCTGCGCTTGCCGCTGCTGATGCCAAGGATGCGCAGCTTGCCGGCCTCGATGTGTCTCGCCACGGCGACGTAATTGGTGAAGGTCATGTCCGATTCTCCGGAGAGAATGGCGATGGTGGCGGGTGCGCCGCCTTTGTACGGAATGTTTTTCATGTTGATGCCGGTTTGCAGCATGATGGCGTTGCCGGCGATCTCGCCGGTGGCGCCGGCCACCGCGACGTTGAGCTTGCCGGGCGATTTTCGCGCAAGGGCGATCAATTCTTTCAGGTTGCGCGCGGGCACCGACGGGTGGGTGACCAGCACCAGCGCGGGCGAGGCGATCTCGCTCACGGCGACGAAATCACGCAGCGGGTCGTACGGCAGCTTGCGGTAGAGCGTGGCGTTGATCGCGTGCGTGCCGGAGTTGCCAATGATCATCGAGGTGCCGTCGGCCGCCCCGCGCGATGCGGCCTCGGCGCCGACGATGCCGTTGTTGCTGGAGCGGTTGTCCACCAGCACGTTTTGCTTGATCACCTCGGACAGCCTCGGCGCCATCAGGCGCGCGATGAAATCCGGTCCGCCGCCGGGCGGATTGGGCACGATGAGCTGCACCGGACGCGTGGGCTGCCACGCGGATTGCGGGTGTGCGTGCATGGCCGCGGCGCACAGCGTCAAGCCGCTCGCGGCCAAGATCAGGATTTTCATATTGGTATCCCCAAATTCACGGGTGTCAGTTTACCGCGAACACGCGATTTTATTGCTCGAATTTAAGCCCTGTTGATTTTGCCAGCGCGCGCCAGCGTGCAATTTCGTTCACGAGAAATTGCCGGTATTGCGCGGGCGTGTTGCCAACCGGCTCGCCGCCGTCGGCGGCGAGTTTCTCCGCGATTGCCGGCGAGCGTATGAATTTCGCCAGTTCGACATTTATTTTTTCAATCACGCCAGCCGGCGTGCCCGCGGGCGCCAGCCAGCCGTGCCAGGTGGTCACGTCAAAGCCCGGCACGCCGGATTCAGCGACGGTGGGTATTTCCGGCATGGTGCGCGAGCGTTCGAGTCCGGAAATCGCCAGCGTGCGCAGGCGGCCGCTTTTGATGTGCGGCAGCACGTTGAGTATGTTGGCGAACGTTACGTGTATCTGCGCGCCCAGCAAATCGTTTAACGCGGGGCCGGTGCCTTTGTACGGCACGATCACGATGTTCGCGCGCGTGGCCTGCGCGATCCACGCCGCGCCCAGGTGTATGGTGGTGCCCAGCCCGCTCACGCCAAAATTAAGCGGATTGTTTTTTGCGTATGCAGTGAGTTCGACGAAGGTCTTGCCGGGGAACGATGGATGCACAACTACCAGGTACGGCGCCTTGGTGAGCAGCGACACCGGCGTGAAATCGCGCAGCGGATCGTGTTTCGATTTGCTGTTGAACGCGGGCGCGATGGTGTAGACGGGCGTGGAGACCAGCAGCGTGTAGCCGTCGGGCGCGGCGGCCGCGGCGGTCTGATACGCAATCATGCCGCCCGCGCCCAGCCGGTTGTCAACGATGAATTGCTGGCGTAGATTCTCAGAGAGCTTCTGCGAAAAGAGCCGCGCCTGATAGTCGGTGCCGCCGCCGGGGGCGAGGCCGACGATCACGCGCACCGGCTTCGAGGGATAGGTGTCCGCATTCACGGCGCCCGCCGCGATAAGCGCGGCGAAAGCCGGCAGGGTAAGACTGCGCATAATTATTTCGAACAGCATGTGAAGGCAGTGACAAATGTGAGCCGGCGGCGGCAAGTATAACGTGCAGCCGCTGGGCTGGCTGGTACGGGCCAGCGCAATGCGGAGTGTATTGCGGAGACATTATTGGCCCCGCGCTAAACAATGTGATAATCAGTGCGCGTGTGCGGTTCTGCCAAATGATCGCAGCGGAACAAGGAGGGGCAAGGTGAAGAATTCAGTCTCCAGCATTGTGTTTTGGGCGGGCGTATTGCCGATGGCAATGGCAACTCCAGCGTTTTCACAGCCCGCAGTGCAGGGGAAAGGGCAGGGGCAGGGGCAGTATCCAACAAAGCCCATACGCGTGCTGGTGCCGTTTTCCGCCGGCAGCGCGACCGATATTCTTGCGCGGCTGATCGGCCCGAAGTTGAGTGAAGCCTGGGGCCAGCAGATCGTGGTTGATAACCGACCAAGCGCCGGCGGCACGGTGGCCGGCGGCATCGTTGCCACCGCCGCGCCTGATGGCTACACCGTGATGCTCACGTCCTCCGCATTCGCGGGCAGCGCCGCGCTCTACGACAAGCTGCCCTACGACACGTTGCGCGACTTTGCCGGCATCACCCAGATCGCCAGCACGCCGCTCATTATCGTGGTGACGCCGGCGCTAGGCATGAAGTCGTTGAAGGACTTGATCGCGCTGGCGAAGCAAAAACCCAGACAGTTGAATTTTGCGTCATCGGGCATCGGCAGCGGCACGCATTACGGCTCGGAGTTGTTCAACTACACCGCGGGCATACTCGCGACGCACGTGCCCTACAAGGGCGTGCCCGAAGCGATGAACGACACCATATCGGGCCGCACCCAGTACTTCGTCGCGCCGACACTGCCGGCGCTGCCGCTGATCAAGAGCGGGCGCTTGCAGGCGCTGGCGGTCACGCCGGCGCAGCGAATCGCGCAGTTGCCCGACGTGCCCACCATCGCCGAAGCCGCGCTGCCCGGTTTCGAGTACGACGGCTGGTACGGCTTCGTGGTGACCGCAAGAACACCGCGCAGTGTGATCGGAAAATTTAACGCCGAAGTGGTGCGCGTCCTCGAATCCGCGGAGATCAAGGAAAAACTCGTAGCCCAAGGCGCAACCGTGCGCACCAGCGCGCCGGAAGCGTTCGAGAAATTGATCCGCGAAGAGATCGTCACGCGGCGCAAGATTTTTCAGGCGGCTGGGGCGAAGGCAAACTAATATATTGTTTAAAAACAATAAGTTACATTGTTTTAACTGATGTCGAGTTGTAGCGGTTTTGGATTTTGCCCGACAAGCGGTATAAGAACATGCGCGCGGCGGCGGGCTCGTCCCGGCCGGTTGCGATTCAAAGTGATGTCCCAGAAAGGGATTTTATGCAAACAGAGAAACACCTAGCCCTGAAGGGGAAGGGACTGTCTGCCGGTCCATTCATTTCGTGGCTCAGACATCAGTTTGAATCGCACCCGGGAACACTGGTTTCACAATTGGATCAGGGTGCACATGTTTCGTGCGGCGGGTGGCTTGCAATTGCATGTGCTTGAGGTTGTGAACCTGGAGGCGCTCGATATCACGCAGCGCCAGCGCCAGCTCTTGGCGGAGGAATCCCTCGAATTGGAACATCGCCTGGGGCGCTTGTTGCGTGCCCTGCCTTTCGTGCTTGGCAGCGAGGAATATGCGCGCGGCGGCTCCACGGAGACTCCGCGCGTGATGGCTGACGCACTCCATCAGTTTCGTTGGGAAATTCCCCGCGACAACTATTCGAAGATCAAGCCGATTGTCGATTTGCTGCACGACCTGGATGGGTGGCCAAAGCACGTTCGGTAGCGGGCGCGGGTATCACGGCCGCAGCCGCAGTCTACGAAACAGGCTTCCGCCATTTGGCCGTTGGCGCGGTTCTTGCTGATTAGCAGCATCATGCTGCGTATCTTATTGGTTGACGAATCCCCGGGACGGTCTCTTGCCTTGCGCGGCGCGCTGGAGGGCTTGGGTCATCGTATCGTTGCGCAGATTTCGAACACCGAAACGCTGTGGGATGAATTCCGGCGGCACGAGCCCGACGCCGTGATCATGGGCTTGGACGCGCCCAACCGCGATACGCTGGAGCCGTTGTGCAAGATCACCGCGGGTTGTCCGCGGCCCATCGTCATGTTCACCCAGGACGCCCGGCGCGAGTCGATACGCGATGCGGTGCGCGCGGGCGTTAGCGCCTATGTGGTGGATGGTTTCGCACCTGATCGCGTGGCGCCGATCATCGAGGCTGCCCTTGCGCGATTCGAGGCGCTGCAGGCGGTGCGCACCGAACTCGCGCAGGCTACGAACAAGCTCTCCGAGCGCAAGCTGATTGATCGCGCCAAGGGCATCCTGATGAAGGAAAAAAAATTGTCGGAAGAAGAGGCTTATCGCCAACTGCGCAAGCTCGCGATGGACCGCGCCGCGCCGCTAGGTACGGTGGCGGAACAAGTCATTACGTACGCTAAACTGTTGGGTTGAACGCTGAATCAGCGTCCACTACGTGCGCAGCCTTGGTGCGCGTCACAAATGTTGTGCACCGCAATAGAGCAGCACACCGAATTCGCCCCGCTAATTGAGCGAAATAAAATAAATTAATAAAAACAATGTGTTACTGAAATGGAATGTATCGCAATTAGCACTGGCACGCCGCTTGCTCGGTAGTTAATCAGGGCAGGCCAACGGCGGTCTGTTCAAGAACAAGGGTGTTCAACCACGGTGCAATGCGCGCGCTGTGGTGGAGCGCCCTTTTTTATTTTGCTCAGCTAACAGTAAGGTGGAGAACAGCATGGATCGCAACAACGATAACCTCGACAACATCAGCAACCACGGCGATGGCAGCAATGCCGAAGCAAGTGCGCCGCAGGCGCGGTTGGGTGGTGCGCGCCGTACATTTCTCAAACAAGCCAGCGCCGCGGCAATCATGAGTCTGGTGCATCCGGCGGTGCGCGCGGCGGCGTGGTCCGCTGGATCGGATGCGCCGGAAAAGAAAGAAGTCAAGATTGGCTTCATACCGCTCACCGACTGCGCATCGGTGGTGATCGCCTCGGTAATGAAGTTCGATGAGAAATTCGGCATCAAGATCGTGCCCACCAAGGAAGCCTCATGGGCCGGCGTGCGCGACAAATTGGTGAACGGCGAGATCGACGCGGCGCACGTGCTCTACGGCCTCATTTATGGATTGCAACTGGGCAGCGGCGGCGTCAGGAGGGACATGGCCATCCTGATGAATCTGAACCACAACGGCCAGGCGATAACGCTGTCGCGCAAGCTTTTTGACAAGGG
>CAMDLH010000193.1 GCA_945901405.1 Bordetella parapertussis | reverse complement strand
GGTTAGTACGTTAAGTCCGTGGTGACACCAAACCAAGGAATCCCCTCCCCTTCAGGGGGAGGGTTAGGGTGGGGGTGGTTGCAGTCCGTCGCGAGAACCACTCCCATCCCAACCTTCCCCCTGAAGGGGAAGGAGCTTTCTGTACCGCAACTATGAGCGGCAAGGTTTACCTCGTAGGCGCAGGTCCCGGCGCCCCAGACCTGCTCACGCTGCGCGCCGCACGTCTGCTGGGGCGCGCCGACATCGTGTTTCACGATGCGCTGGTACATCCTGAAACGCTGGCGTTGGCAACGAACGCGATTAAGGTGGCCGTAGGCAAACGCAGCGGCAAACTCTCCACCGCACAGCGCTTCATCAACAAGCAGTTGATCGACGCCGCTAAAAAATATCAGACGGTGGTGCGCCTGAAAGGCGGCGACCCCATGCTGTTCGGCCGCGCGCAGGAAGAAATCGATGCGCTGATTCAATCCGGCATTACACTCGAAATCGTACCCGGCATGAGTGCCGCGTTTGCCGCCAGCGCTGAATTACAAGTTTCACTGACACGCCGCGCGTTATCACGCAGCGTGGTATTCGCAACACCGCGCGAGGCCGCCGGCAGCAAGCGCAATGATTGGGCCAAGGCCGCTGCCGCCGCGGACACTGCGGTGCTCTACATGGCCGCGGGCGAAGCGCAAAACGTCAGTGATGCACTTTTAGCCAATGGTGTTCCCGCGTCACGCCCGGTGGTGATCGTCGAAAACGCCACCAGTGACCAGCGCAAGGTCATCCCCACCGATGTGGGCAATCTGCCCGCCGCAGCGCTTTGCGTCGGCGATGGCCCGGCGCTGGTGATGGTGGGTGACGTTTATGCGGGGCTTAACGCGACAGGACTGACCGGCGCGTATCTGCCCGCAGCGCGCCGCCGCGAATCCGCTGTTTGATCGCCGCACCGCTGTGGCCGCCGGGCGGTAAAATTCCCGGCAAATAGTCATCGGAGGCCCCATGCCCGCAAAAACCAAACGTCCCTCGCAGGAAGAAATGAAAACGCGCATCGCGCGCTTCAAGGATTTGAAATCGACCAAGGCGCAGCACGGCGCCAACAAGGGCATACCGCCCGAGGTGCTGGAGCTGATTACCGCCAAGACCACGTACAACATCATGTCGCCTGCCGGGTTGGGCGGGCAACTTGCGCCGACGCCGCCAGTGGTGGGTGGTGATGCGGGCGTGTTTCGGCTGGGCATCGTGACTTGTCCGCCAGGCAATGGCGCGGGGCTGCATGTGCATTGGAAGACGCATGAGACTTTCATGGCGCTCACCGGCAGATGGGAAATGATCTGGGGCGACAAGGGCGAGGAGAAGACGGTGCTCGAACCGTTCGATCTGATGGCGGTGCCGCCGCAAGTGACGCGCACCTTCAAGAATATTTCCGATGCGGATGCGCACATGCTGGTGATCATTCAGGGCAAGCCCGGCGAGTTCGATGACGTGGGGCGCGTGCCTGAGACCGCCGAGAAAGTGGCGCGGCAATTTGGTCCCGAGATGGTGGAAAAATTAAAAAGCCTCGGCTGGCAATTCACGCTGGATGCGAATGCGCCACCGGAAGCGATACGCTAAAAAATGCGTGACACCCATACTGTCGTTCCCGCGCAGGCGGGAACCCATAACACATTGCCACTTGAGGCATTGCATGTGCTCCCGCCTGCGCGGGAACGACAGTGTTGGTGTCGTTGCTTCGTTTTACTTGCGGCGCTGGCGTGCGGCGATTTCGCAAACGCCCAGCAATACCCCACACGCCCCATCCGCCTCATAGTGCCCTTCCCCGCGGGCGGCACCGCCGATGTCATCGCGCGCAGCGTCACCAACGAAGTCGGCGCACGGTTCGGCCAGCCGTTTGTGCTCGACAATCGCGGCGGTGCGAACGGCATCATCGGCACCGACATCGTGGCGAAGGCCGCGCCCGACGGGCACACGCTGTTGCACGTCACCGCATCGTTCGTCATCAACCCCAATGTTTACCAGAAACTGCCATACGACATCTTTCGCGATTTCGAGCCGGTGACCAACATCATGCTCGGCACTGGTTATCTGTTGGTGTTGCATCCTTCGGTGCCGGCGAATTCGGTGAAGGAGTTGATTGCACTCGCGCGCGATACCAACAAGGTGAGTTACAGCTCGCCCGGTGTCGGCAACACGCTGCATCTCGCCGCCGAGTTATTCAGCGTGCGCGCCGGTGTAAAGTTGCTGCATGTGCCGTACAAAGGCGTTGCGCCCGCGATGAACGCGGTGCTCGCGGGCGAGGTGCAGGCGACGTTTATTCCGGCGACGATCGCGCTCACGCTGATGAAGGCGGGGCGCGCCAAGGCGATTGCTTTCACCGGCGCGCAGCGTTTCGCCGGCCTGCCGCAATTGCCAACGATGAACGAAGCGGGCGTGCCTAATCTCGAGCTCGCCGGCTCGTGGCACGGCTGGTTCGCCACGGGCAAGACGCCCGCCGCGGTGGTGTCGCGTTTACAGCAGGAGGCAGCGCGTGCGCTGCAAGTGCCGCGCGTGCGTGAAACGATTACCTCCGGCGGTTACATCCCCGATGGCATCAGCCCGGCGGAGTTTCGCAAGTTCCTGCGCGTCGAACACGACCGCTACGCCGAGATGGTGCGCGTGGCTAATGTGCCCAAGGCAACACACTAAAATATGAATAAAAACAACAACTTACGGAAAGCGCGCGAAGGCGTGATCCTGTTCGCTCACGGCTCGCGCAACCCCGCGTGGCGCAAGCCATTTGACCGCGTGCTGAAAGATGTGAAAAAGCGCGGCGCATGCGAGGCCGTGCTCGCGTTCGGCGAATTCATGTCGCCAGGTCTGGTGGAAGCCGCACAAATGCTCGCGGCGCGGGGCGTGAAAAAGGCGGTGATCGTGCCGCTATTCCTGGGCGGCGGCGCGCATGTGCGTGGAGACGTGCCCAAGCTCACTGCCGCGGCGCGCGCTGCTAGCGGCATCAAACTGCGCGTGGCGAAAGCAATCGGCGAGGATGCCGCCGTGCTGAACGCTATCGCCGACTACAGTATCGCCGCCACACACGCGCGCACTACTTCATCGCGCCGAAAACCTTCCTGACGATATCGCTGGTGGCGCCGAGCGGATTGGCGCGCAGCGCTTTTTCCTGTTCGCCGATCATGTAGTAAAGGCCGTCAAGCGCCTTGCGCGTGACGTAGCTCTCGACGGTGGCGTCGTCCTTCTTGACCAGACCCAGCGATGCACCTTGCCCGGCCAGTGAATTGTATTGCTGCGCGAGGCCCACTTTGTCGGTGGTGGCCTTGACGATGGGAAAAAATCGCTGCGTGAGTTGTGCGCTGGTGGTGCGCTTGAAGTAATCGGTCACCGAAGTCTGGCCGCCGGTGAGTATGCCCTTGGCGTCTTGCAAGGTCATTTTCGATACCGCATCGGCCAGCAGTTGGCGTGCTTCGGGCACGGCCATTTCGGCGGCGCGATTCATCGACAACACAAGATCGTCGGCCTGTTGTTTCATGCCCGCGAACCGGAGCGCGCTCTCGGCGCGTTTCAACGCCGGTGGCAGCGGGATTTTCACTTGCGGGTTGCTGAAAAAACCGTTCTGAACGCCGAGCTTGGCGATGGCGGCGAGCGAGCCTTCGTTCAGCGATTGCTTAAGACCCGAAGAGGCTTCGGTGTTGCTGATGCCCGCCAACTGCGCAAAGGCGGGTGACGCAAGCAACGCAAACGCTACAACTGCGAGAATACGGCGCATAATTTGCTCCTTTGATTTGTTTCGTGAATGTTTCGTGAATGGAACGGGAAACGCAGTGAAAAAGCTGGTCTATCCTATGCTCGCGCTCGCGGCTGCCGCAATAGGGGCGCTACTCTATAACGCGACATTTAACAAAACGATTACACCGCAGGCGATCTTTGTCACGATCAAGGGTGAACGTGTCACCCAGGCCGAGCTGCGCGGCAAGGTGACGCTGGTGAATTTCTGGGCCACCGATTGCGCGGTTTGCATCAAGGAAATGCCGCAACTGGTGGCGACACACAAGAAATATCAGTCACGCGGTTTCGAGACCATCGCCGTGGCGATGCGCCACGATCCGCCCAACTACGTGCTGGCGTACGTGGAGAATAACGCGCTGCCGTTCAAGGTCGCGCTCGATCCGATGGGCGAAATCGCCAGGGCGTTTGGCGGCGTGAAGCTAACGCCAACGACATTCATCATCGGCAAGCGCGGCGAGATCGTGAAAAAAATCCAGGGCGAGCCGGATTTCAAAAAACTGCACGAGCTGCTGGAAATGAAACTCGCTGAACCGGCTTGACCAGATGTGCGCGCAAGGCGGCCGGTTCACTCCAGTTTGCGCAGCGCGGGAACCCGCGCGGCGATAACCAGCATCAAGAGTATGGCGAGCACGGCGTAAGCGCCCAGCGCGATGGGCGCGCCCAGGCGCTCCGCCACCGCGCCGGCAAGAAAATTGCCGAATGGCAGGCTCACCACCACGCCGCTGCGTAGTCCCATGACGCGGCCGCGCATCGGCTGCTCTGTGTTGCTCAAGATCAGGGTGGCGATCAGCGTCCAGGCAATCGCCTGCGTCAGCCCGGCCGCAAACACCAGCGCCAGCGACAGGGGATACCATGTGGATATTGCAAACAGCAGCAGCGACGCCGGCCATGCAATGCTGCTCACTATCACCAGCCAGCCCTTGCGCTTGAAGTTGCCGACAGACACAACCCAGATGCCGGCAAACAGCGCGCCGAATCCCGCCATGGATGTGAGTATGCCGTAGCCCGCCGGCCCCGCGTCGAGTATGTAACGGGCAAATAGAGGAAGAAACGAATAACGGTACGGCGCGGCGAAAAGATTCAACAGAAACGCAATCACCAGCAGCACAAATACCGTCTGATTGCCCCATACGTATTTCAGGCCATTGATCAGGCTTGTGACCGGCGACTCGTGAAGCACGGTGGCCGCCTGCTTCACGCTGTGCATGCGGTAGAGCACCACCACATCCAGGAGATAGATGCCCGCGATCAGCCAGTAGGCGCCGCTCATGCCGAATGCCGGGATCAATAGCCCGCCTATTGCCGGGCCGATGACCACCGTAAGCTCTGTAGCCACGGCGTTTAGCGCGACGGCGTTGGTGAGGTCTTTCTTGTCCACCAGGTCGGGCACGAACGCCTGCCGCGTCGGGTTATCCAGCGCCCACGTGAGGCTGGCGATCAACGACAGCACGATGATGTGCGTCAGCGTGAGCAAGCCCGTCAGCAACAGCGCAAGCATGATTGCCGACACCGCCCAGTTCACCAGCGCGGCGATGATGAGCAGCAGCCGCCGGTCGATGCGGTCCGCGGCGACACCCATGAACGGCGCGAGTATGTAGCCCGCCATCTTGCTGCCCGCGACGATGCCCACCATCAGCGCGGACTCGGTCAGTTCCAGCGTGAGCCAGCCCACCACTACCACGTCCGCCCAGCGCGCGGTGGACGACAGCAGCGTTGCCGTCCACAGCAGGCGAAAACCGCGATGGCGCAGGGCGGACGCTTGATACATCCGCCCCAGCCGGGCGAGGAAATTTTGCGTCAAGTTAAGCGAGTCCGTCGATGCGAACGGCCAGATCAAGCACGTGCTAAGTCACGCCCGCGTCATGCGCCTGCTGATCGGCGTGGTAGCTTGAGCGCACCAGCGGCCCGCTTGCGGCGTGGATGAAACCCATCTCGCCGGCCTTGACGGCGTACATGTCGAACACCGCCGGCTCGACGTAGCGCAGCACCGGCAGATGATGCCGGCTCGGTTGCAGATACTGGCCAATGGTGAGCATATCCACGTCGTGCGCCCTCAGATCACGCATGGTGTCGAGTATCTCCTCGTCGGTCTCGCCCAGCCCCACCATCAAGCCGGATTTCGCCGGGATGCGCGGGAAACGCGCCTTGAATTTTTTCAGCAACAGCAACGAATTCGCGTAGTCGGCGCCGGGGCGCGCCTGCTTGTAGAGACGCGGCACGGTTTCGAGATTGTGGTTCATCACATCGGGTGGGCACCCGGACAAAATATCGAGCGCCAGGGCGAGACGCCCGCGAAAATCCGGCACCAGCACCTCGATGCGCGTCTCGGGTGAGCGCGCGCGCACTTCGCTGATGCACGCCTTGAAGTGCGCTGCGCCGCCGTCGCGCAAATCGTCGCGGTCTACGCTGGTGATCACCACGTATTTTAATTTCAGCGCGGCGATGGTGTCGGCCAGATGCACGGGTTCGTCAACATCGGGCGGCAGCGGCCGGCCGTGGCCGACATCGCAGAACGGGCAGCGGCGCGTGCATAGATCGCCGAGTATCATGAAGGTGGCCGTGCCCTTGCTGAAACATTCGCCGATGTTCGGGCACGAGGCTTCCTCGCACACGGTGTGCAGCTTTTGTTCGCGCAGGATTCGTTTGATGTCCTGAAAGCGCGGGCTGTTGCCCAGCCGCACGCGTATCCAGTCGGGTTTGCGCAAGGGTTCCGCGGGCACGATCTTGATCGGGATGCGCGCGGTCTTCGCCTTGCCTTTTTGTTTTTCGCCCGGTTCGCCCAGTTTGTTCATGTGAGCACATGCAACAGATGATGCGTCAGGCGTGAGCTTACCTGCTCGAACGAATCGTGCACGCCAAAATCCCGCAGTTGGGTCACCGCGAGTCCTTCGTATCCGCAGGGGTTGATGTTGCCAAACGGCGTGAGGTCCATGTCGATGTTGAGCGCAAGCCCGTGATAACAGCAGCCGTTCTTGATGCGCAGTCCGAGTGCCGCGATTTTCGCCTCGTTCACATACACACCCGGCGCATCAGCGCGGTAACGCGCTGTGATGCCGTATTCGCAAGCCAAGTTTATCACGGCGGCCTCCATCAGCCGCACCAGCGGACGCACGCTCAAATTGCGCCGCTTCAAATCGAGCAGCAGATACGCCACAAGCTGGCCGGGGCCGTGATAAGTGATCTGCCCGCCGCGGTCGATCTTGACGAGCGGAATACCGCTATCGGCGCGCAAAAGATGTTCGGGTTTGCCGGCGACGCCCTGCGTGTAGACCGGCGGATGTTCGGTGATCCAGATCTCATCCGCCGTCGCCGCGCTGCGATTCGCGGTGAACGCCTGCATCGCGCGCCATGTGGGTTCGTACTCGGTGCGTCCCAGGTTTTGAACTTGCGGGGCCGGTTGGCGGTCAGTTGAATTCATGGCTAAAGTTGTGAGATCGCAGGAACGGTAGCACAATGCGGCCTTTTCACGCACCCGCTCATGAAACTAATCGCTAAACGGACATTTCGAATATTTGCCGTGTTGCTCACGGTTTGCGTCGCCGGCGTGATGCTGGCCGCGCCCGCGCCCGGCTACGCGCAATCAACCCCGCAGCGTTCATACCGCGAAGATCTCGCCACGTTGTACAACGAGCATCAGCGCGTGCTCGCGATGCGCGAAGCGTGCGTGATCGCGCAGCCCGCCGCGCGCACCGAGATGGAAAGCGCCTACAAGGATTGGCGCACCCGGCATTCGCCGCTGGTCGATGAACTGGAGCTGCGCTTTGCCGCGCTGATCAAGCGCGCGTCCAAGGATCAGGCCGAATACACGCGCAACTATGGCAAGTACAACGCCGAGGTGCTGGAGATGCGCGAGGAAACCAAGCGCGCCATGCTCGCCGGCGACAAGGAAAAATTTTCCGCCGAGTGCCGCGAGTTCCCGGCTTATTTGCGTGACTCACGTTCCAACATACCGGTGCTGTTTCCGGCGGAATACCGCAACGTGCGCCGCGCGCGGTGAGGTTTGTTCGGGGTAACGTAAGTATTTGTTTATAAACAATTTTTTTATATGTGTTGCCGAGGCGATTTTGGCGCTATCGACGCTATCGATGCCGCCGGCACACGCCGCCACGCGTGAATCGGCCGAACCGCAACGCTGGATCACACAACACGCGCAGCGCGTGAAAAGCGCCGAATTACCCGCCGCGCGCCAGCAGGTGACGGGCGACATCGACGGCGATGGCCGCGACGACGTGGCGGTGCTCTACACCTTGCAGGCCAAGGCGAAGCCGCATGCCGAGCGCCGCTACCTGGCGGTGTTCAAGGGCGGCGCAACCAAGCAGGGCGGCGCGCACCCTGTCACGTATATCACGCATCTCGCGGTGGGCGGGCCGGGGCTGCGCGAAGTCAATCGCGTCACCATACTCAAGCGCGCCATCGTGCTCGAAGTGCTCAACCATGCGCCCGGCGACGCGGCATGTTGCCCAAGCCGGCCTGGCGTGCGTCGCTACCGTATGATTGAAGGCAAGCTGGCGCTGGTGAAAGACACGGTACGCAAATGAGTGAAAGCGAGTGCAATTGAGCGTGCGCGCATACCCGTGCCACGGTTACAATCCACGTTCACCATCAACGGAGCGGTAAAATGGGTAAAGGCGATAAACGCACCAAGCGCGGCAAGATTTTCAAGGGTTCACACGGCAAGACACGGCCGGGGCGCGTGGCGAAAAAAACAGCGAGTAAGAAGTAGGTTTGAGTTGCGCTTACAACACCCACACCACCAGCGGATGATTCCCCAGTTCCACGTATAACGCGTCAAGTTGCTCGCGCGAGGTTGCGCGTATGGTGCAGGTGAGGCTCAAGTATTTGCCTTTGCTGCTGGGGCGCATTTCCATGGTGCCCGCGTCAAAATCCGGCGCGTGACGTTGCACCACTTCGAGCACGGCCTGCGCGTATCCGGCCTTGGCGTGGCCGACGATCTTGAGCGGAAATTCGCACGGGTACTCGATCAGAGAAGCTTCGGTCATGGTCGTCGCGTGTCGAATGCTACGCGCGCATCACGTCGCGCTTGAAATCCTGGTAGATCGTGTGCATGCGGCGGAACACCATGCCGGGCTTGCCATCGCCCACCGGCTTGCCGTCGAGCGTGGTGACGGCGAGCACTTCCTTGGTTGAGGAAGTCACCCAGATTTCGTCGGCGTTGCGTGTTTCGGCCTCGGAAATCTGCCGCACCTCGACTTCAAACTCGCGCGCGCGCGCGATTTCGAGCACCACGTCGTAGGTGATGCCGGGCAGCACAAGGTTGTTTTTCGGCGGCGCCAGCAGCACGCCGTTTTTCACCACGAACACATTGCTCGCCGAGGCCTCGGTGAGATTGCCGTCGCGAAACAACACGCACTCCACGGCACCCGCATCCACCGCAAGCTGGCGCGCAAGACAATTGCCCAGCAGCGAAATTGATTTCACATCGCATTTCAGCCAGCGAAAGTCAGTTGTGGTGATGGCCGCGACACCGTTGTCGATCTGCTCGCGCGGCGGCGTGGTGAGCGGGCTCGACATCATGAACACCGTCGGCGTAACGCCTTTGGGAAACGCGTGATCGCGTTTGGCCACGCCGCGCGTGATCTGAAAATAAATCGACTGGTCGTCGCCCTCGTTTTTCGCGACGATTTCATTGACGAGCTTCGTCCATTCCGCCTCGTTCATCGGATTGTCGAGCCGTATGCCGTCAAGACTGTATTGCAGCCGCGCGAGGTGTTCTTTCAGCCGGAAGGCGTGGCGCGAATACACCGGGACGACTTCGTACACGCCGTCGCCGAAAATAAAACCGCGGTCGAGCACGGGGATACGCGCTTGTTCCAGCGGCATGAATTGTCCGTTCAGATATACGATGTCGGTCATGAGCGATACCTCAGTTGAAATACAGCCGCACCGTGTCCCACGTACGGCCAAAGAAACCCGCCACGGGCGCGTCTTCGAGTGCGACCAGCGGCATTTCGCGCCACGGCTTGCCGTCGAGTTCGACTTTCAGCGTGCCGATTTTCTGGCCGGCGCGCACTGGTGCGATGAGCGGCTGCTGGCTTTCGATTTTCGCCTTGAGTTTATCCGCCATGCCCTTGGGCGCGGTGACGAATAGATCGCTCTGGAAGCCAGCGCGCAGCGTGTTGGACGCGCCCTTCCATACGCGCAGCGTCGTCGCGGGCTGGTTTTTCTCGTAGAGCCGCACCGTGTCGTAGCCCTGAAAACCGTAGTTGAGCAGCTTCTGGCTTTCGGCGGCGCGCGCGGATTCGGAGGCCGCGCCCATCACCACGGAAATCAGCCGCCGCTCGCCGCGCTTGGCCGAGGCGACCAGGCAGTAACCGGCGCTCTCGGTGTGCCCGGTTTTCACGCCATCCACCGTGTCGTCGCGCCACAGCAGGCGATTGCGATTGGGCTGGGTGATGTTGTTGTAGCGGTATTCTTTTTGCGCGTAGAGCGGATAGAACTCCGCGTAATCGCGGATCAATGCCGCCGTGAGCGTGGCAAGATCGCGCGGCGTCGAGCGCAGCGCCGCATCGGGCATGCCGGTGGCGTTGGTGAAATTCGTGCTGGCGAGCCCCAGGCGCTTGGCCTCGCGATTCATCAGCCCGGCGAATGCTTCCTCGCTGCCGCCGATCAACTCGGCGATGGCGACGGCGGCGTCGTTGCCCGATTGCACGATCATGCCGCGCAGCAATTCATCCACCGTGACCGGTGTTTTCTGATCGATGAACATGCGCGAGCCCACCGCGCGGCGCGCGCGCTCGGACACCGGCGCGACTTGTTCGGGCTTGATTTTCTTTTGCTTCAAGGCGTCGAACGCGATGTACGCGGTCATCAGCTTGGTAAGCGAGGCGGGTTCGATGCGCTCGTCGATCTTGTAGCCGGTGATCAACTGCCCGCTGCTGACATCGATGAGCAGCCAGGCGTTGGCGGCGATCTGCGGCGGCGGCGGGACGAAGGCCGGAGCGCCTTGCGCGCGTGCGCCGAGGGGCGCAAACGCCGCAAACACAAACAACAAACCACACAAAGACTGTAAATAAGGCATATCGCCACCGGACAAAACGCGATTATAACGTTGTAGCGTTACGCGGCGGCGCGAGCGGGCGTCCCGGTTCTAGTCGCGGCCGCGGTCGAGGTAGCGCTTCAAGGCGGCGCGCATGATGGTCATGTTGTTTTCGAAATTGCGGCAACCGGTGCAGATGTACAGGTGCAAGCGCAGCCAGAACTTTTCGCCGGTGCTCAGCGGATGTTCATGCCGGCGTGAAATCAGCTCGGCTACGTCCTTGCACTTCAATCGTTTCACGATGGCGCGTCCGGCAGATGTGGAAACTCGGTTCGAGGCGGGGTCAGGACTGCTTCCCAAACCATTTCAATTCCAGGCACTCACGCAGGGACAGGCGCGCACGGTGCAAGATTACCCAGCAATTCGTCGTGGAAATCTCCAGTTCCTTACAGATATCCCCGGTGCTCAATTCCATGACCTCGCGCAGCATGAAGGCGCGCGCGGTTTTCTCCGGCATGTTCTTCGCGCACTGCTCGAAAACCGCCATGAACGCCTTGTTTTCCAACGCTTTGTCCGGGTCGCCCCAGTTCGACGGCGGCTGGCGCCAGTGACCATTCTCGAGAAACAGCGCATCCACGGCCTCCGCATCTCCATCGTCGCTGTCGCCCGGCGTCAACGGCTGCTCGCGCGACTGACGGCGCACCTGATCGATGATCTTGTGTTTGAGGATGCCGGTTAACCAGGTCTTGACCGAGGAATTGCCGGAAAAACGCGCCGCTCCCTGCAGTGCCGCGAGCAGCGTGTCTTGCACCACGTCTTCCGCCGTGCCCTGGTCACGCAATTGCATCAACGCATAGCGCAACAGATAGTTGCGGTGCGACTCGATGTCGGCGGCGGATACGGTTGCTTTGGACGGTTCAGCGGACGCCATAAATTATTATGTAAAAACAATCACTTACGAATTATTCTTGGTTGTGCTTGCCGCTCGGCCCTGCGCTTTATTGCAACACACAGGCTTGAAATCACGCGGCAGAGTCCCATATTTCGAGCATGGGTGCAAGACACCCGCTAACTTGAGAGACAGGAGAATTGATCATGGTAAATGTGGTTCGTCAGTAGAATCTGTGGGCGAGCTTTGGTTCGGGTAGTTTGCCAAGTACATGATATAGCGAGAGTTCTGCCACTCTGAACGTTCGGAATCCGTAAGATTTTCTCATAGTGACTTTTGCTTTGTTGTTAAGACCCTCAATTACG
>CAMDLH010000192.1 GCA_945901405.1 Bordetella parapertussis | reverse complement strand
TGCTGGGCTTCATGCTTAGCAAACTCAACCCACCCCATGCCGTCAACGCGCCCGATACCGGGTAGCCCAGCGGCGCATAACCAGCGAGCCGTCAACCCGAGGGAAAATCCACTACACTACGATTACAGGTTTTAAATTGAGAATTGCTGTGCCGCCATGGCTTGTGGACGAATCACGCATTCCCCATTTATCATTGCTTCACCAATTCCCGGCCCATCCTGCTGTTCCCAATCCGGAGTGATCATGTCTGACACGCTTTCGTTGTTGATTGGGGGCGACTGTGGCCCGGTGCACGGCAAGGCCGATGGATATCCCATCGAAGGTTATACCGAACTTTTGCGCCCGGCTCTGGCGGCAGCGGACGTGCGTTTCGTCAATTGCATGCGCACTTACTCGTCGCGCGGCGTGCAGCACGAACTGGCGCCGCAGGTACGCCAGCCGGTTGAGATGGCGGATATTTTCACCAACGGGCGCTTCGACGCGGTGACGATGGCCAACAACCACGGTTACGACAGCGGTCCCGAAGCCATGCTGGACACGCGGGCGCTACTCAACAGCCGCGGCATTCAAGTGACTGGAGCGGGGCGCGATCTCGCCGAGGCGCGTCAGCCCGCAATCATCGAGCGCAACGGCTTGAAGGTCGGCTATCTCGGTTATTGCTCGGTGGGGCGGCCGGAAAGCGCCGCGGGCCGTGGCAAACCCGGCATCGCGACGATACGCGTGAAGACCAGCTACGAGACACGTGGCGCACACGAGCCGGTGCGCATCTTGACGGAACCGATAGCCAGCGACCTTGCAATGCTGGTCGAGGATATCAAGGCGCTGCGCCAACGCGCGGATGTGGTGGTGTTGGCTTTTCACTCGGGCGTGATTCGCGTGCCGCGCGTGGTGTCGGACTATCAAGTGACGGTTGCGCATGCGGCTATCGATGCGGGCGCCGATCTGGTTGTCGCTCACGGGCCGCACATACCCAAGGCCATCGAGGTCTACAAGGGCAAGGCCATCTTTTATGGCATCGGTGTGTTTGCCATGACCAAACCATTCGAGGCGCCAGCCTGGCATGAGCCTGCGTGGCAGCATGGCTCGATCCGCAATCATGCCGATCTCGATCCGGCATATCCGCTGATGCCGTACGGCAGGGATTGTACGCGGGCGCTGCTGGTCAAGGCGGTTGCGTCGAAACGAGGCGTGGAGCGAGTGTCTTTCCTGCCGATGGCCTTTGATCAAAAATATCGGCCCTATTTGCCACGCCATGACGACGCGAGATTTGCAGACATCGTACATTACATGGAGTGGGCGTCGGAAGATATGCCGCACACGTTCAGGGTAGAGGGCGGCGAAGTTGTGGCCGCATGAAGTTAAAGTCACCGAGGGAGAAAAGACAATGCGTGTAAAAGACAAAGTGGCGGTCGTAACGGGCGCGGGTTCGGGCATGGGCCGGGCCATTGCGCATCGGCTGGCGGGCGAGGGCGCCATCATTGTGGTGGCGGAGATCAACGAAGCCGGTATGAACGCCACGGTGAAGGAATTGACCGATCGCGGCTTAAGGGCGGCTGGCCAGAAAATGGATGTTTCCAATCGTGATGATGCGCAACGCGCCATGCAGAGCATCGTCGATAAACATGGGCGCATCGACATACTTGTCAACAATGCCGGCGTCACGCGGCACCGGCCGTTCATGTCGCTGAACAGCGAGGACTGGGATGTCGTGCTTGCCGTTGATTTGAAGGGTGTATTCTTCTGCTGTCAGGCGGCCGCGCCGCATATGATCAAACAGCGTTACGGCAAGATACTCAACATATCGTCGATTTCCGGCACTGGTGCGTCGTCGCACGCGGCGGGCGGTTCGCAAGCCGGTAATGCCAACTACGCCTCCGCCAAAGCGGGGGTGATACAACTCACCAAGACGCTGGCGCGCGAACTGGGGCCGCACGGCATCAACGTCAACTCGGTGGCGCCGGGCTTCGTGCTGACATCCATGACGGGCGCCACGCGCAGCCCCAAGGAAGTCGAAGAGCATGTTGCCGCCAGAGCCGCGATGGCGGCGCTGGGCCGCGCCGGCACGCCGGAAGACATTGCCAACGTGGTGCTGTTCTTCGTGTCGGACGATGCGAGCTTTGTCACCGGGCAGACGCTTTATGTCGACGGCGGCCGCGGCGACCGCATGTGATGCCACAAAAAACGCATATGATGAATTCACGCGTATTCGCATCAGTACGCCGCGGCACCTTGCCGGCGGCGTGGCTGGTTTCATTGGCGGCGGTCATCCCTGCCGCGGTTCAAGCGCAGCCTTATCCGGGCAGGCCGATCCGGGCGGTAGTGCCTTTTGCGGCGGGCGGAGGCGTGGATTTCGTCGCACGCGTGGCCGCGCAGAAACTGGGGGCAGGCCTCAAGCAGACCATCATCGTTGAAAACCGGGGAGGGGCCGCGGGCAATATCGGCACCGAGATCGTGGCCAAGGCGCCGCCGGACGGGTATACCTTGCTTATCGTCTCCAACAGCTTTACGGTGAACCCGAGTATCTACAGACAAGTGCCGTATGATCCCATCAAGGATTTTGCGCCGGTTTCGATGCTCACTTCATACCCGCTGTTTCTGGTGGTTCATCCCTCGGTACAGGTGCGATCAATCAAGTCGCTGATTGCGCTGGCCAAGGCAAAACCTGGCGCCTTGACCTACGGCTCGGCCGGCAGCGGAACCACCACTCATATCGGCGGAGAACTATTTGCCTACATGGCGGGCGTTAAACTGACGCATATTCCGTACAAGGGCACGGCGCCATCGCTGCCCGCACTGATCAGCGGAGAGGTGACGATGTCATTTGCCTCGACAGCCATAGTGCCCCACATACGGGCCGGCAAGGTTGTTCTGGTTGCCGTTACCAGCAGCAAGCGGGTGTCGAATTTCCCCGATGCGCCCACTGTCGCGGAGTCGGGCGTTCCCGGTTACGAGGCGACGGGATGGAACGCGCTGTTCGCACCTGCCGCGACGGATCCGGCGATCATCAAGCGGTTGAGCGAGGTTATCGTCAAGGGACTGAACGAATCCGATGCCATGGGCGTTTTTCAGAAGCAAAGCCTGGAGCAGGCATCCGGCACGCCCGAAGCGTTGGGTGCAATTGTTCGCACCGAAGTGGCGCGGTGGCCCAAGGTCGTCAAGTCCGCGGGTATTGAACCCGTACAGTGAAATTGCATGGCGCCGCGCGGCGGCTGGTTCGAGGCTCAGGTCAGCGCGCGTGTCATGCCGCCTTCGACCTGTATGCTGGAACCGGTGATGAACCCCGCCTGCATCGACGCCAGAAAAGTCACCACGCCCGTTACTTCGTCCTGCGTGCCCATGCGGCCCAGCGGCGTCAACTTCTTGCGTGCCTCGGCCTGCGCCGGCGAGTAGGCCGCGCCGCCCGTGCGGTGCGAAGTGTCGATCAGCGCCGGCGCCACGCAGTTGACCGTGATGCCCTTGCCGCCTATTTCATTGGCGAGGTGCTTCATGTACGCCGTCACCCCGGCGCGGAACACGGTTGACAGGCAGTGATGCTGCATGGGTTCCTTGACCGAGGCCGAGGTCACGGCGATCACGCGTCCCCAGTTGCGCGCGAACATGAGCGGCGCCACGCTCCTGGCCACTTGTATCGCGCCCCATAACTGAACCTGATAGGCGTCCTGCCAGCGCGCATCATCCTGCTCCTCCAACGTGGCCCGTATCGGGTTGGGCGGGCGGCCGGTGTTGAGCACCAGAATATCGAGGCCGCCGAATTTGTCTTGCAGCGTCGTGGCAAGGTTTTTTACGTCGGCGGCGATTGTCATATCGCCCGCCACGGCAAGCGCCTGCACGCCGTGCTTTTGTTCGATTTCCCGTGCCACGCCGCGCAGTTTGTCGGCTGAGCGGGCGAACAAAACCACGTTTACACCTTCCGCCGCGAGCGCATGCGCGATGTTCTTACCCATGCCCGCGCTGGATGCGGTCACCAATGCAAGCTTGCCTGCAATGCCGAGATTCATGATTAGCCTGCGTTCAACACCCGCCCGCCATCCACCAGCATTGCGACGCCGGTAATGAAGCTGGCCTCGTCGGACGCCAAAAATAGCGCGGCATTGGCCACGTCCCACGCGGTGCCTTGCTGGTTGCGCAGCGGCACTTTCGCATTACGTTCGGCGACGACTTGCTCGCGCGATTGCCCCCAGCGCGCCGCGCGCGTGTCCACGGCCATCGGCGTGTTGATCAGACCCGGCAACAGGCAGTTGGCGCGCACGCCATAGGGCGCGTGCTGCAGCGCGAGTTGCTGGGTGAGCGCGATCACCGCCGCCTTGGTGGTCTTGTAGGCGACGTAGGGATAATTCTCCACCGCCGCCGCCGAAGCGATGTTGACGATGGCGCCGGAGCGTTGCTCACGCATGATTTTCACCGCGTGCTTGCAGGCAAACGCCATGCCGCGCAGGTTGATGCGATAAATGTTGTCAAACGCCTCCTCGGTGATGTTGAGCAACTCCGCATCGCCGCCGCCCAGGCTCACGCCTACATTGTTGTGCAGCACATCCAGCGCGCCCCAGCGTTTTTGCGCCTCGCTCATGGCGGCCGCCGTGTCCTGTTCGCGCGTGACATCCGCCGCAAACGCGATGCTTTCAAAACCCTCGGCTCTGATCAGCGCCGCGGTTTCTTCAGCCGATTCGATGCGGCGGTCCACCGCCAGAACCCGTGCCCCCTCGCGCGCGAAACGCATGGCCGTGGCGCGGCCATTGCCGAATCCCTCGCCCGGACTCTGCCCCGCGCCGATCACCACGGCAACCTTTCCCGCGAGACGTTGCGCCGGCGTCCACCCTGGGCCGCTGCGTGACACATTCAATGTTGAATTCACCATCCTCATATTCCTTTGTTTGATAGTATCCATTGTGACGCGCTGGTCATCCACGTAGTTTACGCCAACGTGTTTGGATGGCCGTGATCCCGCCAGGTCATTGGCTCGTTTTTCACCCTTGATAGTCTCAATACTCGCACAAGCAGAAAGGCTGCACGACATGACATTTTTCAAATCGCTTCCACAAGACGCCGGTCCTCCCGCCGTTTACACCAAATATCCCGCGTTATATGAGCCTTGGTCGCAGATGAGCCAGGCCATGATGAACGGTCCCTCGCCGCTCACTCAAGGCGAACGGGAGTTGATTTTTGCCTATGCCGCGGGTGTCGTGGGCTGCGAATACGTATACGTGGCGCACTCGGAGGTTGCCTACGCATGGGGTATCGAGAAAGGGTTGATCGAGCGCTTGCTGGAAAACCCGGACACCACGCCGGTGGAAGCGCGCTTGAAACCCTTGCTCGCCTTTGTGCGCAAGCTGATGCTGACGGCAGGCAAGATGTCGCAGGCGGATGCGGACGCGGTGTTCGCGGCAGGCTGGGAAGAGCAGGCGCTGCAGGATGCCATCGCGGCGGCGGGCCGCGCGGCGTTCATGCAAAAGCTGGTCGAGGGCCATGGATTTACGCCGTTTTCCCGCGACATCGCGGCCAAACACGCCAGGCGGCGCATCGAGCACGGTTATGTCAACCTCTATCCGGCGTTTCGCAAGGACAAGTAGAAAAAACGCACGGCGGCGCGGGCTGATGCGGATACATCGTTTGCATTAACTGTGACAAAAATCCGCATGCGGGGACGCCAAGGCGCAAAGAATCAGAAATTCAAGAATTTATCCGCCTTCGCGTTTTTGTTTCCAAGGACCGCGGTTTTCGGCTTCAACCGCTACCGTCCATCACTGCTTCTTGAGGTTGGCGGCCGTGATGACCTTTGCCCATTTGGCATGGTCGGAGGCGATGAGCGCCGCGAACTCCTCGTGGGTGCTGCCCACGGGTTCTGCGCCCAGCTTCAGCAGGCGGGCGCGTATGTCGGGGTTTTTCGCCAGCTTGATGATCTCGTTGCTCAAACGCGTCGCGACATCTTTCGGCATGCGCGCGGGACCGAGCACGCCGTACCAGCCTTGCACTTCGAATCCCGCCAGCCCTGATTCCGCTATCGTCGGCACATCAGGGTATGCCGGCGAACGCTTGGCACTGGTGATTCCCAGGGCGCGCAGACGGCCTTGTTGCACGTACTGGAAAGCGGAAGCCGTTGTTGGGAACGAAATATCGACATGCCCGCCGAGCAAATCGATGACCACGGCGCCCGATCCCTTGTATGGCACATGGATGAGCTTGGTGCCCGTCATCATTTGCATCAGTTCGCCGCAGAGGTGGCCCGGCGCGCCGACGCCGGTAGTCCCCAGAGTGAGATAGCCGGGCTTCGATTTGAGCAGCGCAACGAGTTGTTTCAAGGAGTGCGCGGGCACGGAAGGATGCACCACCAGCACGTTCGGAATATCGGCGAACTGCGAAATGGGCGTGAAGTCCTTGATCGGGTCGTAATGCATCCTAGCTTGCAGCATGGGATTCGTGGTGTGGCCCGACGACGCCATGTAGAAGGTGTAACCATCTGGCGCGGCGCGCGCCGTCTGTTCCGCCGCGAGTCCGCCGTTTGCGCCGGGGCGATTTTCGGCGACAACTTGCTGGCCGAGCGCCTCGGTCAGTCCTTGCGCCACCATGCGTCCTGATATATCCGTGAACCCGCCCGGCACGAAACCGATCAGCAGGCGCAACGGTTTAACCGGGAAATTCGTTTGGGCGAAAGCGCCGGAAGATGTGCTGACCGCAAAGCCCAACGTAAGGCAACATGCAATCATCCTGATGATCTTTAACGGCAAACTTTGTCTCCTCGTTAATGCGGCGCCCGAAATTTTGATTGTCGATTCCGAGGCCACTCCGTTTACAGCAGTGATGTTACATAACTAATTGTTTTTATTGATAAATTTATGGATGAAACACGGCGGCTCAACCGTCATCCTGCGCAAATAGATGCCACGACGCGGGCAAATTCGGCTCGCTGATTCGACGCATGATAATTCAAGCCGCGACGTACTTCAGCCATCTGCCGCCATCCACGATCAGGTTCTCACCGGTGATGTAACTGGCAAGGTCCGATGCGAGAAACACGGCGGCATTGGCGATTTCTTCCTTGCGCCCGAAGCGGCCGAGCGCGGTCTTTTTCATTTCAATGTCGCCGCGTCCGGTCTCGATGTACATCCTGCGCACGCCTTCGGTGTCGCCGATGGGGCCGGGCGATATGGTATTCACGCGTATGTTGTCCGGGCCCCATTCCACGGCAAGCGCCCGCGACAATGAGAGTACGCCTGCCTTTGCCGCGCCGGCGTGGGCCGCGCCGGGCCAGCCGCTGACACCGAGCATGGTGATGATGCTGATGATGGAGCCGCCATGCGTGGATTTCTTGAGGTGTGGATAGGCCGCATGACAGCAGTGGAATGTGCCGTTCAGATCGATGTCGATCACGGTCTTCCATCCGCGCGGCGACATCTCGGCGGTGGGGCAAACAAAATTGCCCGCGGCGTTGTTGACCAGTATGTCCAGCGCGCCGAATTGCCCCACCGTGGCCTGCACGGCGGTGGCGACGTCGTCGTAGTTACGGACATCGGCTCTGCATGCGGCGGCGATGCCACCTGCTTGCTGAATCGCCCTAGCGGCGTCCAGCACGCGCTCCTCGTTGCGTCCGATCAACATTACGGCGGCACCGAGGCGCGCGTATGCATTGGCAATTTCCAGCCCGATGCCGCCGCCGCCGCCGGTGATCAGGGCCGCGCGGCCTTCTAAGGTGCCGGATGCAAACATCAGATTTTCTCCGTCTTCCCGCCGGTGATGGTGACCAACGCATCGACCGCGATCAGTCCCTGCCCTTGCGGTCTGACGATCACGGGATTGATTTCGATCTCGGCGGCATCCGGGCTGGCGAGAAACTGATCGCCAAAGCGCACGGCCGCGCGCGCGAGGGCTGCAACGTCGGCGGCCGGCTTGCCGCGATAACCCTGAAGCACCTGCCAGAGTTTGAGTTTCCGCACAGAGGAAAGCACCTGCGCTTCCGATACCGGCAGCGCCAAATGGGCAACGTCGCGATACAAGTCGATGGCAACACCACCGCTGCCGATGGCGATGACGGGGCCGAAGTCGGTTTGACGCAGGCACGAGAGCACGATTTCGATGCCGTCCTCGATCATTTCCTGCACCAACACACCCGCGCCGGGCTTGGCGAGCCGGCGGCGAAAATCCGCGGCGATGGCATCGGCCTCGGCGGCGGTTTGCACACGCAGCTTCACCAGTCCCAGCTCGGTCTTGTGATTGGCGTCGGCGGGCAACACCTTGACGGCCACCGGAAAGCTCATGCCGGCGCAAGCGTTTGCCGCGCTGTCAGTTGGGCCGAGCACTATCCATTTGGCTGGAGTGATTCCACTTTCTTCGCAAAACCGCATGGCGCCCGCCCAGTCCGCAGGCGCCGCACGCGACGGCAGCGGCAGGCGCGTCGCCGATTCTGGCAACGCCTGCATACGTTGCCGCTGGTACAACAGCGACAACGCGCTCATCGTGGCCGCGGGGTCGTCGCAAAATATCACGCCCGCCTCGCGCATGGTCCTGGTGATGTCCGGTGCCATGACTTCGCCGATGAAACTGATGATCACCGGCAGATCGCGCGCAACGGATTTGAATACCTCGGCGTTTTCATGCAGCCCGCGGCGCCCGCTGCTGGCAAACTGCACCACGATGGCCTCGGTTCTGCTGTCCGCGTGCAAGGCAAGACAGGTGTCCTTGAACAGATTCGGACTGCTGTAGATTTGCCCCGTGAGATCGACCGGGTTGGCCTTGCGCGCGAATTCCGGCAGGATACCTTCCAGCTTCTGCGCCGTGTCCGCGCTGAACTCGGCCAACGGTATGCCGAATTCGCTACTGTGATCGGCCAGCAACGCGCCAGCGCCGCCCGATGAGCTCAATACCGCGACGCCGCCCTTGGTGTCGCCGCTGACGCGCGGATTCGCCTGATAGGTCAGCACCTCGATCGCCATGAACGCCTGCGCGAGCGTGTCCACCGCGATCACGCCAGCCTGCGCCAGCACGTCGTTGTAAACCACGTGAGACGAGGCGATCTTGCCGGTGTGCGATGCGGTTGCTTCCTGCCCGACGGCCGAGCGGCCAGCCTTGAGTGCAACGATTTGCACGCCGCGTTCGCGCGCGCGCGCGGCGATGTTCAGGATGCGCCCCGCATCGGCGAGCCCTTCGATATAAAGCGCCACCACGCGCACATCGTCCTGTTCGACAATCCAGGCGAGGGCGTCGAGCGCATCAAGACAGGTTTCGTTGCCCACGCTGACGATGTAGGCGCAGCCCATGCCGTTGTTTTGCAGATAGTTGCCGAAGGCGCCGGCGAGCGCGCCGCTCTGGCTGATAACCGCGATGGGCGCGTGGCGTATCGTATCGAGGCTGAGCGAGGCCGCGCCAAACGACAACACCGTTTTGTGCTTGACGGACCACACGCCCTGGCAATTCGCGCCGAGCACGGCCACGCCATGCTCGCGTGCCGAATCCGCCAGGCGGCGCGCATGTTCCTTGCCGCTTGCGATCTCTTCAAACCCGGAGCTGTAGACGATGGCGTTGCGGATGCCCTTGGCGCCGCACTCCGCGACTATGCCGGCCACGGTGGGCGCGGGCGTGATCACCAGCGCAACGTCGGGCGCTTCGGGCAGCGCGCCAACCGACGGATAAGCCTTCAGTCCTTCGATCTCAACATGGCTGGGGCTTACCGGATAAACGGTTCCCGTGTAGCCGTGCTTTAGCAGCACCCGCACCAGGTTATTGCGCGCGCTGCCGCGCTGCGGCGATGCGCCGACGATGGCGACAGTGCGCGGCTTGAAAAAATGCTCAAAGTTGACGATGGGAGCGGTCATGTTACTGAATTTCACCGCACTTCAAATTGATCGGCCTGCATCAGGTTTCGTTTTTACGAATGTCGCGCAGCCCCGTCTTGCCATGATGACGATCCGCGACCTTGTAGCCCAGCGCATCCTCGGCGATAAGTATTTTTTGCACATTGGCCGAGCCTTCACCGGTGAAGAACAAGTCGGCATAGGATTTGAGCCACGACACCCGGTACTCTTTTGCCATGCCGTAACCGCCAAAGATTTGCTGCGCCTTGTCGGCGCACATCTTGGCGGTTTGCGAAGCGTGGAACTTGGCGATCGCCGCGATGCGGTTCGACGGCAGATTTTGATCCATGTAGTACGCCGCTTTGTAGAGCAGCGCGCGGCTCGCTTCTATCGCCGTCGCCATCTCGGCGATGTCGGATTGAATCATCTGGAAACGGCCGATCGGCTGGCCGCGCAAAGTGCGTTCGTTCGAGTAGCGCACTGCGTCTTCGAAGCAGGCGCATGCAATGCCCAGCGCCTTGCCGGCGACCGTGACGCGCCCCGCCTGCAGCGCGCGCATGACAATCTTGAATCCGTCACCCTCGGCGCCCAAACGGTTTTCGACGGGCACCACGAAGTCATCGAGATAGAGCACATTGGTGCGCAATGCGTTGGAAAGCCCCAGCATGTCGATCGGCTGCGCCTTCCAGCCCGGATACTTCTTCGGTTCGACGATGAATGCGGTCACACCCTTTGCCCCGGCATCGCGGTTGGTCCGGGCGAGCAGTACGCCGACGTCAGTTTCGTTGGCGATGGAAGCAAACATCTTCTGCCCGCTGATGCGATAAACATCGCCGTCGCGCCGCGCAAAGGTTTGCATGGCCCCCGCGGCGTCCGAGCCGCCGCCCGGTTCGGTCAGCGACATCATGCCTATGGTCTTGCCGGCGATGAGGTTGGGGACATACTTCTGGACTTGCTCCGGCGTGCCGCCGACGTAGATGCAGGTGGGGCAGGTGGAGCCTTGCTGGTTGTTGCACGAACTGAATCGCACGTCGTTGCGCGCCATTTCTTCCTGAATTACCGTGGCCGCGAGGTAGCCAAGATTGGTGCCGCCCAAGGACTCGGGAAATACCGCGCCATACAACCCGGCTTCGCCCGCTTTTCGTATCAACTCACGCGGGAATTCGCCGCGCTTCTCATAGCCATCCATGACGGGCACCACTTCGGATTGCATGAAGCGGTTGACCATGTCGCGTACTGCATGGATGTCATCGGACATCGCGGGATCCATGAATCTCTCCTTTTATTGGTTGGACGACTTGGCGTCGCCGGCTGATCCGGCTGCCGCTGCGAAGTCTGCTTTGCGTCCATCGAGCGCGGCATTCAAGCCTTCGCGGAATTCGGGGTTGGACATGGCGAGCGCCTGGCCGAGGCCTTCAAAAGCAAGCATGTCCGTCAGCGAGGTCTCGAAGCTGCGCGCCATCAGCATCTTGGCTAGCCCCATCACCTCGGCGGGACCGCTGGCGAGACGCATAGCTTCCGCCAGTCCGGCGGCTTCGAGTTGATCGTCGGGCACCACTTTCGCGGCCAGACCCAGTTCGAGCATCTCTTGCGCCGACATCGTGCCGCCGCTGAACAAAAAATTCTTCGCGCGCGCCATGCCGATCAGCCTCGGCAGGTGATACATCACGCCGATGTCGGGAATTACGCCGAGCCGGAAAAACCCCGACATGAGTTTCGCGCTTTCGCCGGCGATCAGCACGTCGCCTGTCAACGCCAGCCCCATGCCGCCGCCGACCGCATGCCCCTTCATGCCAACCACCACGGGTTTTTCGAGCGTGATCAGCGGCGTCAGCCAGCGGCTGGCGTTGCGAAAACGCCGATGCACGGGCCACGGGTCACACGCCGTCTTCAGCGCCTTCAGATCGCCACCCGAACAAAATGCCGGGCCGTCCGCCGTAAGGAAAACCGCGCGCACGGCGGGGTCGCGCTCCGCGGCCTCGATGGCATCGCCAAGCTGGCCGCGCAGTTCCATGGTCAGGGAATTGCGGTTCTCCGGGCTGCACAGCCGTATCACCAGCACGGCGCCTTGCATGGATGTACTGACCAATTGTTTGCTCATTGTCTTCGATCTCTGCGATGTGAAATCTGGAATGTGCTGTTGAGCCGCAATGGTATCAGTTCCACTCGCGGCAACCCATTTCGCAAGTTTTGAAATTTGCTTCGTGACGGGTATTTGTGGGTGGTTTTTCGGGTTTTTGGGGGAGTCACCTCGGCCAAAAGGTTATCCACGGGGGTGCGGCCCGCCGCCTCTTTCAGGCGGGAGGCGAGCACCCCGGTGGGTAACCTGGGATGAGCATGAGGCTT
>CAMDLH010000191.1 GCA_945901405.1 Bordetella parapertussis | reverse complement strand
AGCGCCCCTTCCAGATTTACCGCCCATCCAACCCCTTCTCATTCAAAAATTTCGACAACTGATCCGCCACCTGCACGTTGTTCAGATCAGAAAACATGAAGTGCGAGTTGCCGAACAAACCCACGTCGGGCAGGTGCAGTACGCTGGCGTTGCCGCCGCCGCTGCCTTTTTTGTTCAGCGCGTTCACGAACATCACTGACGTCACAACCTGCGCGCGGCGCCCATCGGCGACGAGATCGGGTATCGGTTGCTTGGGAATGTTGTCGCCGTAAACCACTTGCAGCGGTATGCGCGCGAGGTTGTCGAACTCTGCCGGCGTCACCGGCGTGCCCGAGAGTTGACTGCCCTGGTAGAGCGGAATCGGCGCCGGTACTTGCCCCTTTTCAAACACGAAACCCGGCTCGTAAGACACGATGCCCATCACGCTGGGTGAGCGCGCGCCCGCGAGCCAGCCGAACAAGCCCGACTGCGAATGCGTGACGAGGATTGCCGGGCCGATTTTCTCCAGCAGCTTGATGAGTGCGCCGGTGATGATTTCGGGGTTATCCGATACCGTGGGCACCAGATGTTGCATGAAAGAATCAACCGCTTGCATGGGGAACGCCTGCACCGGAAACACTTCGGGATATTTTGGCCCCAGGCGCCAGCGTGACCACGCGTGCTGCAAGCCGGCGCGCCCGGTGCGATTCGCCACCTCGGGTTTGCCAGCAAGCGTGCCGAACGGCCCGTTAAAGCTGGGGGAACTCGCGCGCCCGCGGCGCGGAAAATCAACTATGTAGACCGGAAACCCTCGCCGCAGCATCAGCGTCTGAAACCCTTCGCGCCCATCGGGTGTGCTCTCCCACACGCGGCCCGTGCCGCCGCCGCCGTGCACCAGTATCCACGGATACTTGCGCCGATTCGCGGGGATTTGATATTGCAACTACATCTGATCCACCCAGTGATTTTGTCCAGGGTCGGTGCTGGCTGTGCCTTGCGTCGGGTCATAAACGCCCGGCGCCTTCACTTCGCGGCCAGCGACAAAAAAACTGCCTTGTTCGCTGATGGTGATCGTCTTGTCGTTTTGTTGTGGCATTGCGAGATTTAGCGGGTTGGGCATGTTGGCGCAGCCGGTCATGAGCACACTGGTTGCGACGGCGATACCGCCGATGGTGCGGCGAGACCAGGTTTTCAGATTCATGTGCGCTCCCTTGTTTTTCAAACCAGCATGGGATGCATCGTAACCCACTCCGTCGCCTGCTCATACGCGTGCGCCACGCGGTAGATCAACGCTTCGCTAAAGGGTTTGCCGACGATCTGCATCGCCAGCGGCAGGCCTTTTTTGCTAAAGCCCGTAGGCACGGACAGCGCCGGGCTGCCGGTGATGTTGAACGGCGCGCGTGATTGTCGCGCGTAGGTGTACTCGACTTCCTTCGGGTCGTCGATGCGGCACGCCGGGTCCATCGAGCTTGAGGTGATGATCACATCCACGTCGGCGAATAGCGCGTGAAAATTGTCGGTGAGTTTTCGCCGCAGGCGCGTGGCGTTGACGTAATCGGCCGCGCGCACAAACGCGCCCGCCATCAGGCGCTCGCGAGCAAGCGCGCCATAATCTTGCGGCCGCTCGCGCATCCATTTCTCGTGCGCGGCAAAGGCCTCGCTGGTGAGTATGGTGCGATTGCACGCGATGTATTCACCCAGCGGCGCGGTGGAGACTTCGCGTACGCTTGCGCCAAGTTCGGCAAATTTTTGCGCCGCGGCTTCGATGCCCGCCGCGATTTCAGCATCGGCCTGCATGTCGCGATTGTAAAAATGCCGCAGCACGCCGACACGCAGGCCCTTCACGTCGCGTCCCAATTGCGCGGTGTAGCCGCCGGCGGCGACATTGGCGCTGCCGGGGTCTTGTGCATCATGCCCCGCGATCAAGTCGAGCATCAGCGCGTTGTCGCGCACCGTGCGGGTGAGCGTGCCCACATGATCGAGCGAGTACGACAGCGGCACCACGCCGCGCCGGCTCACCAGCCCGTAAGTGGCCTTCATGCCGATCACGCCGCACATCGACGCGGGATTGCGCACCGAGCCGCCGGTGTCGGTGCCTATCGCTGCGGGCAGAAAGCCCGCGCCGGTCGCGGTACCGGAGCCGCTGGATGAGCCGCCGCAGAAATGATCGCGGTTCCACGGGTTGCGCGCGGGCGGCCACGGCAGATCGAACGATGGCCCGCCGATGGCGAATTCGTGCGTCGACAGTTTGCCCATGAAAACGCCGCCCGCCGCGCGCAGCTTTTGCGTGACCACGGCGTCGGATTTGGCTACGTTGTCTTGGAGGATTTTTGAATGCGCGGTGGTGGGCAGGCCGCTGTAATCAACAATGTCCTTCAGCCCATACGGCACGCCATGAAAGGGCCCGCGCCAGTCGCCGCGCATGATTTCGGCTCCCGCGCGGCGCGCGTCTTCGAGCGCGAGTTCGGGTGTGGCGCGCAGATACGCGTTGTAGTTTTTGTCGTGCGCCTCGGCGCGTGCGATCAGCGCCTTCGTGTATTCAACCGGCGAGAGTTTTTTCGTGCGCAACAACTCCGCAGCTTCGGCGACGGTGAGCCAGGCCAGATCACTCATTGCGCTCATCGCCGATCTCCCGCAACAAGGCTGAACACATGCGCCGGTTCATCGGCGTAGTTGAGCGTATCCGTGTGCAGCGACGCACGCCGCGCGCGCGCCGCTTTGGTTGCGCGCAGCAGTTCCTGCAAGTGCGCATCGGTCAATCGTGTCATGCCGATGTCGGTCGCCAGCTTGCGCACATTTTCTATTGTCAGTTCGTTGTCCGTCATCAGAGTCTCCCGTGGTTACGCGTTACTGATGAAGTATCACGAATTTCGCAAGGGCGTAAGTTCCCGATGAATCGAATTATAAAAATATCAATAAAAACAAATACTTACGATAAATCACCAATAGCGGGTGCAAGGTACCAGCGGAAACACTAAACTTTCGCCACTCAACAATAACGGAGGAGGTCAAAATGCGCGCGACAATTTTTGCAAAGGGTATTGGTTCCACTGTGTTTGGATTATTGGCGGCGTTCGGCTCCGCAACAGCGTGCGCACAGGCGTACCCAAGCAAGCCCATCGAGCTGGTGGTGCACACCTCGGCGGGCAGCGGTGGTGACGTGGTGTCGCGCGCGGTGGCGGAAATCATACGTGTGAATAAATTTTTGCCGCAACCGCTCAACGTGAACAACCGCACCGGCGGTGGCGGCGTTGTCGGATGGAGTTATTTCAAAACCAAACGCGGCGATCCGTACACCATGATGTCGGTGACCGGTACCATGCTGGTGATGGCGTACCGTCCCGATGTCAATATCGGCTTGGAGAATTACACGCCGCTGGCGTTGTTCGCGATCGATCCGCAGACCATCATGGTGCCCGCAAATTCGCCGTACAAGACATTCAAGGATCTGATGGACGCCGTGCGGCGCGAACCGGAATCGATAGTGGGCGCCACGACTTCGGCGACGGGCACCGGCCGCATGATCATGTACCTGATGGAAAAACAATTGCCCGGCGTTAGAATCAAATTCGTCAATTTCAAAGGTGGCAGCGAAGCCGTTACCTCGGTGGCCGGCGGGCATACCACGTTCACCACCGAGAATCTGAGCGAGGGACAGGGCTTCGTCGAAGGCAAGAAAGTGCGCGTGCTGGCGATATCATCGGACCAGCGTCTGCCGCAGGCGCCCGACGTCCCGACGCTACAGGAACTGGGCTATCCGATCACGGCGGGCACCATCCGCGGCTTTACCTTCACCACCGGCGTGCCGAAAGAAGCCGTGGTGACGATGGAGGCGGCGCTGAAAAAAGCGCACGATTCGCCCGAATGGAAAGAGATCGCCAAGCGCAATATCTTCCAGGACACCTTCATGGGGAGCGCCGAGTTCACGAAATTCCTCGCCCGGCGCATGGTGGAATACAAGGAGTATTACGACGCGATCGGGCTCGCCAAGAGACAGTAACCCGGTGTTAGTTCGGCATTCGATACCCGCGGAGGATGCAATGCATTCAAAAAACCAACCTCCAAACTTTTCGCACGTCATGGCAATGCTCGGCCTCGCGGTATTGTCCGTGCTCACCGCCGCGCCGTCGATGGCCCAATCGGCGTATCCCAATAAACCGATTGAATTGATCGTCACGACATCGGCTGGCAGCGGCGGCGATGTGGTGTCGCGCACGGTGGCGGAAATTATCCGCCGCGAGAAATTCCTGCCGCAATTGCTCCAGGTGAATAATCGCGTCGGCGGCGCCAGCGTTGTCGGCTACAACTACTTCAAGACCCGCCGCGGTGATCCGTACACCATGATGTCGATCACGGGAACCATACTGTTGATGTCGTTCCGCCCGGACGTCAATATCGGACTGGAGAATTACACGCCGCTGGCGCTGTTCGCGGTCGATCCGCAAACTATCATGGTGCATGCCGATTCGCCGTACAAGACATTCAAGGATCTGATGGACGCCATACGGCGCGATGCGGATTCGCTGGTGGGTGCTACGACCTCGGCGGCGGGCACCGGGCGCATGGTGATGTGGCTGATGGAAAAACAGATACCTGGCGCGCGGATCAAGTTCGTTAATTTCAAGGGCGGCGGCGAGGCGGTCACGTCCGTGGCGGGCGGGCATACCACCTTCACCACCGAGAACTTGAGCGAAGGACTGTCGTTCGTCGAGACCAAAAAGCTGCGCGTGTTGGCGATTGCCGCTGATCAGCGCCTGCCGCAGGCGCCTGACGTGCCGACCTTGCAGGAGCTGGGTTATCCGATCACCGCGGGTACCATGCGCGGGTTCAGCTTCACCGCAGGCGTGCCCAAAGAGGCCGTGGTGACGATGGAGGCGGCACTAAAGAAAACGCACGAAACGCCCGCGTGGAAGGAGTTCGCGCAGCGTAATATTTTCCAGGATGTCTACCTGGGCAGCGCCGAGTTCACGCAATTTCTCGCCAAGCGCATGGTGTTGTACAAGGAATTTTACGAAGCGATCGGACTCGGCAAAAAGCAGTGAGCATGAACGAATTCAGACTGGTACAGGTAGCCGATATTCATCTGGGCGCGGGGCAGGAGCATCATCTCGATAACTGGCTGAAGGTCACGCGCTGGATCGGGCGCGAGCGGCCCGATCAAGTGGTCGTCAACGGTGATCTCATCATGGGCGACCCGGACGCGGACGCCGATCACGCGTTTGCGCGCGAGCAGATTTCAAAACTGCCAGTGCCGTGCCGGGTGCTGCCGGGCAATCACGACATCGGCGACAACGTTGTTTCCGGCAAGATGCCCAAACGCGTGAACGACGAACGGCGTGCGCGTTTTGTTTCGCATTTCGGCGAAGAGCGCTGGGCGTTCGAGGCGGCGGGCTGGGGCTTCGTTGGCATCAATTCGCAATTGCTCGGCAGTGATGGGCAGAGCGCCGAAGCCGGGCAATGGCAGTGGCTGGCACAAGCGTTGGCGGGCTTCTCGGGCAAACAGACGGCGCTGTTTTTACACAAACCGCTATTCCTCGATCACCCCTCCGAGCCGGATTACGAAGATGTTTCGGTGCGCCAGTCGTGCATCGATGCCGCCAGCCGCAAGCGCCTGCTTGATCTTTGCAGTAAGCATCACGTGCGGCTGGTGAGTTCAGGCCACAAGCACCAGACGCGATCGTTCTCGCTCGATGGCATTTACTACATCTGGGCGCCATCCACCGCGTGCGTGAATGGCGCGCCTACCGCGCCGCACTGGGGCACGCGCGAAGTCGGATTCATCGACTACACATTTCGCCCGGATGGATTCGATCATCGCATCGTCGGCGCGGATTTTCTTTTCAGGCACGAGAACTACGTGCGCAAGTACGGCGCGGCTGGCGAGTAGAGCGGCTCGTTCGTCAGCGAATTTCTCCAGTTGTTTCAAATTTGTGTCGGCACATGCCAACGGCGTTACGTTTGCATTGACACAAAATCTCCGATGGCTGAAACTGCCGCGGCTTTATCCATTTGTCCATTTACTTTCCAACGAAGATTTTGTAATGAATACGCTAACAAGAAAAATAATTATCATGCTCTGCATGCTGGTTTCCACGCAAGCCATGGGCGCCTTATTCGGCAAGGAACCGCCCAGGCCGCTGGTGTTGACGCCCGCCACCAGCCGCTCCGAAGCCTTTGCGCGGATCGTGGATGACGGCGCCGCGTTGCGCCATGTACCCAAGCCATATGCCGGGCCAGCGAAGCCGGTGGCGATCGGCGGTCTCGTGTTTGACTTCATCACGGACACGGGTGCGGCATCCAACCGCGGTGATTTACTCACCGGCGAGAAGCTGACGCAGACGGTTAACTACAAATTAGTGGGTGTAACGCCGGAAATCATGCAGGCCATCGCGGACGACTTCGCAGTTCACTTCAGGAAGGCCTTGACCGATCAGGGATACACCGTTCTCGAACAGGAAAAATTGCTGACGGATCCCGCTTACAAGGCATCGGTTGCGGAAGCGGAAGCGCCGCAGGCAAGAAGCAATTTTCTAAGCAAAAATGGCTCCATCACCGTGGTCAGCAAGGGCACGGCCGATTCCTCCAGCATTCTGGGCGGTGGGTTTAAGGATGTGGCGTTGTCCAAGGCATTCGGCGATGCCATCGTGGTGTCGGCGCATATTCTGGTCAACTTTGCGCAGTTCGAGGATAGCGGCGTTTACAGAGAGGCCTCCGTTACGCACCGCGTGCAACTGTCCGTTATTCCGCAGAGTAAATTTTCCGTGACGACAGAAACTGGTCTTGTGCCGTATCCGTTCCTTCGCACAACGGTACTCCCCAGTCAGATCGCCGCAAAGGTGACTTCCTCCGCCGTTTCAGGCGGGCAAATGGCCACTGCGATTTTAGGCGCGTTTGCCGGGCGCAGCACCCGAATGAGCAATTATGAAGTCACGGCAGTGGATAATTACCGCAATGTGGCCGCCGCTGACTTGAAGATGCTGGCCGAAGTGCTGGCGAACGGGTTGACGAAGCGATAGTACTCGCACAGTCGGTAATTGACCGTACCGCGGCACGCGGATACATTGCTCGCTGGCGAGACGTTCAATCAAGGAGGCGGTAATTATGGCCGCTGCACAGGCAAGTCAAACCGGCATCAGCGCCGAGCAGGCCGCGATGCTGGATGTCGTGGCGCGGTTTCAACCGGGAATTCGCGCGCGCTTCGAGTCGCGCGCGAAGCTCGATCCGGCCTTCGCGCACGCCTACCTGCGTTACGCCGCGCGTTTGCTGGCGCGCCCGATGCTCGATGCGCGCACGCGACTCCTGGTGATGACGGGCCAATTTACGATGTCGCGGCGGCCCGCGCGGCTGCGCGAGACTATCGCCGCGGCCATCGCGCACAAGCTCGATATGAGCGAAGTGCTCGAGGTGATGCTGCAATGCGCTATTTATGGCGGTGAATCCATCGTGGACGAACCGCTTGAAATTTTTGCCAGCGAACTAGGCAAGGCAGGCTTGCTGGATGAATTTACCAGCAAGCGCGTGAAGGCAAACACGCGTGACCCGAAGGAAGAACGCAGCCGCTGGCACGCGGAGGATGCGGCCGACCCGCGCGCGGATAAATTGGTCGCGAAGTACGGCTGGCACGGCATCAGCATGGCGCTGATATTGCGGCCGCGCCACACGCTGAACAACGCGGAATTTCTCGGCGGCCTGGACGAGAATTTCACGCAGGCGTTCTACGACATGGGCTACGGCGACATGTACGGCCGCCTGGTGCTCGACCATCGCACGCGGCTGTTATGCATGGTGGGCAACACGCTGGCCATCGGCGAGATCGTGCAATGCCGCCACCACATGCGCACCGCGATTCAGCAGGGCGCGACCCCACGCGAGGTGCTTGAGGTGCTGCTGCAATCGGTGCTGGTCGTGGGGCACCCGAACGTGGTGCCGGAGCGCATTCGCGATCTGGTCGCCATCGTCAAGGAACTGCCGGGCGCGAGTTTCTGAGACACGCATGACGCAGCGCAGGATACTGATCGTGGGTGCCACCGGTTTGGCCGGCGCGCAAGCCGTGCGCCATTTCGCGGCGCTGCCGGGCTGGGAAGTCGTGGCACTCGCGCGCCGCGCGCCCGAAGCGCATGCGAAGGTCACGCATCTGGCGGTGGATCTCACCGACAGCAACGCCTGCCGCAAGGCGTTCGCACAAACGCAGCCCTGCACGCACGTGCTGTACGCGGCGCTGTTTGAGGAAAGCGATTTGCAGCAAAGCTGGCGCAGCCACGCGCAACAGGACATCAACCTCGTCATGCTGCGCAACGTGCTCGATGGCGTCGAAGCGCACGGCAAGCTGCAACACGTCACCATTCTGCAAGGCGGCAAGGCCTACGGCTCGCACCTGGGGCGCGTGCCGGTGCCGGCGAAGGAGCGCTGGGCGCGCATGGCGCATGAGATTTTTTACTGGCCGCAGGAGGATTTACTGCGCGCCCGCGCCGCCGCGGGCGGCTGGGCGTTCAACATTCTGCGCCCGCAGATGATCCTGGGGCACGCGCTCGCGAGCCCGATGAACATGATCGCGGCCACCCGATAAGACGGGCAGGGGGCGAACCGCATTGCACGGTTCCTTACTGTGCGATGGGCCAGAACGGCCCGTCACTACTGACGATCACTATGAAAACCACTACTTAAACGCTTGATGACGCAGACGATTCACGCGTCGTCACTAGCAGCTGGCGCTGTCTAGTTACGACGCGCTGGCCCAGTGGACTGGCGCAACTTGACGTAGAACCCTGGCGCAGCGAACGGACGATCAAAGGCGATCGACTCCGCCAACTGCTGGCGCAGGGTGCGATGGGGTGCCGCTAACGTGGTACCAAGCGGTGCTTACGGATGCCCGTACCGGAGAGGCACGGGTAGGCTGCTAACTTAACGTAGTGCCCGCATGCGCAATTCTACATGCGGGTATGACTGACTTAACGTGCTACTCATGCCGCACGCGAAAATACGCGAAGGGCATTTCTTACCAATACCCCCAGACCTTGCGGCCACCGGCTTTCAGGAGATTTGTCCGGTTTGATACTGCGGTGCTACGGGTGATGCTTGACGCGCATCAAACGGGCTGACGAAGCCAACGATAATCTGGTGCTGTCCAGTGACGTCCAAAGAAATGCTTTGTAATCCGCTGGATGTGCGAGATGGCAAAAACAAGTTTTCTCGCATTTGCCGCTTTGACTTTGCGCCAGAAAAAAAGTTTTAACGATATATGCCTTTCGGGTAATGCCGGTTTGGTAGGACTGAGGCCCGGCGACTATTGTCGGACAGGTGTTCGCACTGCGAACACTTTTAGTGACGGAATTTTCTGGGCCAGCGTTATCGGCCTACTGCTTTCGCGGGCGGCTTAGCCGTTTGGTGGCGGTGGTATCCTATCCACGGGGGAGGCAGCGAAATACAGGTTGACCCATTTCGCTGCTTGAGGGCGGTTCAATTCGCATTTCCAGGTAAGAACTCAAGAATGAACATAACGCCGTACCATGCAAAATACTTCGCCTACGAGCTGGCCAAAAGGTGCTCGTCCGACAGCATCGAAAAGCTTGCCGGCGCGGTTGCCGGTGCGCAGGTTGATCTGAATCCACATCAGGTAGATGCTGCACTATTCGCATTTAACTCGCCGTTGTCCAAAGGCGCACTGCTTGCGGATGAAGTGGGTTTGGGCAAAACCATCGAGGCCGGGCTGGTGTTGTCGCAGAAATGGGCGGAGCGCAAGCGCAGGATACTGGTCATCACGCCGTCCAATCTGCGCAAGCAGTGGCATCAGGAGTTAACCGAAAAGTTCTTCCTGCCCTGCCAGATTCTGGAGACCAAGCCCTATAACGCCGCGATCAAAGCCGGGAATTTCAAGCCCTTCGAAACCCGTGACGCGATCGTCATCTGTTCTTACCAGTTTGCCTGCAACAAGGCGGCGGATGTCGCAAACACGCCCTGGGATCTCGTGGTTATCGACGAAGCACACCGCCTGCGCAATGTGTACAAACCGTCCAACGTTATCGCCAACACCCTCAAGCAAGCGCTCAAGGATCGGCACAAGCTGCTGTTAACGGCTACACCATTGCAGAATTCTTTACTGGAACTCTTTGGACTGGTCAGTTTTATAGACGAGTTGGCGTTCGGTGATCTGAGAAGCTTTCGGGAACAATATTCGAACCTGAATCAGGAGCAGGTGTTTCTCACGCTCAAGCAAAGGCTTAAACCAACTATTGTTAACGCGCTGCGAGTGGGGGCACGACGATTACAGCTTGCAGGTGGAGAATTTGCCGAAGGTGCCGCCGAAGCCGGGTCAGCAGGCGCTGTTCGAAGACGAGGATGCCTAAATGGTAACGAAGCCTAAGAAGGTTGCGAGTACGCTGTATCACCGCATCCGCGACATCCTCGAATCCGCGCGCGCCAACGTTGCCCGCACAGTCAACACCACGCAGGTGGTGGCTAATTGGCTCATCGGGCGCGAGATTGTGGAAGAGGAGCAAGCTGGAAAGCGGCGTGCGGCCTATGGCGCCGAGCAACTTCGCGACCTCGCTGCCCGCCTGAGGGCGGACTTTGGCTCCGGTTACGGAGTAGACAATCTGGAAATGTTCCGTCGCTTCTATCTGGAATATCCGCAATTGTTGTCCGGGGGAAATTCCGACGCACCGCGTCGGAATTCAAACCTATTGGAAAATTCCGAGGCAGTGCGTCGGAAATCCGGGGCAGCGGCGATCTCGCTGGAAATCCTTCATTCGGTGCGTGGACGATCGGCCCCCATGCCTGCGATTTCCTCAGACTGGCATCCGGGTGTATTGCACCCGCATCTTTCGTGGACTCATTACCGCACGCTGCTTCGCATTGGCCGGCCTCAAGCGCGAAACTTTTACGAAATCGAGTCCATCCGCAACGCGTGGTCGGCGCGGGAAATGGAACGGCAGATTAACAGTCTGCTGTTTGACCGGTTGGCAAAGAGCAGGGACAAGAAGGGCTTGATGCGGCTGTCGCTCCACGGGCAAGAGGTCATGCAACCCATTGATGCGCTCAAGGACCCGGTGATTCTTGAATTCCTTGATCTGCCGGAATCACCGCGGCTGGTGGAGTCGAAACTGGAACAGGCGCTGATCGGCAACCTGCAAACTTTTCTGCTGGAACTGGGCAAGGGCTTTGCATTCGTGTCGCGGCAGGAGCGCATTACGCTGGACGGCGACCACTTTTATATCGACCTGGTCTTCTATCACACGGTGTTGAAGTGCTATGTGCTCATTGACCTCAAGGTGGGCAAGCTGACCCATGCCGACCTCGGCCAAATTCAGTTTTATGTGAACTATTACGACCGGGAACGGCGCACCGAAGGCGACAACCCGACGCTTGGCTTGATTCTGTGCCCCGACAAAAACGACGCGGTAGTGCGGTACACACTGGGCGAGCAGTTAAAGCGCAATATCTTTACCAGTCGCTACCAGCTTTATCTGCCGACGGTGGAAGAACTGCAACAGGAGTTGCGTCGCGAACTGCGCTACCTGACACCTGTAGCACCGAAGCAAGCCAAAAAGCGCACGCCGAAGAAAAAGAGAAGTAGCAAATCATGAATCGCCACGTCAACGTCATTGCCGGACGGTTGAGCCTGCGCCCGCCGCAACGCCGGTCGCTGGAGATTCTCGACCGAGTAACCGAGATCGTGCCACCAAAGAAAGGGGCTGACGTACAGGCCGCGCTGGAGACGATCCGTAGTGAGTTTCCTTCGGTAACGGACTTCGAGCGCGAGTTTCCGTCGCTGTGTTTCGCTTTGGCGATCAATTTCAACAACTGCCCGGCGTGCGTGGTATCGCGAGCGATCACCAGCAGGAAAGGCTTGCCGTCAACGTGCAGATGAAGAGGTATCCTGGCGTGTATGCGTCCAGCGTGATCGACGCGATGATTCGTTGCGCCAATAATGTTTCGTCGCGAGATATCGCTAAATAGTTTCCGGAAACGAAATAGGCCGAGGCATGATGCAGAAATTGTTCTTTATGCGTTTGCCGCCAGTCGCTGGGTTTACCTGACGAGGATGGTTGTCTGATAACGCCTGGTTTGGCCAACTAACACCCTCACGGACCTTGGATTTGGAGGTGCGGTCGCCCTGCCTTAAGCCACAGCATTTTACTATGACAGCGCACGATAATTGAGCCTGTTTTTATAGCGCTAATTGGTATTGCCAAGACAGGGATACAGCGAATTATGCACATGTCGCCAAAGGTGACGGATCGTTTTTCGTGATCGTGTGTAAAAGTGCTGGCCGATCTCCGATCAATA
>CAMDLH010000190.1 GCA_945901405.1 Bordetella parapertussis | reverse complement strand
CTATTTGGCATGCTGGCATGATTAATGCGGGGTAGGTGTCAGTGATGCCGAACGCGCATAGATTTGGCTGCAATAGCATCTTAATCGAGGCAGAACGCCATCACGAAACGTGAAAATCGGAACATCAAATTCGATGACCACACTCAGTTGCCCGCCGCCAGTATGACTTCGCCCTTGGGGCTGGTGATGATGCCATTGTTGGTGACGGCGTTGCCGATGAGGTAGACGTTGCCGCCTTGTGCGGTTGTGATGTTGCCGTCGTTGATGAGGCTTTTGCCGGCGTTGGCAAGTGAGCCCTCGGTGAAGCGCATGCGGCCGGCGAGGAAGTCTTCGTTGCTGAGGTTCAGTGTGCTGGCTACGAGGCCGCCGACGTTGATCTGGCTGCCCGTGCCGAAGACGATGCCGTTAGGGTTGATGAGGAAAACTCGGCCGTTGCTTTGCAGGCTGCCCAATATGCTTGAGGGGTCCTGGCCTACCACGCGATTGAGTACTGCACTGGCGCTGCTTTGCTGCACGAAGCGGGTGATCTCGCTGGCACCGATGCTGAAACTGCCCCAGTTGATGATGGTGTTGGGGCTGTTGGTGACGGTGAAGAGATTGCCGTTCTGCGCGAAGCTGGCGGCGCCGTTGACCACCACCGGCTTGCTCGGGTTGGCCCACGTGGCGCCCGCGCTAAAGCAGGTGGCCACGGCCAGCGCGATTGCACTGCGCCGCAGAATGGTTGTCCGGCCAACGGTCTTGTTTTTTGTTTGCATTTCTTTACTCCTGAGCGCGTGTAAACGACTGGGGCGTTGCCTGTGCTTCAATCAACATAGCACTGCATATTCGGGCTTTTTCCAGTGGCGCGCAACGGCCTAAGGTATCGATACCAAAGTATCGATTTTGCAACGCGGCAAAACAATTCGCCTTGATGGCGAATATTATATAACTTATTGTTTTTAAACAACTATTTGTTGAGGGTTCCACGCTGCCGCCGCGCTTCGGCCAGACATATCCCCGCCGATACAGAGACATTGAGGCTTTCCACCGCGCCCAGCATGGGGATGCGCGCGAGTTCGTCGCAGTTCTCGCGCGTGAGCCGGCGCATGCCTTCGCCTTCCGCGCCGAGCACCCAAGCGAGCGCGCCATTGAGTTTGACGGAATACAAATCATGCTCGGCTGACTCTGCCGCGCCCACCAGCCAGATGTCGCGCTCCTTGAGTTCGCGCATGGTGCGCGCGAGGTTGGTGACGGTGATGTAGGGCACGCTGTCGGCGGCGCCACTGGCGACCTTGGCGACCGTTGCATTCAATCCCACGGCACGATCTTTCGGCGCGATCACCGCGTGCACGCCCATTGCGTCGGCCACGCGCAGACACGCGCCAAGATTGTGCGGATCGGTCACGCCATCGAGTATCAGCAAAAAGGCCGGCTCGGTGAGCGCGTCCAGCACGTCTTCGATGAATTTCGGTAAATTCAACGGATCGACGCGCGCGGCGACGCCCTGATGATGCGCGTTGCCGGTCATGCCATCGAGCCGCTTGCCATCCACTTGCATCACGCGCACGCCGCGGCTTTCAGCGAGCTTGGCGAGATCAATCGCACGGCGATCCTTGCGTGCGGCATCGAAAAAAATCTCGCGCACCGCGGCGGCATGCTGACGCAGCCGGCTGGTCACGGCGTGAAAGCCGTGGATGATCTGGGTTTCGGGCATCCGCCTATTTCACGCGGAACTTCGCCACCGCCGCCTCATCCACCTCGACCCCATTGCCCGCGCCCGTGGGCGGCGACATCATGCCGTTGACGATTTGAATCGGGTTCTTCACGATGTCGCTCGCGAGATAGTGATTGGTAATGCTCACACCCCAATTCACGTTCGGCGCAACCGCGCCCATGTGCAAAATGGTCGCCGCACCCACGCTGGTTTCGGCGACCTTGCACGCGAGGTTGATGTTCAGCCCCAGCGCCGCGCACACCGACATCGCGTGCACCGTGGCGGAAACGCCGCCCAATTTGATGGTCTTCAGATTCGCGCCCTTGATCGATCCCGCACGCGCCATGGCGATGATGGTGGCGACATTGCCCAGCGACTCGTCACCATTAAGCGGAATCGGCGAGATGCGCGCAAGCTCCGCCATGCCGTCGAAGTCGTCATCACGCAGCGGCTGTTCGAGGAACAACAGATCCGCATCTCGCGAACGCTCGGCAAAAATACGCGCCGCGCGAAAATCCATGCCCATATTGGCATCCGCGCACAGCACCACGTCGCGGCCCACTGCCTTGCGTATCGCCAGTGCCGCGTCGGCTTCGTCGTAAGGATTCTTGATGCCGACTTTGAGCTTGAAAAACTTGTAGCCTTCCTTGATTTTCTTGTGCGTCTCGGCGATGTCATCCTCGATCTTCGGATTGCCAAGGAGATACATCGCGATCATCGAATCGCGCAGCGCGCCGCCGTACATGTCCGACAGCGACACATTCAGATGCCGCCCGGCAAGATCGGCGATCGCTGAATCGACCGCACATTTCGGCCCGCCGTTGTGATGCAGCGCATGCGCGCACAGATGTGCAAGCTCCGCGCGCTTGAGGGCATCTTTGCCAGTGACCAGCGGCGCCAGATGTTCGTTCACCGCCGCCACCATGCCCGGCAACACGTCACCGGTCATCGTCGGCGCCACCGACGCTTCGCCCCAGCCGACGAGTCCGTTGGTGGCCTCGGCGCGCACCAGCAAGTTGTATGAAATCTCGATGCGCACGCCGGCCATGTTTACCGCTTTCCTGAGTGGAATCGAAATGGGGATCGCGTCGATGCGCTTGATGGTCAATGGTTTTGCTTCGATGCGTACGGCGCGCGAGGCAGTGTCCGGTACCATGATGAATTCTCCGAGCGCGGACTCCTTACCCTACAGCGGGAGGGAATCCTTGGGTTTGATGAGGTTTGATTATAACTTCGGCAACAGCTTTAATGCGTCCAGCGCCACCAGTGGCAACATCACGTGCGACGCACGCGTTCGATCCACATACACCGTGTTGGTGGCGATGCGCCGCATGCGCGCGCGGCCTTCCGGTTCGCCGGTGTTCCAGTTCAAGTCGTAGCGCGGAAAGTTGCTCGACGACACATCCAGCCGGATACGGTGGCCGGCCTTGAACAGGTTGCACGTCGCGAACGGCTCGACGGTGATTTCGTACACAACGCCCGGCGTCATCATCTCGGGCTTCTCCCACGAGTCGCGATAGCGGCAACGCAGGATGCCATCGCACAGATTCATCGCGTAGCCGCGCGGGTAATCTTCGTTCGGCGGATACACGTCGATCAGCTTCGCGGTGAAATCCGTGTCGATGCAATTGGACGACACATGCAGTTTCACCGTGATCGGCCCGGCTATCGCGACTTCGTGCGCCAGCGGTTCGGTCTCGAACACCATCACGTCGGCGCGCGCTGCAAGCGGCATGCCAGGATTTTTGCAACCGAAGAATCGCTCGTGTTCGCGTTGATCGAACGCGCCGCCCTCGAACACCGGCATGCCGGATGTGAGCGGCCCGCCCATGGTGGGCACGGGGTTGGATGGATCGTAGTCGTATGAAATCGGTTTCGCATTCGCTACCGGCAATTCGGCGGAAAGTTTTCCATCCATATGCAAATAAAACGGTGTTGATTTAACCGCCGGCAGCGGCCAATCGTCACCCACGATCCAGCGCCCGCCGTGTTGCATGCGGCCCACCGCATTCTTGCGTCCGCTGCCGCCGCCCATCAGAAAGAGCCTCACCGCCGGTTCTTTATCCACGCCATTATCGACGCCGCGCACCCAGTGATCGAACCAGCGCCGCCGCAGCTCGCTCCAGTTCGTCGCGAGGTTGCCGTCGATGGTGGAGGCCTCGCCGAAATCAACGTCGCCCGACCAGGATTTCGAGCGATCACCATGCGTCCACGGCCCCATGATGAGGCGCACCGGGCCACGCTTCAATTTTTTCAGCGCGACGTAGTTGTCGGTGGCGGTGCGAATGTAGCCGTCGTACCAGCTCGACATGTGTATCTGCGGCACGTCGGCGAATTTGTCATGCCAGCCCTCGGCATAAATACCGAGCTGCTTCCAGTAGTCGGAAAATTCACCGTGCGTCCATTGCTCGAAGAGATAATCCTCGTACTCCGGCGCCCACTTCACCGGCGACTGGCCCGGCTTCCACGGCATGCGCTTGAACCATTCGATCAAGTCTTCGGCGGCCAACGCCTCGCGCACGCGCACATCCGATTGCGCAAGCGTGCTCTCGCGTGCCTGATTGAAAGCCCAGGTCACCTGCTTCATCTCGAACGCGCCGCCGCTGCGGATGCCCGATTGATAGGCATTCGAAAAAGCGCCGCAATCGATCACCATCGCCGACAACGCTTTCGGCGCGAGGCACGCAAGCGAGCCTTGCGTATGCGCCGCGTACGAGAGGCCCATGGTCGCAACCTTGCCATTGCACCACGGCTGTTTTTCAATCCATTGCACGGTGTCGAAGCCGTCTTCGCCGTCACTCAGATATTTGACGAATTCGCCCTCGGAGGCGTGCCGCCCGCGGCAATCCTGATAAATCACTATGTAGCCGGCGCGCACGAATATCGCCGCGACTTCGGGGCGCGGACGCGGCCTGGTTTCGCCGCGATCAACTTCGGAGCGCGAGGCGCGCGTCTTGCCGTACGGCGTACGTTCGAGAATCACAGGGAATTTGCCATCCACCGCTTTGCCATTGCGCGCGGGGCGATAAATGTCGGTTGCGAGTTTGACGCCATCGCGCGCGGCGATCATCACATTGCTTTCGACCACCACTTCGTAGTTTTCAGACATGATAATTACCCGGTTATTTGAACCGCACGTTAAGTTGCATATCACCCGGCAAGCCGTTGTAGCGTATGCCCACGCGCATTTCACTGCGCGGCGTCAGTGGTGCGGAAAATGCACCGAGACTCAGCTTGTCGCCCACGCGCAGCCGCTCGCCGCTTTTGCGCAAATCCTCCACCAGCCACAGCACTGCGTTAAGCGGATGGCCAAGAATCGCCGCACCCGTCGCGCTGGAAAGTTCCTTGCCGGTCTCGTCGCTCATCACCACGCGCATATCGCGCAGCGCATCGGCGAATGCCTGTGTTGGTTCGATCGCAACCGGCTTGCCATAAATGCCGCCGCGAGCGCCGGCGTTGATCACGGTGATGACCGAGGCGTTTATCCGCTCGCCCTCCGCCAGCACCAGGTCGGCGAGTTCCATGAACGGGAACACGCGCGACAAGCCGCGCAGCGCTTCCAGCGGCGTGCGCGCATCGTTGATCGATTCGTCGCCCACCTCCACCAGCAGATCGGCCTCGATCACCGGGCGCGCGCCGAATTTGATGTCGATGGGAAACGCGGATTCCAGCACCAGCATGCGCGCGAGCAGCGTGCCGCGCACGGGTTCGTTCACGCCGAACTTCTTCTGCACCGCCGTGTTGGTGAGCGCGGCCTTGTAACCAGCGACGCGGCCCATGCGCTTGCGCAACTGATCGACGAGCCGCTCGCGCGAGCACGCCGCATCGGCGGGTGACAGGTTCGCGGGCACGCCGCGTAACGGCTGTTTGTCGAGCCACTGCGCTGCCAACGCGGCCACGCGGGATTCATCGAGGCATTGCGCATGCGCCGGCATGCACATCAACCACAGCGCGAGCGCCATTAATTTACGTTTCATCATGAGTTGGATTTAAATTCACAGAGTAAAATGCGCACCGCACGGCAGGCCAGCGCGCGTGCTTCAAACGCGCTGTAGACGTTGTGCGATGCTCATGCGTTATGCAAGGGCAGCTTACACTGCCTCAAAAAATTCCCTTTAAAAACAATATCTTATAATAATATGATTCTTTACGCGCTGACTATATTCACGAGCGCGTTCCTGCTGTTTCTGGTCCAACCCATCCTGGCAAAGCAGATTCTGCCGTGGTTTGGCGGATCTGCCGCGGTGTGGACGACTTGCCTGGTGTTCTTCCAATTTCTGTTGTTGTTCGGCTACGCGTACACCGATTTCACCACGCGCAAGATGAAGCCGCGCAGCCAGTTGATATTGCACATCACCTTGCTGGTGGTGAGCCTCGCGTCGCTGCCGATCATACCCGATGTCTCGTGGAAGCCCCTGGGCGACGAAGACCCCACCTGGCGCATACTCGGTTTGCTCACGCTCACCATCGGACTGCCGTACTTTTTGCTCTCCACCACCGGGCCGCTGGTGCAGGCGTGGTTCGCGCGCGCGCATTCGGCGGGCACGGTGTATCGCTTGTTCGCATTGTCGAATTTCGCCTCGCTGCTGGCGCTGGTGTCGTACCCGTTCGCGGTCGAGCCGTGGATCTCCACCGTGCATCAATCGTACGGCTGGAGCGCGGGTTATGTGTTGTTCGTGGTGGTGTGCGCCGGCACCGGCATCTACAGTCTGCGCGCGCATCACGAGGCGCTCGCCACCCAACCCGCCGCGATGGACGACAGCCCCGCGCCCAGATTCGGCCAATACATCTTGTGGCTGGTACTTGCCGCCATGGGTTCGGCGACGCTGCTGTCGGTCACCAATCACATCACGCACGATGTCGCCTCGGTGCCGTTCTTGTGGCTGATGCCGCTGACGATTTATCTCATCACCTTCATTCTGTGTTTCGAGGGGCGCGGTTTGTACAACCGCTGGGTGTTCCTCGGACCGCTGATCGTGGTGGTGTGCGCCTTGGCGTGGTTCATGCACGAGGAAGGCGGCATCATGGAGTTCAAGGTCGCGGTGCCGCTATTCAGCGCCGGGCTATTCGTGATGTGCATGTTCTTTCACGGCGAGCTGGCTGCGACCAAGCCCGCACCGCGTTATCTGACGACGTTTTTCCTGATGGTGTCGCTGGGCGGCGCGCTGGGCGGCGTGTTGGTCGGCTTCATCGCACCAAAGTTTTTCAATACCTATTACGAATTCGGCATCGGGCTGGTGATAACGCTGCTGCTCGCGGCGTACCTGTCGTTCAACATGGCGCGCATCGTGCCGATGGCGCTGCTGGCGGCGGCGGGCTTCACGGGCTTTCACGTGTATCACTACGTCACCGCGCTTTCGAATGACGCGCTGCTGATGACACGCAATTTTTACGGCACGCTGCGCGTGAAGGATAGCGGCCCGGAGACCAGCGAAACCGCGATGCGGCGCCTGATGCACGGCGTCATCATGCACGGCGAGCAATACCGCTTCCCGGCAAAGCGCGACCGTATCACCACGTATTACACGGAATCGAGCGGCGCCGGTCTTGCCATCAAATACTTTCAGGCTCGCGGCACGAATACCCCGCTGCGCATAGGCGTGGTCGGCCTGGGTACCGGCACGATCGCGGCATACGGACGCGAGGGTGACGTGATCCGGTTCTATGAAATCAACCCGCAGGTGATCGAGATCGCGCGCCGTGATTTCACGTTTATTTCCGGCAGCAAGGCCCGCGTAGACACCGTGCTCGGCGATGCGCGCCTGACCATGGAACGTGAAGCGCCGCAGCAGTACGACGTGCTCGCCATCGACGCGTTTTCGAGCGATGCGATTCCAGTGCATCTCATCACCAAGGAGGCGATGGCGATTTATCTGAAACACATCAAGCCCGATGGCGTGATCGCGTTTCATGTGACTAATCGCTTCCTCAAACTCGCGCCCGTGGTCAAGCAGATCGCCGACACCTACGGCGTCAAGGTCGCGTTGATCGCGGATGACGAAGGCGAAGGCGACGCCTCGCGCACCGACTGGGTGCTGGTGACGCGCAATCAAAAATTGCTCGACAGCGAAAAAATCAAGGCAGACACCACCAAGATCACCGAGATTCCCGGACTGCATCTGTGGACCGATGATTTCAACAACCTCGTGCAGATACTCAAGTAAAAATAGTAATAAAAACAAATACTTGGAATTCGTCCACGATAACGAGTTGATACGGCGGCATCCGCCGCCAAATCAAGGGCGTATATGCGCCAGTAGACAACTTGCGAGGTAACGCTGTGCCAAGAAACTCTCCCGTGTTCGTGCATTTCATTGTTGTGATCGCCAGTTTACTCGGCGCGCTCACTACCACCGTGGCCACCGTGGTGGCGCAGCCCGTTGCCACGACCGACGCGCGCGGCATGCCGACACTTGCGCCACTGGTCAACGAGGTTACGCCGGCGGTCGTGAACATCTCGGTGGTCACGCGCTCGCCGATGGAGAACAACCCGCTGTTCCGCGATCCGTTTTTCCGGCGCTTTTTCGGCGTGCCGGATCGCCCGCAACAACGCGAGCAGGCCGCCGGTTCCGGGGTCATCGTCGATGCCGCGCGCGGCTACGTGATGACCAATCACCACGTGATCAAGGATGCCGAGCGCGCGATCGTCACGTTAAAAGACCGCCGCCAGTTCAGCGCCAAGCTCGTGGGCGCGGACCCCGGCACCGACATCGCGCTGTTGCAGATCGAAGCGCCGAACTTGAGCGCGCTGAAAATCGGCGACTCCGACAATCTGCAAGTCGGCGACTATGTGCTCGCCATCGGCAACCCGTTCGGCATCGGCCAGACGGTGACTTCGGGCATCGTCAGCGCGCTGGGGCGCAGTGGGCTGAGTGTCGAGGGCTACGAAGACTTTATCCAGACCGATGCCTCGATCAACCCCGGCAACTCCGGCGGCGCGCTGGTCAACCTGCGCGGTGAGCTGATTGGCATCAACACCGCCATCATCGGCCCCGCCGGCGGCAACGTCGGCATTGGCTTCGCGGTGCCGGCGAACATGGCGCGCGCGGTGATGAATCAACTCATACGCCACGGCGAAGTGCGCCGCGGGCGGCTGGGCATCGAGATGGGCGATCTGAACGCCGAGGTCGCGAAAAAACTCGGCGTGACTTCGCTCGAAGGCGCGGTAATCGGCGGCGTGCAGAAAGGTTCGCCCGCCGAGAAAGCGGGCTTGCGCGAAGGCGACGTAGTCACGCACTTGAACACGCGCCCGATACGCAGCGCGGCTGAACTGCGCGCGCGGCTGGGCCTCACACCCGTAGGCGAGGAAGTTGAATTGAGATTGAATCGCACTGGCGCGCAGCGCGCGGTGCGCGTGCAGATCGCGCCGCCGCAGGCGGCCGAGGGCGGCGAAGGCGCGGCAGTGGCGCAACTGCCGGGCATGCGCGTGATTGAAATTCAGCGCGGCAGTCCGTTGTTCCAGCGCATGCAGGGCGGCGGGCTAGTGGTGACGGCGGTGGAGCCGAACGGCGCCGCGTTCGGCGCGGGCTTTCGCGCCGGCGACATCATTTACGCGGTCAACCGGCGGCGCATACAAACCGCCGCCGAATTGCAAAACGCACTGCGCGGCGCGGAGCGTTACGCCATCAGCCTGCTGCGCGGCGATTTCAGTTTGACCATCATCGTGCGATAAGCAACTCAGGAAACTCAATGAAAACCATACTCATGACCGGCGCCGCCGGGCGCATAGGCACATTTCTGCGCGCGGAGCTTGCGGGCAAATACAAGTTGCGGCTCTCCGACATCAAGCTGATACGCGGCCTGGGCAAGAACGAAACTTTCGTGCGCGCCGATCTCACCGATTTCAAAAGCATGCTGCGCCTGACCAAGGGTGTGGACGCGGTGCTGCACCTGGGCGGGCAGACTTCCGGCAACGGCGCCGAAGAAGGCGCATGGGAGCGCATGCTGCCCGCCAACATCGCCGGCTTTCGCAACACGCTCGAGGCCGCACGGCAAAACGGCGTCAAGCGCTTCCTGGTGGCCACCTCGAATCATGCGGTGGGTTATTACCACCGCGACGAAACCATCGACCACACGGTCTACCCCAAGCCCGACAGCATCTACGGCGTGTCGAAAGTATTCAACGAAGCGCTGGCGAAATACTACTCGGTGCGCTACGGCATGCAGATGTTCTGCATGCGCATCGGCAACGTAAACGCAGCACCCCTCGACCGCCGGCGGCTGGCGATCTGGATCAGCCCGCGCGACATGGCGCAGCTCGTCACCATCGGCATTGAGCGTCGCGGCATCGAATTCGAGATCGTCTACGGCATCTCGAACAACAAACGCGCGTGGTTCGACAACCGCAACGCGAAGCGGCTTGGCTATCGGCCGCAAGATCGCAGCGAACCCTACACCAAGGAAATACTCGCGCGCGAAAAGCCTGAAACCGGCGCGGCCAACATCTTTCAAGGCTACGCGGGCGGTGTCACGCTCGCCCCCGCGCGCAAGAAAAACAAGAAACTTTAATCGGCCTTGATGCCGGTATCGCGAATAATCTTCGCGAAACGGTCAGCCTCTGATCGCGTGAAGGCAGTTAGCTCCGCCGGGCTGCTTTGCGACACGTCGATGCCCAGATCGGCAAAACGGTCTTTCACGTCCTGCAATTGCAGCACGCGGCGCACTTCGATATTCAGCGTGTTGATGATCGCGGGCGTGACGCCTGTGTTGGTCACCAGCCCCCACCACGAATCAAACGCGTAACCCGGTATGCCCGACTCGGCCACCGTGGGCAGATCGGGCGCGAGCGGCGTGCGCGCGGCGCCGGTGACCGCCAGCGTGCGCAGGCGGCCGGTCTTCATGTGCGGAAACGCCACCGGCATGCTGGCAAACACAAACTGGATTTGCCCGGCCATCAGATCCGTCACCGACTGGCCGGTGCCCTTGTACGGCACATGCAACACATTGACCTTCGCCATGTGGCGCAGCATCTCACCGCAGATGTGCGAAGGCGTACCGTTGCCGCCCGAACCGTAGCTCAACTGGCCGGGGCGCGATTGCGCGAGCTTGATGAACTCACGCACGTTGCGCGCGGGCACCGACGGATGCACCACCAGTGCGGTGGGGCCGACCGCGAGTTTCGAGATCGGGGTGAAATCCTTCAATAGATCGTAGCCGGGGTTTTTGTAGAGCGTCATGTTGATGGCGGCGGTAACGCTGGTGATGAGCAGCGTGTAACCGTCGGGCGCCGCGCGCGCCGCGACTTGCGTTCCAAGATTGCTGCCAGCGCCCGGACGGTTCTCGATGATGATCTGCTGCGACAACCCTTCGGTCATGCGCTGCGCCACTATGCGCGCGATCAGATCGGACGAGCCGCCGGCCGGAAACGGCGCGATCAGGCGCACGGGTTTTACCGGGTAGTTTTGCGCATGCGCCGCCGGTGCGCACAGCGCGAGCGTCACGGCAGCCGCGCTGCCTGCAAAATTCATCATCGTACGTTTTAATTGAGTCATGGCCGGTCTCCTGTGGCGCTGTTACCGTAACAGTTCGGCGCACCGCAATCAACACCGTTCCACGGAGTAAAATCGTCCCATGACCAACGGAACCGTCCACTACAAGCGCACGGGCGCAAACAACGAAATCGCGCACGTGATCTTCGACCGCCCTGCTGCGCGCAACGCGATGACGTGGACGATGTATGAACAGATGGCCGAAGTGTGCGGGCAAATCGCCGCCGACAAGAGCGTGCGCGTGGCGGTTTTTCGCGGCGCGGGCGGCAAGGCGTTTATCGCGGGCACCGACATCCGCCAGTTTCTTGATTTCAAATCCGGCGAGGACGGCATCGCATACGAACGCAAGGTCGCCGAATACGTGAATTCCGTGGAAACACTGCCCGTGCCTGCACTTGCGGTGGTCGAGGGCTGGGCCATCGGCGGCGGACTCGCCATCGCCACCGCGTGCGACCTGCGCATCGCCACACCCGGCTCGCGCTTTGGCGTGCCTATCGCGCGCACGTTGGGCAATTGTTTGTCGGTGGAAAACTGCGCGCTGATCGCCAACGCATTCGGCCACGCGCGCACGAAAAAAATGCTGCTGCTCGCGGAGAACCTCACCGACAGCGAGGCGCTCGCCTGCGGCTATCTCAGCGAAATTGTTGCGGCTGAAAACCTAGACGCGCGCGTCGCGGAATTGTGCGAACGCCTCGCCGGCAATGCACCGATCACAATGCGCGTCACCAAGGAAGCGCTGCGCCGCGCCTTGCATGCGGGTTTACCTGACGGTGAAGATTTGATCCGCGAATGTTATGGCAGTGATGATTTCAGGATCGGGCGCGAGTCGTTTGTGGCGAAGCAGCCGCCCCGATGGACGGGACGTTAGCCAGAATACTCATAACTTATTGTTTTTATTTATATTTTACACAGCCTTCACGTGCGTGATTGACCAACTCTGTCGTTCCCGCCTTCGCGGGAACGACAAGGTGTAGAGCATTTTCGCGATATAGCGTCGAATAGCGCGGTTCAATACTTGCTCATGTCCACGGCAGAATCTGATGCACCCTATTTTTTAAGCCGTTCACCATGAAACTCAAAACCAACAACATCGAAATCA
>CAMDLH010000189.1 GCA_945901405.1 Bordetella parapertussis | reverse complement strand
GTCGCGATTCGGCCTGCAGCTTGCCAACGTGCCCAATGAACCCTACTTCGACATCATCACCGTCAAGCGCCACATCGACGTTGAGCTCGCCGCGAGATTCGCCGACATGACGATAGATGAATTCAAATTCCTCAACCCGGCGCACACCCGGCCGGTGATCAACGCCGATAGCGCCGAGACCATATTGCTGCCCAAGCACAAGGTGCAGGCGTTCCTCACGGCAATGGCGAGCCACGAAGGCCGGCCGCTCACGAAATGGCAAACGCACGTCGTGCGCGCGGGTGAGCGCGCCGAGACCATCGCCGACCGCTACAGCATGACGGTGACGGAACTGAACGAGGCCAACGGCATCGGCCCGCGCCGGCGCATAACCACCGGGCAAGCGCTGTTGGTGCCGGCAAATGGCGACCTGAATCCGCAGTTACCCGAACTACCCTTGGCTGCCCCGGTGTCGGTAGCGCAAGCCGTACGTAACGTTAGAACCAACGTTCGTGGGCGTGGTGTTGCGCAAAACGTGGCGACACGCCCGGCGGCCAATGCCGCGGCTATTCAAAAGGGCAAGCTCGCCGCGGCCAAGCCCGCGGCACGCAAGGTTGCGCAAGTGCAACTGGCGAAAAAATAAAAACAGCAGTAACTCACCGCCGCCATCACGCCGGGCGGTACAAATGGCAATGCGCGTAGTGCGCCGCTCCCAGTTCAGATCTGGCGGGATACTCGGCGCGGCATATATCCATCGCCTCCTTGCAGCGCGGATGGAAATGACACCCGGCCGGCGGGTTGATGGGTGAAGGAATATCCCCTTCAAGCCGGATCACGCTGCGCTTAGACTCAATATCGACTTCCGGCACCGCCGATAGCAGCGCCCTGGTATAGGGGTGTTGCGGCTTTTGCAGCACTTCATCCACGTTGCCCTGCTCGACAATACGGCCCAAATACATCACCGCGACTTCATGCGCGATGAACTCGATCACCGAGATGTTGTGCGTGATGAACAGATACGTAAGCCCCTTCCTTGCCTGCAATTCCCTCAACAGGTTGAGTATCTGCGCCTGCACCGAGACATCCAGCGCGCTGGTCGGCTCGTCGCACACGATGAGTTTGGGCTCCACCGCCAGCGCGCGCGCGATCGCGATGCGCTGACGCTGTCCGCCGGAGAATTCATGCGGGTAGCGGTATTTCACTTCGGGCGAGAGCCCCACTTCGGTGAGCAGCGCATCGATGCGTGCATGGCGCTCAGCCTTGGTCGCGGCGACATTGAGCGCGGCCATGCCCTCCTCGATGGTCTCGGCGATGCGCATGCGCGGGTTGAGCGACGAATACGGATCCTGAAAAATAATCTGCACGTGCTTGCGCTGCTCGCGCATGCGGCCGCTGCGCAGTTGCAGCAAATCCTCGCCGTCGAACAGCACCTCGCCCGAAGTCGGTTCAACCAGCCGCAACAAACCCTTGCCGATAGTGGTCTTTCCGCAGCCGGATTCGCCGACAAGGCCCAACGTGCGGCCGCGCTGAATTTCGAGCGACACGCCATCGACTGCTTTCACATGGCCCGCGACGCGCTTCAACAAGCCTTTACGGATGGGGAAATGCACTTTCAAATCCCGCACTCTCAACAACGCCGTCGATGCCTCATCTCGTGACTGCACAAAAGGGGGCGTTGAACCATGAACGATAGCTGGCGCGGGCGCACCAACATGCTTCGCGGCATCATCGGCGAACAAATGGCAACGCACGCCCGCGTTTGCGCTCAATTCGCGCCACAGCGGCACGCGCCCACCGCAGTGCGGCAAGGCGCTTTCGCAACGCTCGACAAAACGGCAGCCTGCAAACTCGCGCGTCAGTGCGGGCACACTGCCCTTGATCACCGCCAGCGCCTGCCCGCGCTTGCGCAGCGCCGGTAACGAATCAAAAAGTTTCCTCGAATACGGATGATTGGGTGAAGCAAAAAATTGGTCTCGTGCCGCGGTCTCGACAATCTCGCCCGCGTACATCACGGCGACGCGGTGCGCCATGCCCGACACCACCGCCAGATCGTGCGTGATGAGGAGCAGCGACATCCGGCGCTCTCGTTGTAATTCTCTCAATAAATCAAGTACTTGCGCCTGTATCGTGACATCGAGCGCTGTAGTCGGCTCATCGGCGATCAGCAACTCGGGATTACACGCCAGCGCCACCGCGATCATCACGCGCTGCTTCATGCCGCCCGACAACTGAAACGGATATTCGTGTTGCCTGCGCGAGGCATCGGGCATGCGCACCGCGTCCAGAAGTTCAAGCACGCGCGCATCGAGCGCCGCGCCTTCCAGTTCAGTATGGCGTCTTAAAGTCTCGGCGATTTGTTCGCCCGCGGTCATCACCGCGTTCAACGCGAGATTCGGCTCCTGAAAAATCATCGCGATGCGCCGCCCGCGCACTTCGCGCATCGCCTGCTCCGGCATTGCCAGCAAGTCCTCGCCGCCGAATCTGACTTCACCGCCCGCGATGAAGGCCGCTTCGGGCAACAGGCGCGCGATTGATAACGCGGTGATCGATTTGCCGCAGCCGGATTCGCCGAGCAGCGCAAAGGTTTCGCCGGGTGCAATGTCGAATGACAAGCCATCCACCGCGTGCACCACCGCGTCGCCGGTGTCGATCCACGTGCGCAGGTTGCGCACGCTGAGTAGCGGAGTCGTGGTCATGCTGGACGCTCGGCGGCATTGCGTGCCGTGCGAGCGCCTATCAGCGCGGCGATGCGATGAGGGGTCAACGTGCGCGGCCGGATGCGCGGATCAAGCGCGTCGCGCACCGCGTCACCAAAAAGATTGGCCGACAACACCAGCACCAGCATGAATGCAAACGCCGTGGCGAGCGACCACCACACCATGGGGTCGCGCGCCATCTCCAGCCGCGCGTTGTTGATCATGGAGCCGAAGCTGTTCATCGACGGATCGACACCGATGCCGATATACGACAACACCGCCTCGGCCAGCACCAGGCCGCTGAAATCCATCACCACCGCGATCAGCACGATGTGCATCACGTTCGGCAGGATGTGGCGCGTCATGATGCGAAACCCCGACACGCCGAACGCGTGCGCGGCCTGAATGTATTCCATCTCGCGCAGCTTCAGGCTCTCGCCGCGCAGCAGCCGGCACAGCGATGTCCAGCTTGTCACGCCAAGGATCAGGCACAGAAACAACAGCCTGAAATCCGCGCGCTCGACGTTAGTGGTGAAGAGCTTGGGGTGATTTTCGACATACACCTGCATCATCAGCACCGCCGCCGCGATCAGCAACACGCCGGGTATCGAATGCAGCGTGGTGTAGATGTATTGAATCAGGTCGTCGACGAATTTGCGGTAGTAGCCCGCCATGATGCCAAGCGCGAGTGCAAACGGCAGCATCACCAGCGTGGTGACCGTGCCTATGATGAGGCCGGGGCGTATGCTTTTCAGCGCGAGGTAGAGCACGTCCTGCCCCACCTTGTCGGTGCCGAACACGTGATACTTCGCACTGAGCAGCGTGACCACGCCGATCAATGGCAACAGCACGCCCAGCGTCATCAACACCGCATGCCACGGCACTTCGGTCTCGCGCCGCCAGATGGCGCTCCACGCCGCATCGATGCCGCCGCCGCTGTTGCTCGCAATCAACGCGCACAGCAGTGTCGACAAAACCAGCCACGCCAGCGCGCCTGCGGCCGCCCCCGCCATCGCGCGGCGCGCAACATCGGATGTGTGGTCGGCATGCGGATCGGCAAGATGTTTGCCGCCGTAAAGCAGGCGCGGATGCTCGCGGGTTTCGCGCCCATCCGCGCCCTGCACGGTCTCCTTGGAGAATAGATGCGTGGCGAGCGGCGCGGAATAGGTTTTCTCTTTTTGCGTGCGCAAATCGCCCGCCAGCAAATCAAGCACGCTCAGCACGTCGGTCGCGTAGGCGACCTTGCCGTCCTTGCCGGTGAGCAGCGGTTTGTAATGCAGCGTATCGAGCAGGCCCACCGTGATGAAACACAGCAGCACCGTGAGTGCCGCCATGCCGCTCGCGTTGCGCGCGACCTTGCGCCATGGCGCGAGCAGATGCTCGTGCTGGCGCACATACCACACGAACACCGCGAGTACCGCCAGCAACAGAAACACCAGCGCGTCAGTCCACAGGATCACGGGCCGGAACATGATTATTCGAACCTCACGCGCGGATCGACCAGCGTGTATGAAATGTCGGTCAGTATCAATCCGATAATGTAGAGCACCGATCCCAGAAACACCATCGCGCGCACGATGGCAAAATCCTGCGACTGAATTGCATCGATGGTGTAGCTGCCGAGGCCAGGAATGCTGAAGAACGACTCCATGATCAGCGCGCCGAGGAACAACGCCGGAATCACCACCACCACGCCGGTGAGGATCGGGATCATGGCGTTTTGCAGCACGTGTTTGAACAATACGCGCAGTTCGGACAAGCCCTTGGCGCGCGCGGTGCGCACGTAGTCCTTGTTGATTTCCTCGTTGAAAATGGTGCGGTACCAGCGCGTGCTGGCGCCGATGCCGCCGATGACGCCGATGACCATGGGCAGGATCAGAAATTTGATCGCGTTGGTCCCGGTGTCGTAGCCGGAAATCGGCACCAGGCTCCATAACTTGCCGATCAGATATTGCCCGCCGATGATGTAGAACAAACCCGAGATCGACATCATCGCGACACAGATCACCACGCCCCAAAAATCAACGTATGTCGCGCGAAACAGCGTCATCAGCAACGCCAGCGTCACCGTAACCAGCAGGCCCACGAGAAACACCGGCGCCTGTATCGCGAGGCTGGGCCACATGCGCGCGCGGATGTCGTAACCGATGTCACGCCCTTGGTCGGAGCGGCCGAAATCAAAGGCAAACAGTTTCACCGATTTCTCGAAAAAAACCGTCTGCGTCAGCGCCTCGACGCCAGAAAATTTATCGTTTAAAAACAGTGGCTTATCGTAGCCTCGTTCCTGCTTCCATTTGGCCACGGCTTCGTTGGTCACGCGTTTCGCGCCCAGATGCGCGCGCGCCATGTCGTCGGGTGTGTTGACGAAAAAAAACACCGCGAAGGTCAGCACATTGACCAGCACGAGGATGAAAAATCCATAGATCACGCGCCGGATGAGATACGCGCTCATGCGTTGGCTCCCTCAGTGGCAACCCGCGCGCTGGCGCGCTCACGGCGCCGGAACGTAAACACCGCCGGCACAAAACTCACGATCAACAGTGCGCCGATCAACAACGCCGGCCACACGTTGGGACGATTCCAATCACTGCGCTGCTTGGTGCGCAGCGCCACGTCGATACGCTGATATTGCAGCGTGTTGTGCCCCATCTTGTTGGGCTTGCGGTTGTGCACCCAGCCGTGGCGCAGCGTGTAATCCTTGGGAAACCAGCTCCACACCCACGGCACGTCCGCGCGCAGGATATCGATCATGCGGTCGATGATGGCCTGACGTTCGGGGCCGTTGGCCATGTGCTTCATCTGGTCGAACAGTTTGTCGTATTCGGCGTTGGCGTAGTTCGATGCGTTCTCGCCGGCGATCTTCACCTTGCTCTGCGGCCCGTGCAGCAGAAACATGAAATTTTCCGGATCGGGATAATCCGCGTTCCAGCCGAGGAAGTACATCTGCGTGCTGCCGTTGCGCAGCTTGTCCTGAAAGCGGTTGTAGTCGGTGGCGCGCACCACGAACTGAATGCCGAGCTTCTGGAATTGTTTCGCATACCAATCGAGTTGCGCCTTCGCGCCCGGCCCGGTCTGCGAGGTATCGAGATTGACCAGTAGCGGCTGGCCGGTTTTCGCATTACGGCCTTCGGGGAAGCCCGCTTCGGCGAGCAGTTTATTCGCCGCCTCGATGGGCTTGCGTTTCGCCTTGCCATCCACCCAGTCGTAGACGTGCGGATTGATGCCCTCCTTGCCTTCGCGATAACCGAAGATGCCCGGCGGTATCGGCCCGTGCGATGGCAGTCCGCGCCCGTTGCGGAAGATCGAAATGAATTCTTCCTGATCGATGGCAATGGTGATCGCCTGGCGTATCTTCTTCGCCTGCTCGGTATAGCCGCCGACCACCGGGTCGAGCAAATTAAAACCCATGTAGAACACGCTGGTCGCGGTGGAAGTCTGCAACTGAATGCCGCGCGTCTGCATTTCCTCCGACAGCGTGACCTCGCCCTGCCCCGAGAACTGCACCGCCTGATCGAAGGTATCGGAGCTGATGCCCGAAGCGTCGTAATAGCCCTGCAAAAATTTGTTCCAGTACGGAATCTGTTCTTTCTCCAGACTGAACACCGCGCGGTCTATGAATGGCAGCGGCTTGCCTGCATCCTTCAGTAATCCGTTCGCGGCGTCATCGGCATCTCCCTCTGACGGGTAGGCGTACCCTTGATAATTCGGATTGCGCTCCAGCACCATCTGGCGATTGGGATCGTTCACGGTCAGCATGTACGGCCCGGTGCCGACCGGGTACCAGTCAAGCGTGATGTTTTTTTCCTTCATGCCGGGCTGGCTGTAAAAACGATCGGCCTCTTGCGGCACGGGCGAAAAAAATGGCATCGCCAGCCAGTACGCGAACTGCGGATACTTGCCCTTGATGCGCACGGCGTAGGCGTGTCGGTCGATCACACGCACGCCTTCGAGCCCGTGCGCGGTGAGATCGATGTAGGCGTCCGGCGGCAGCTTCTTCGCGGCATCCTGCAAGGTGCTGGCAAGCTCCTTCAGCCCGATGATGTAATCCTGCATCAGCCCGAGGATCGGCGAATGCAGGCGCGGATGCGCGAGGCGCTTGATCTGGTAGACGTAGTCGTCCGCGATCAATTCGCGCGTACCACTTTGCTTGAAGTCGCCGATGGTGTGTATGTCGCGCAGCACCTCGCGCGTGAGACCGTGGTAGACCGGTTTGCCCGCGGCATCGGTTGCAAACGCGGGATGCGGCTGATACTTGATGCCGGGCTTGATACGTATCACGTACTCGCTGTAGGCCACGCGCGCGGCATCAGCGTCATCCGCAAGGGGCGAACCTCGCGCATCGTGATAGACGGGGCGCGGCATCTCGGCGGCACTCCACGGCACCAACTGGTAGGGGCGCTTCAGATAATGGTATTGCAGCGGCGGCTGGTAGATATTGCCGATGAACGCGTATTCGTTTTCGCTGTACGACTGCACCGGGTCGAGATGCTTGGGCCGCTCCGAGAACGAGGAGTACAAAACGTTGCGCGACGATTCATCGGCGCGGTACGGGTTGTTCCACAACACGTCGCCGCAGCCCGAAGACAGTGCGGCGAACAACAATACGGCGATTGCGCTGGCGAGTTTCATCGCGGCAAAGTGTATCCGAAACAGGCCATGCGCGTCACCCGGCCCGCGGCGGCGGTTACGCTATAATTCGCGGCGTCACCCGGCGCGAAAAAGAAGGAAACATAATGGCGATGCTGCAAGGCAAGAAAATTCTTATCACCGGATTGCTGTCGAACCGCTCCATCGCCTACGGCATCGCCAAGGCCGCGAAGCGCGAAGGCGCCACGCTTGCGTTCACCTACCAGGGCGAGAGCATCAAGGATCGCGTGGTTGATCTGGCCAGGGAATTTGGCAACACACCGGTGCTGCCGTGCGATGTGTCCGATGATGCGCAAATCGCCAAGTTGTTCGACGACCTGAAGGCCGAATGGAACGGTCTGGATGGACTGGTGCATGCCATCGCCTTTGCGCCGCGCGAGTCGTTAAAGGGCGACCTCCTCGACGGACTTACGCGCGAAGGGTTTCGTGTCGCGCATGACGTGAGTTCGTACAGCTTTGCCGCGCTCGCGAAGGGCGCGCTGCCGTTGATGGAGGGCCGCAACGGCGCGCTGTTGACACTTACCTACCTGGGCGCCGTGCGCACCGTGCCCAACTACAACGTGATGGGTTTGGCCAAGGCCAGCCTCGAAGCCGCCGTGCGTTATCTCGCGTCCAATCTCGGACCGAAAGGCATACGGGTGAACGGCATTTCCGCCGGCCCGATCAAGACACTGGCGGCCGCGGGCATCGGCGGCTTTGGAAAGATACTGAAGTTTGTCGAGGAAAATGCGCCGCTGCGGCGCAATGTCAGCACCGAGGACGTCGGCAACGCGGCGGCGTTTTTGTTAAGTGATCTGGCGGCCGGCATTACCGGCGAGATCACTTACGTTGACGCGGGCTTCAACACCACCGTCGGCGGCATCACAGGCGCGGCGTAGTTCGGCAAGCTCTACTTGTCTTTCTTGTCCGCCAGCGCTTCCTGGCGGATCTTCACGCCGGTTTTCTGCTTGAGACTTGCGACATACGCCGCGAACTGCTCGGCGCCTATCGATTGCTGCAGCATGTTCACGAGGCCTTTTTCCTTCTCGGCTTCTATTTTCTCCGGATCGACCACGCGTGACACACGAATCAGCGCGTAGCCGCCCTGTCCGTCCTCGACGCCGGAATACGCCGGCAGCTTGCTGACATCGACCTTGATCACCTGCTTGAACACCGCCGGATTCATATCTTTTGCGTCGGTGGTAAAACTCACCAGTTTCGTTTCGCTCCACGCATGGTCGCCGCCCTTGCCCTGGCGCAATTGTTCTAGCGCGGCGCGCCCCTCCTGCGCCGCGATCTGGGTGGCGCGCTGACGCGTCAGGCGCTTCACAATCACCTCATTGACCTTATCGAAAGGCTGCACCGCCGAGGGTTTGTGCTCGATGAGGCGCGCGGAAACCATGACGCCGGGCGCCACCTCCACCGCCTCCGTATTGCGTTTATTCTTCAATACCTCGTCGGAGAATATCGCCTGCAGCAACTTCGGATTGTTAAGCCGCGCATCCTCGGCGCGCGTGCGCGACAGCCAGGCGCTTTGCTGCACCGGTGATTTGGCGAGTTCCGCCGCGCCTTTCAGGCTTTCCGATTGCTCGAACACGGCGTTGTGAAAGTTTTCCGCCAGCGCCGAGAACTGCTTGGACGCACGCTGTCTTTTCAACTCGGTTTCAATGCGCGCGCGATGCTCCTCGAAAGCAGGCGGCTTGCTCGCCGAAATGCCGGCAAGCTTGATGATGTGGTAGCCATATTCAGTCTCGACCGGTTCTGAAATATCCCCCACCTTCATCTGATACGCCATGTCGGCGAACGCCTTTACCATGTCGCCGCGGCGAAACGATCCCAGGTCGCCGCCCTTTTCCGCCGAGCCCGGATCTTTCGAATATTTTTTCGCCAGATCGGCAAAACTCGCGGGCTTGGCCTTGACCTGCTTGTATACGTCATCGGCCTGGGCGCGCGCTTTCTTTTTCTCTTCGGCCGGCGCCTTGGCATCCACTGCAATCAGGATATGGCTCGCCTGGCGGGTTTCCGGCGTCTGGGTCTTGGCGATGGTCTCCTCGAACGCCTTTTTGACTTCTTCTTCGCTCACCGTTTGCTGCGGCAACAATGAATCGATGGTCAGCGCCACGTATTCGACACGCGCTTGTTCGGGAATGCGAAATTCATTCTGGTTGGCGTCGTAGTATTTCTTCACGGCGTCTGCTTCGAGTTTTACCTGGGCTTCATAACGGTCGGGGGCGAACACGAATTGGCTCACCTCGCGTTGCTGCTCGGTCAGTTTCAGCAACCTCACCAGCGTCGCGCGCGGCAGAAAATGCGAATCGGAATACGCATCATCCTGCTGCTTGATCAACAGATCGCGGCGCACTTCGTCCTCGAATTGCTCCGCCGTGCGTCCGCGCGACTTCAAAAACTGCTCGTAGCGCGCCAGCGAAAACTTGCCGTTTTCCTGAAATCCAGGGGCTTCGGCCAGCACCGCCTGCAGGTGTTGGTCCGGCACCATCATGCGTGAGCGCGAGGCCTGGCGCAGCAGCAGATGTTGATTGATCACGCCATCGAGCACGCCAGCGCGCAATTCAGGGCTGTCGAGCATCGACGGATCGGCGCGGCCCCCGGTCATGTTGCGGATGACGTCCTGGCGTTCCTGCAGGGCGACGTTGAATTCCTGCTGCGTCACGGCGCGATCACCGACATGCGCCACCGGCGCGGTGGAGTCGCCGCTGCGCAAATATGAATCGACACCAAACAGCGCGAACGGCGGAAGGATGACCAACGCCAGCATGAGCTGTAATGCCCTGCGGTGCTTGTGAACAAAATCGTACATGGCCGATACCCGTTAAAAAAAAGGGCGAACCGCGGTTCGCCCTTTCTCAGTTTGAATCTGGCGGAGTGGACGGGACTCGAACCCGCGACCCCTGGCGTGACAGGCCTGACATAAAATCTATAGAAATCAGCCTGTTATGTGTAAATTTTGGAAGATGATATCCGATTTTCGATGAAAACTCCAGAGGGAAGTCAAATGATCTTCCAAAGTTTCTACGGCAAATTCGATGACATGGCTGCTGTTGTTCAAGAAGCGTTCGTAACGTGTAGCGCGTACTATCCCTTGCTCATTGCGGGCTGCAGGTTTGGGCGAGAGAAGACTTAAACCGGCGCTCGGATAGCCGTCCTCACGGTGATTCAAACCCCGGATACCACCTTGAAAGGGGTCGATTCTCTCTATGAAAAATTGATTTTCCTGCCCAAATCCTGCCTAAAATTAAAACCGATTTGCGTCACCGCGATCGATGCATGCCAAATCTTTCACGAAATGGACGATAGATTCTCTTCCAAACTCCGCCTCGGTATGAAATGGCATTCCCTGCTTTAGCAACACGATATACCTGCCGCTGCTGAATACCGAACATTTAAAAATGTTGCAAATGTTTGTCGACCTCGTCCCTTCGCGGGCCATTCAAGTTCGCCGCTCAAGCAAAGATTTAGCAATTCGCACCCCACATGTTCATTGCGTTTATTCACTTCGCTTTGGTCGTCGAAACGCTTCGGTTGTGTTAACGCGCCCTAATTTGTTTCCCTATTGCGGCATTGTTGGCTAAATTTAGTGTCAGCCCTTTCAAGGTGGTAAGTCATTGATTTTATTGCCCTCATAGAGGAGAGCCTAAATTTCACCGTGGTTTTTCAAGGGCGAAAAACTTGCCTGATCGCGCTTTCCCAGATGGAAACCGATAAAAAGCATCACCTTGAAAGGGCTGAAATTTAGTGTGCCTTTATGCCAGCTGCAGTTCTTTGGTCGCCGGTTTCTTTGCGCGCGTACTGAGCGTCGGCAAAGTCTTGATCATCCCGCCGGTCTTTTGCTCCGCTAGGCGCAGTTCGTATACCGTCTGAAGGTTGAGCCAAAACTGAGGACTGGTTCCGAAGAAATGCCCCAAGCGTAAGGCTGTGTCACCGGTGATTGCGCGTTGCCCGTTCAGAATTTCGGTGATGCGGTTGGCCGGCACCTTAAGCTGACGGCCCAGTTCCGCGGCGCTCATTTTGAGCGCGGCAAGCTGTTCGGCGAGGTGTTCGCCGGGATGTATGGCACTGCGTCCCATGATGTCGCTCCTAGTGATAATCAACGATCTCAACATTGCTCGGCCCTGGCGCGCCCTTCGCCCATTCAAAGCAGATCCGCCACTGGTCATTAATCCGCACGCTATACTGACCTTTACGATCACCCTTCAAAGCTTCCAAGCGGTTGCCCGGCAAGTCTAGGTCAAGCAGCGAGGTCGCGGCTTCCAGCTGATCCAAGCGCATCTCGGCCTTGCGTTCAAAACCGCCAAAGGCTTTTACCCGTTTGCCTTCGGCGAACTGGCGCGTCTTCTTGTCCCGGTAGCTTACGATCATCGTACGTTACAGTACCAAAAAATATGCAATACGTCAAGCATATTTTTCAGCACCGTCAATCACGCGACAGCGGGCACCAACCAATACTCGGGACGAAGGCCATCTGGCACTGATTTCGATTTTACGGCAGCGCCCTCCTCCAACCAGTGGAGAAAGTTTGATGTCCTCGCCGTTGCTGTTCCCGCCGGTTCGATACTGTGCAGCGCCGACGTCACATTGACCGAGTGTTACCGCCGATACGAAATTGATCATTTCGGCAGATTGTGCCGATCTGCGATTGACCACCGCCGCCAATTTACAGACACTGGTCAATGCGCAATCGGCACGGGTGGTCAGTATCAGGTCGGCGAGAACACCCTTTGGCCAATCTGTCGGTTAGCACTCGGCCCGGTCCTGCCGCCCGGCGCCACGACAGACTGGTCATTTATGCGATTGCTCTACTCCGATACCTGCCGGAAGCCCTATGCGTGCAATTCGGCCTGAGCCGCCGTTGGCTCTATGCAAGATGGGCGGCGGGTGTCGATCAGTAACCAGCCATTGCCCGAAACTTTGGGTCGAACGGCGGCTGTGCGTTACAACGAATGAGTGCACCCGACCCACTGCTGCCGTTCGAGCAATCCGAGGTTCAAAGGCAGGTATCAGATTGGAGCAGTCGTCTGACCAAGT
>CAMDLH010000188.1 GCA_945901405.1 Bordetella parapertussis | reverse complement strand
GCGGTATGAGTGATTCAGATGCCTTGCCCGCACAAGGTGGTCACGAGCGGTATCCTGTTCTCAGACGCTGGATAAACGAAGGCCCAGGATACGTTCTTGGCAGAACCCTGGGCCCTCTACATGCTCGCGCGCGCATAAAGGCACGTTTGGTTCCATGATTCCGCCTGTTTTGGCCTGTTATCAGGGCTTGCCCATCAGCCCTATCGCTTTGCTGTTTTCTTGCTGTTAGCAGCAAACATAATCACTGGCCGCACCTTATTCCAACCTTAGTATTCGCGTCATGTATGGTGGGGGCATCATTCCTCGGCGCCCCACAGCAAAACCCTGATCTGGCCCATCTGTTCATCGGACACCTTCAAGCCTGCGGCCTCCAATACCCCTGCGGTAGTTGTTCGATGGTGTCGTGGATTTCGGCAAGCTTGCAGGCGTGAATCACTTCCTTGAAGCTGGCGTGCGCGTTGGCCAGCGTCAGGTTTTCGTAGATGGTGCCGCTGAACAGTATCGTCTCTTGCGGTACCACGCCGAAGGTGGTCTCCACCCCATGCACGCGCGCCACCAGCACGCCGGTGCCGCGATGCTCGAAGTAGCGCGGCGGCAGTTTGAAGAGGTGCTCGAAGACTTTGCTGCCCAGCACCGCGTCGATGCGGTTGCCGGTGTGCAGCACCAGGTATTGGCGTACCCAGGTGAGGCCGGCGCTGAAGAGGATGAACACCGCGAGGGCGAAGGCGATGACGGTGAGTGTGCTGAGGGTCTGGTGGACAATCACCTTGTCGATCACCACCTGGGTGAAGATGGGCGTGGCCAGCGCCATCAACTGGATGACGAGCGAGGCCCCGAGCACGTCGCGCCAGATGGATTTGTGTTTTAGCAGTTCGGGGATGAACCATTTGAAGCCGAATGTTCCCTGCGCATCGGGGGCGGCATCGGGGTCTTGCAGCGCCGGCGCGGCGCGGGTGGCTTGCAGGGCGTTGCCTGCGTACTTTGTTTCGAACTGGCTGCGTGGTTCGGTTACTGGGGCTTGGTCACCTTCGCGTAGGTAGGTTATTTGGGCTTCGGTGCATTTGAGGATTAGGGCGAGGGTGTGGGTGGGGGGATCCTCGGCTGTGGGTTCGTTATTCGCTTGCGGTGCAGGGGCTGATTCCGCGTTCGTTTGATTTAGCAATGCGATCCACGGCACGGCCGGTAAAGCCAGATCGATCGTGGGTATCGCACGCCAGCCGCACTTGAAGCCCAGCGCCTCGGCGGCACGCTGAAAGATATTCTGGGTATACGGCGGCGGGAACTGCTGGCGCAGAAGTTCAGGCGCGAACGGCACGCGATGAAGCCGGCACAAGGTGCCCAAATCCCAAACGCAACTTTCCGCCGACAGTGGAATCTGGCCAGTCAGAAACTTCTCCTTGGCCTCCTCTTGCGACTGCGTGCGGTTTATTAACCGCTTTTTGTGACTGCGTGGATGATATCAAAGCTACTCCCCCCGAGGGATGTCAATAGGGTAGCAGAAATATTGTTGCGGGCGGCCTCGACAAAGGGCTGCCGGTGCGTTGGACGTCTGCCTGAATCTCACAAAATGATAGATTTTTTATGAGGATGTGGACTGTGCGGTTGCGGCAACGCGCGCCGAATCTGGACAGGCTAACGCTTACGTTGGTGCGCGCTGCTGCACGAGCAAGGCGGGGTAAACTGAGGTGAATAAAGATTAATTTAGGCTGAACGCGGATCAGAACACCAGCGCCAAACCTGCGCCGACGCGATTGTCGCCGCTCTGGCGCGTGCCGGCATCGCGCAGCACATGCGCCACGTCCACGCGCAGGCTGGCGTATTTGCTGTAATTCAAGCGCAAACCCAGCCCGACGCTGGAGATGGATTTCGATGTTTGTTCGGCGGGCAACGCATTATTGCGGCTCACCGAGCCAAAATCATAAAAACCCAGCACGCGCATTCTCAGCTCGGAGGGCGCACCCAATCTTGAAGCGAGTTCCGGCGTATAGGCCTCCAACTGTCCGGTATAACCCTTGTCGTTGTTCACTTCGCGCACTAGATAACCGCGCACCGTATCCGGACCGCCCATGCCGAACTGCTCGCCCGAAATCAGCGAATCGCGCGTGTACTGGCCATTGATCGCGGCGCGCGCCTGCCAAGTACCAGCGAATAACGCGGTCACATTCGCGCCCATGCGATAGATCGTGTAATTGTCGGTCGCGGATGCGCGTGAAGCCACGAAATCGGCCGCGCGGCCATTGCTGCCACCTGGGATGTTTCTCGCCACACCCGCATGAAAACCAGACTCGCTCGCCGTGCCCTTCAGCGTCGCGCTGTAAGTCAGGCTGATTGGGCGCACGGTGATATCCGGTACCAAGCCCACGCCGGCAACGGTTACATTGTTGTCGTACGCCCGGTAGTCCAGCCCCAGCGTCAGTTTCTGGTCGATTGAGCCCCATTTGGGCAGGTAATAATTCCACTTGGCGCCCAATATCGTGCCGCTGCCGCTGACATTGAAAATGCCCTGCACCACGCCTGAACTCACATCGGAATAACCGGCAAAAAGATCGAGTGAGCTATTCCAGCCGTAGAACGGAATGCGGTAACCCAGACCGTAGATGCCGACCCTGCTGGGGTGCGACGGCGACGTGATGTATTGCGCCGACAGCGTGTGATCGCGGTCAAACAGATTGGTGTGTTGAAAACCGATGCCCGCGCGCATGTGGCCGGTGTCGCTGGTACCCGTGTTATCGAGCGTGAATACCACGCGCCACGGCTTGTCGTCCTCGACCTTGACGTTGACATCCGTCACATCGGGCTTGTCCGTGGAGCGTAGCAACACGGTCGAACGTTTGACCGGATGCTCGCCCGCCAGATGCAGATCGCGCGCAATCGCCTTTGAATTGGGAACCGCGCCTGCCTTCACCGAAGGCAGGCTGCGCAACACGTTGGCGGTATTAAAGTGTTTATTGCCCTCGACGTTGACGCGGCCTATGGCCGGCTGCAACACACGAATCCGGATCACGCCCGAAGTAATGTTTTGTTCTGGCAGCGTGACCTGCACCGCGCCGTACCCGAGATCGCGGTAGGCCTGCTCCAGCGCGGCTTGTGCGCGTTGCACATCCGCCAGTTCGCGTTGCTTGCCTGTGAACGGAGCGACGATGCGCTCGACATCCGCACCCGAAATCAGCGTGTTGCCGCTGACCTCGATGCGCTGAATGTCGAAACGCGGGCCGACCGGCGCGGCCTGCTGGGCGGCTCCAATGACAGCATGACAGGCAAAGGCAGCCGCTATCGCCCAACGTATTGTGGTTTTTGTACGCATAAACTCGATTATTTCACAGCACGCAAATTCGCGCACCCGCCGAAGTTAACACGCATTCTTGAAATAATGCGTATTGTATTGTTTTTACAACACTTTTTTACGTTAAGCCCGCTTGCGCATACCTTCCAATTCGAAATCAATTTTCGCGGTGTCCAGGTCCACGCGCACGACTTTCACACGTACCCGGTCGCCGAGCCGGAAACGCTGTCCGGTGCGCTCGCCCAGCAGGTGATGCTTGGCGGCATCATAGTGAAAATAGTCGCTGCCCAGATAAGAAACGTGCACCAGCCCCTCGACGTAAATATCGTCTAGCGCCACGAACGCGCCGAATGAGGCCACGCCGCTGATGGCGCCGTTGTAGGTCTCGCCGACTTTGTCTTGCATGTAATAACACTTCAACCACGACATCACGTCGCGCGTGGCGTCGTCCGCGCGCCGCTCGGTCATCGAGCATTGCTCGCCCAGCACACGCCAGTCGCCCGGTTCGTAGCGCTTGCCGGCGAGCACTGCCTTGATCGCGCGATGCACCAGCAAATCGGGATAGCGGCGTATGGGTGATGTGAAGTGCGTATACGACTCGTACGCGAGGCCGAAATGCCCGGCGTTCTCGGGGCTGTACACCGCCTGGCGCAGTGAACGCAGCATCACGGTTTGTATCAGTTGCGCGTCGGGGCGATCCTTGATTTGCAGCAGTAGCTTGGCGTAGTCGCCTGCTTTCGGCTCCTCGCCGCCGGTGAGATCCAGGCCGAAGCCCTTTAAAAACTCTTTCAGCGCCTTCAGCTTCTCCGGCGTCGGCCCCTGGTGCACGCGGTAGAGCATCGGGTGCTTGTGTTCGTGCAGATAATCCGATGCGCACACATTGGCGGCCAGCATGCATTCCTCGATCACGCGATGCGCATCGTTGCGTTTCACCGGCACGATGCGTTCGATCTTGCGTTGCGCGTCGAAAATGATTTCGGTCTCGACCGTTTCAAAATCAATCGCGCCGCGTTTCGCGCGCGCCTTCAGCAGCTTTTGAAAAAGTTCGTACAGATTCTTCAGATGCGGAGCCAGCGCGCGATGTTTGGGCTGAGCGGCATCCGCGCCTTTTGCGATGACGGCGGCGACTTCGGTATAGGTGAATCGCGCATGAGAGCGCATCACCGCCGGATAAAACTTGTAGCCGCTGATGCCGCCGCGCGCGTCGATGCTCATGTCGCAGGCCATGCACAGGCGTTCGACGTCCGGGTTGATCGAACACAGGCCATTCGACAGCCGTTCCGGCAGCATCGGGATCACCTGCCGCGGGAAATACACCGAATTGCCGCGGCTGGTGGCTTCATGGTCGAGCGCGTCGCCGGGCCGCACGTAGTGACTCACGTCGGCGATGGCGACGATCAAGCGAAACTTGCCGCGCCCGGCGGGCTCGCAATACACCGCGTCGTCGAAATCGCGCGCGGTCTCGCCGTCGATGGTGACCAGCGGCAGATTACGCAGATCAACACGGTCACGGCGGTCTTGCGCGGTCACTGTTTCCGGGTATTTTCCGGCAAGCTTTTCGGCATCACTGCTGAACGCATGCGGCAGCGCGTGCTTGCGCAGCGCGATTTCGATTTCCATGCCGGGGTCGCCGTAATTGCCGACGACTTCGAGCACGCGCGCCACCGGCTGACTGTGGCGCGCGGGCTGTGCGATGACTTCGATGGTAACCACCTGCCCTGCTTTTGCATCGCCCGCCTCGTGCGGCGGAATCAGAAAGTCCTGGCTGATACGTTTGTCTTCGGCGACCACGAACAACACGCCGTGTTTGTTTTGCAACCGGCCCACCAGGCGTTGCTGCGCGTGTTCGAGCACCTCGATGATCTTGCCTTCGGGCCGCCCGCGCCGGTCCACGCCAGCCTCGCGCGCGACCACGCGGTCGCCATGCAACACCTTTTGCATTTCGCGCGACTCAAGAAACATGTCCGGCCCCTTGTCTTCGCGAATCAGGAAGCCGAAGCCGTCGGGATGTCCCTGCACACGACCGCGCACCAGGTCGAGTTTTTCGACCACGCACAGCGCGTCACGCCGGTTACGCATGATTTCGCCTTCGCGCTCCATGGCGGCAATGCGCCGCGAGAAGGTTTTTTGTTCGTGCGGTTCGATTTCAAGCAGTTTTTCGAGGTCAGCCTGCGCCACGGGCACGCCCTGTTCGGCCAGCGTTTCGAGAATGAATTCGCGGCTCGGCAAGGGTTCTTCGTAACGTTGCGCCTCACGCTCCAGATACGGGTCGCGCGCGCGCCTTGAAGTGCCGCGTTTGGTACGACTATTCGTTGTTTTCATTGGGTTTCATTGGGTTTCATTTGATCGCGTCATCCGCTTCGGTTAAAATCGCGCCGTCTCTACTTGCAGCATCGCGCATCACATTTGCCCAGATGGCGGAATTGGTAGACGCACCAGTTTCAGGTACTGGCGGGTAACACCGTGGAGGTTCGAGTCCTCTTCTGGGCACCACTTATTTCAGGATTGAGATATCAGGATTGAGGATTGAGTCGGATCCTGCGCTGTGTGAACTCAATCCTTGCACCTCAATCCTGCATTTCAGTCAAACGGGTGTCTGCGCACGATCGTCTGTTCGCGATCCGGCCCGGTTGACACTATGTCGATCGGCACGCCGCAGACCTCCTGCAGGCGATTGAGATAAGTCTGTGCGGTCTTGGGCAATTTATCAAATTGCGTGATGCCGACGGTGCTTTCGCTCCAGCCGGGAAAATCCTCGTATATCGGCTCACATTGCGCGAGCAACTCGCCGCCGAACGGCAGCAAATCGCGCCTGGTTCCGTTCATGTTGTAACCGACACCGAGCTTGACGGTTTGCATGCCGTCCATCACGTCGAGCTTCATCACGCACAGACCTGACACGCCGTTGATTTGAATCGCGCGCTTTAACGCCGCGGCATCAAACCAGCCGCAGCGGCGCGCGCGCCCGGTCGTAGCGCCCACTTCGTTGCCGCGCGTGGCGAGATACTGACCGAGCTCGCCGTCAAGTTCGGTGGGGAATGGGCCGGAACCCACGCGCGTGGTGTACGCCTTGGTGATACCCAGCACGTAGTGCAGGCTTTGCGGCCCGATGCCCGAACCTGAACCCGCGGCGCTCGCCACGCAGTTGCTCGAGGTCACAAACGGATACGTGCCATGGTCGATGTCGAGCAGCGTGCCCTGCGCGCCCTCGAACAACAGATTCTTGCCCTCGCGCTGCGCCTCGAACAACAGGCTCGGCACATCGGCGACCAGCGGTTTCAAACGTGCGGCATGGCGCAAAGTGTCATCCAGTGTCTTCTGGAAATCGACCGTATCGGCATGGAAATAATTCTTCAGCACGAAGTTGTGATACTCGAGCACCTCGCGCAGTTTCGTGGCGAAGCGCTCGGGATACAACAAATCCTGCACGCGTATGCCGCGGCGCGCGACTTTGTCTTCGTAGGCGGGGCCGATGCCGCGCCCAGTGGTACCGATTTTGCCCGCGCCCTTGGCGGCCTCGCGCGCCTGATCGAGTGCTGCGTGATGAGGCAGTATGACCGGGCACGCTTCGCTGATTTTCAGGCGCGACATCACATCCACGCCGGCTTTTTCGAGGGTTTCGATTTCCTCGATCAACGCGGGCGGCGACAACACCACGCCGTTGCCGATGTAGCACGCCACGGCTTCGCGCAGCACGCCTGACGGAATCAAATGCAGCACCGTTTTTTTGCCGCCGATTACCAGCGTGTGCCCGGCGTTGTGTCCGCCCTGGAAACGCACCACGCCTTGCGCGCGATCCGTGAGCCAATCGACGATCTTGCCTTTGCCTTCGTCACCCCATTGAGTGCCGACGACGACTACATTTTTGGACATGCGGCGCGCCTTAAAATTTTCCATAAAAACAAATACTTACTTAATACGTTATTCAACCGAGCCTGGCGATTGCCCATTGGCCCGCGCGCTTCACCAGCTTGCGGTCACAACCCAGCTCCGCGCGCGTCGTGGCGTGGCCCGGTAAATCATCGATCACAATTTCCCCTCGTGCTCGCAGCGCTCTCACCTTGCGTTGCAAGGCCGCATCACGCGGCGCATAGGGTACAAGCACGCCGGGCTTGGCGCCGCCGTTGGTGCCGACCGAAGCCAGCTCGCGCAAATCCATGTCAAAGCCGGTGGCCGGGCGCGCACGCCCAAAGGCCTTGCCTACTTCGTCGTAACGGCCGCCGCGCGCCAGCGCATGCGTGAAGCCGCCCGCATAGGCCGCGAATACCACGCCGCTGTGATAACGATAACCGCGCAATTCGGCAAGATCAAAACAACGAATGCGCGCCACGTCGCTCAACTGGCCGGACAGCAACGCAAGATCGCGCAGCGCCGCGCGGATTTCCGCGTGCGCTGGCAGATGTTTGCGCGCCGCCGCCAGCACCTCCGCGCCGCCGTGAAGCTCGGGCAGCACGGCGAACGCTTCACGCGCTGAGCGATCAAGCTTCCTGGTCAACTCACGCAAGCCCGAGGCATCCTTCGATTGCATGGCGCGAAATAAATCCGCCTCCAGCTCATTGCCGATGCGCGCACGCTTCACCAGGCTGCGAAACACGCCGACGTGGCCTATGTCGAGATAAACGTTTTCAACGCGCGCGGCCGCCAGCGCCTGCATCATCAGGCGCTGGATTTCGACATCACTTTCAACGCCCGCATGGCCGTAGATTTCAGCGCCGATCAGCAACGGCTCGCGTGTGCGATTCATGCCCGAGGGCAAGGTGTGCAGCACACTGCCCGCATAACACAAGCGCGTCACGCCCTTGCGATTTAACAGGTGCGCGTCGATGCGCGCGACCTGCGGCGTAATGTCCGCGCGCACGCCGAGCATGCGCCCGGACAATTGATCGACCAGTTTGAAGGTGCGCAGATCAAGATCGCGGCCGGTGCCGGTCAGCAGCGAATCGACGTATTCCAGGAGCGGCGGCATCACCAGCCGGTAACCGTGCGTGGCGAACATGTCGAGGATGAGCCGGCGCAGACGCTCGATGCGCGCCGCCTCCACGGGCAGGATATCCTCGATGTATTCGGGCAGCAGCCAAGCTCTCATAACAATTTCAAATCACGTTCGTGCAAAATACAGCAGTAGCAATCCAACGATCATGGAAGTCAGACCGATGAAACGTATCTGGCCATCGGATCTCTCGGTAAGGCGCCGGAAGGCGTCGCGCCATGCACCGGGAGCGATGAATGGAAGCAGACCCTCGATCACCAGCATCAGCGCAATCGCGCAGAGCAGCAGTTGCGTGGTCGTCATGGTCGCCGTAGTAAGTCAAACCCGGCATGCCCGGTGCGTTATGCCAGCGCCTATTTGCCGGCCTTGGTGCCGCCGCCAGACCTGAAATACTTGAAGAATTCCGAGTTCGGATCCAGCACCATGACGTCGCTGCGACTCTTGAAGCTGGCCTTGTATGCGTCCAGACTACGATAGAACGCATAGAACTCCGGATTCTGTTCATACGCCTTGGCGTAAATCGACGCCGCCTTGGCATCGCCATCACCGCGGATTTTCTGCGATTCGCGATACGCATCGGCGATGAGCGCCACGCGCGCGCGGTCGGCTTCGGCGCGGATTTTTTCGGAATCCGCCGCACCCGTCGAACGCAATTCATTGGCAACGCGACGGCGTTCGGCTTCCATGCGCTGGTACACCGAGCCGCTCACTTCGGGCGGCAGATCCACGCGTTTCAGACGCACGTCAATCACTTCGGCGCCGATCTTGTTCGCGTCCTCGTTGGCCTTCTTGCGCATGAGTTCCATGATCTTGTCGCGCTCGCCCGACACCACGTCATGCACCGTGCGCTGGCTGAACTGGTCGCGCAGGCCGTCATTGATGGTTTGCAGCAGCCGCGTTTGCGCCTGGGTTTCCCCGCCGCCGCCGCCGACAATACTGGCATAGTACAGACGCACATCGGAGATGCGCCATTTCACGAACAGATCCACCTGCACGTTTTTCTTTTCCGAGGTGAGGAAAAGCTGCGGTTCCGGTGTATCGATGGTGAGGATGCGCACGTCGAAAAAGCGCACGTTCTCGATCAGCGGTATCTTGAAATACAGTCCGGGGTCTTTCTTGACGCTGACCACCTCGCCGAAGCGGAACACGATGGCGTTCTGCCGCTGATCGACAACGAACATCGACAGCAGCATGACGATCACCACGCCAACCATCGACATCGCGAGAGCGCTCAATCCTTGTTTCATGGCCGTTGCTCCCGTTCACGAGTGCGGAAGGCATCGCGGCTGCGCGCGGCTTCGGGCGTGGCCGAGGGCGCGGGCGCGGCGGCGGCCGGTTCCGGCGGCTTGGCCGGCACATCGACACTGGCCGCGCCGGGCATCTGCAAAATTTTGTCCAGCGGCAGATAGAGCAGGCTGTTGCCGCCTTTCTGATCGACCACGACCTTGGTGGTATTGGCGAAAATCTGCTGCATGGCATCGAGATACAAACGCTCGCGCGTCACTTGCGGCGCCTTGGCGTATTCAGTTAACACCTGCGTGAAGCGCGACGCATCACCCTCGGCCTCCTGCACCACGCGCTGACGGTAACCTTCGGCTTCCTGTAACAAACGCGTGGCCGTGCCCTTGGCTTTCGGCAAAATATCGTTGGCGTAGGCTTGGCCCTCGTTCTTTTGCCGCTCGCGATCCTGCCCCGCTTTCACCGCATCGTCGAACGCGTGCTGCACTTTATCCGGCGGCTGCGCATCCTGCATGGTGACGTTGCTGATGCTGATGCCGGTGCCGTAGCGGTCGAGTATCACCTGCATCAGCGCCTTGGCGCGGGCGGCAACATCGGCACGGCCCTGCTGCAACACGAAATCCATGGTGCTCTTGCCGACGATTTCGCGTATCGCCGTTTCGGCCGCCTGCAACACGGAGTCGTCGGGGGAGCGGCTGTTGAAAAGATAGTCCCGCGGATTCTTCAACACGTACTGCACGGCAAACTGCACATCGACGATGTTTTCATCGTCGGTCAACATCAACGATTCCTTCGGCACCTTGCTTTTAACCGAATTGCGATAGCCAACCTCGACCGAATTTACTTTCGCGACGTTGACGATTTCCTTCGACTCCACTGGATACGGTATGCGCCAACGCAGGCCAGGCCCGGTGGTTTCGGAAAACTTGCCGAAACGCAGCACCACGCCCTGTTGACCTTCGTTAACGGTGTAGAACCCGGTGGCTAGCCACACCACCAGCACCACGCCGGCGAGCACACCCGCGCCGCCGCCTATCTGCGCATTGCTCGGGCCGCCACCTCCGCCGCCGCCACTTTCATTGCCGCCGCCACCGCCGCGTTTGCCAAATAGGCCGCCGAGTTTCTTGTTGAAATTACGCCAGATCTCGTCGAGATCGGGAGGGCCCTGATTGCCGCCGCCGGGCTTTTTGCCCCACTGCGGGTCGTTCAGCGACATGAGCGCGCCCAGCACGCGGCTTACGCCGTCGCGCACGGAAGACCGCAACGAATGTATGTAACCTGCCATGATTTTGTGGGTTGTTTCCGGCCGAACTAGACCGCGGCCAAGGCCGCGCTTTTGAGTTGAGTGTCCTGTACCGCGCCGGCGGCATGCTGCTCCAGCGCTTTGCGTAATAAATCAATACCATGTCCTGTCCGGGCACTGATCATTGCACGCGTAATTTTACCACATTCCCCGGTTTCAACCGCCGGCTGAATCGGCGTCAGATCGATCTTGTTCCAGATCAGCCACTGCGGAATGCCGTCGGCGCCGATTTCCTTCAACACCGTGTTCACCGCCTCGATCTGCGCGTCGCGGTCGGGGCTGCTGGCATCGACCACGTGCAGCAAAAGATCGGCATGCACGGTTTCTTCGAGCGTGGCGCGAAAAGCGGCCACCAGCGTGTGCGGCAAATCGCGTATGAAGCCCACGGTATCGGACAACACGATACCCGCGCCGCCCTCGGTGTGCAGGCGCCGCGTGGTGGTATCCAGCGTGGCGAATAACTGGTCGGCGGAATACACGCCGGCCCGCGTCAGGCAATTAAACAACGTCGATTTACCAGCATTGGTATAACCGACCAGCGACACCGACATCAGGTGCGCCCGCGCGCGCGCGCGCCGCTGCACCGCGCGCTGCGCCTCGACTTTCGCGAGTTTTTCCTTGAGTGTCTTGACCCGTTTGCCGAGCAAACGGCGGTCGGTTTCCAACTGCGTCTCGCCGGGGCCGCGCATGCCTATGCCGCCCTTTTGCCGCTCCAGGTGAGTCCAGCCGCGCACCAGGCGCGTGGCCAGATGATCGAGTTGTGCGAGTTCGACTTGCAATTTGCCCTCGTGACTGCGCGCGCGTTGGGCAAATATATCGAGAATAAGACTGGTGCGATCGACCACGCGGCAATTCAGTTTTTGTTCGAGATTCCGCTCCTGCACCGGAGTCAGCTCGTGATTAAAAATCACCAGTTGCGCGTTGACCGCGGCGGCTGTTGCGGCGATCTGTTCGACCTTGCCCTTGCCGGCGAATAGCGAAGGATCGGGCCGCTCGCGCTTGCCCAGGACGATTTCGTAGGAGGTGACACCCGCGCTGGACGCGAGCAGTTTCAATTCCTCCAGCGTCTCGGCATGATCGCCCTTGCCAAAGTCAAGGCCGACCAGCACCGCGCGGGTGCCACTGCCCGGGCGGTCAAACATCAAAAGCAGGAATCAATGGCGCCAACGAACTTGCTGGGGAACAATGGGTTCAATCAACCTTCGGTTTCATCGGTCTGTATATTGACCGCGCGCGCCGGCACCACCGTGGAAATGGCGTGTTTGTAGACCATTTGCGTCACGGTATTCTTGAGCAGCACAACATATTGATCGAACGATTCCACCTGTCCCTGGAGCTTGATTCCGTTCACCAGATAAATGGAAACGGGGATGTGCTCTTTGCGTAATGCATTCAGAAACGGGTCTTGTAACAACTGGCCCTTGTTGCTCATGATGCCCTCGCTTATAGTTATGAGGTTGTAGCTGGCACTTTACTGCAAAATTCCGTATTGCGCCAGACGCAGCCTTGTCCAACGTGGTATGAGCCTGAGCGGCGGGCGTATTTCCAACGAGGAATGAGCCTGAAGGGGTAGTTTAGGAGGGATTGGCGTTTGGGTTGATCATCACGGGATGATCATCAACATGGACGAATCCAAACTACGCACGATTG
>CAMDLH010000187.1 GCA_945901405.1 Bordetella parapertussis | reverse complement strand
GCACCAGTGTCTTGTTGAAGTCGGGCCACTTCACCGTGTCTTCTTCGATGCTGTTGTTGATCACGTCGGAGGGCAAATCGAGATACACCGGGCCGGGTTTGCCGCTGATCGATTGACGAAACGCGAGGTCGATCAATTCGGGAATGCGCCGCGTTTCATGAATGCGGTTCGCCCATTTGGTGACGGGCTTCATGATCGCGACTTGGTCGATCTCCTGAAACGCGCCGTTGCCGTATTCGTTGATCGGGCTCGATCCGCCGAACGCCACCACCGGCACGCCGTCGATCAGCGCATTCGCCAAACCCGTGGTGAGATTGATGGTGCCGGGGCCGGACGCGCCGAAACACACACCGGGGAAATTAAGCGCCCGCGCATATGCCTGCGCGCTCATCGCGGCCGCCTGCTCGTGGCGCACGTCGATGCCGCGGATGCCGCGCTTCATCGTCGCAAGCAAGGTGTCGTTGATCGGCCCGCCCATGATGAAGAAAAAGTTTTTGACGCCGATGCGCTTGAGCGATTCGCCTACGAGTTCGTTGCCGCTGATGGTGGCCATTTTAAAATTCCCTTTAAAAACAATCGGTTATAAATTATTCGTGATTGAACAAAAATCTTTCCAAACCAACACCGTCATTCCAGCGAAGGCTGGAATCCAGTGCGTAAACCGATGCGAAGCATCCTGATTCAAGCGCCTTAATACAACTACAGGCGCGGGTTACAACCTGGATTCCGGTCGGCGCCGGAATGACGGGAATGGAATGGAACTTAAGTTTTGCTCTGGTTTACTTCTTCTTCAAAATCACCGGACTGTGCTTTCATCATAACGCCGCGCGCACGCCAAGACAATGAACGTATCGCGTGCGTTCAAGCCGTGAGCTTCTTGATGATCTCGATGATTTGCGGCGATGCGATTTCAGCGCGACCCGCGACCTGCTCCATCAATATGCCGCCGAGCGGATGGGGAATCATGATCAGCGGCATGTCGGGCGCGCCCAGCACCTTCGCTTGCGTCTTGCCCAGCGCGCGGAACGGATCGGAACAAATCACCGCTGTCGCCACGCCGCGTTTGTGCAGCTCTGCCATGTCGTGGACACTCCACGACGTGCAGGCCCCTCAATCGGCCATAGCGGTAATGACGAAATCCGCCTCGCGCGCGAGCTGATCGAGTATCGCCGCCGGCGCGCCGATGGCGACGTTGCCCTTGCGCAATTTCACCACTGACGCAATCGGCGCCGCGGCGCGCACCGCGCCCACGATCATGTCGAGCAGATAGTCGGCGTTGCTCTTGCTGTTGTCGAGTATGCCCAGACGCAGGCCGCTTTTTTGCGCCACGCGCTGTGTGACATTGGCGGCCTGCGCGGGTGGCGGCGCATAGGGTGAAACGAGCGTGATGGTTTTTGTCATTTATTCCTGGCCGTTCATGCGGGCTTGCCACCCTTGATCTGCACGCGATGCATCATGCGCCGCGCGTCGGGGTCGAACGGATCGCGCCGATGGATGAGGCAACTGTTGTCCCAAATTAGCGTATCGCCCAGCTCCCACACCTGCTCCCACACGAATTCAGGCTTCGAGGCATGCGCCCACAATTCATCGAGCAGACGTTCGCTCTCATCGAGCGGCAAGCCAAGGATATAGGCGTTGCGGCGGCGCCCCAGATACAACGCTTTTTTGCCGGTGACCGCATGCGTGCGAAAAATCGGATGGCGCGCGCCCGGCGCGTTGCGCGGGTCGGTCACCTCGTCGAAACCTTTACGGCGTTGCCCGGCGCTGTTGTAGGTCTCGTCGTGTATGAGAATCGCGCCATCGAGTTTTTTCTTCAACGCATCAGGCAGCGTTTCGTAGGCGCGATATTGATTCGCAAAATAAGTGTTGCCGCCGCTCGCCGGCAGCTCAAGCGCATGCAATATCGCGAACGTCACCGGCCGGTCGCGATACGACATGTCGGTGTGCCAGATCGCCTCACCCGCGCCAAGGTTGCCCTTGGGCATGCCCGCCTCGACGATATTGGAGATGCACAGGATGTCCGGATAGTCGTCGAGATACGGTTTGCCGATGATGCTCATGCCTGGAGCCTCAAGCTCGCCGAGGCTCTTGCCCAGCACGACGAGTTGCGCGTCCGTCAGCGGCTGCTTGCGCACGCGCACCACGAGGTGATCGCGCAGCGCATCCTTGAGCGCGTTGACGCTGCCGGAATCAAGCCCTTGCAGATCTACGCCGCGCACCTCCGCGCCGCAGGCCTTGCCCGAAGGAACAATTTCCGCGCGGCGATTTGCCGCGCGGCCCGGCTGTTGCAGAGTTACGGTGGACATGTTCATTCCTCGTTAATTACCCGTATCATACGTATGAGATGCTTCACTGTGCAAATCAATGATGACGACTGAAAATTTTCGCCTGCGTGCGTGCGCCTTGTGCGTTGCGCTGGCGGCTGCCACGGGCGTGGCGTGGGGCGACACCTTTCCGTCGCGCCCGGTACGCGTGATCGTGCCGTTTGCCGCGGGCGGCACGTTTGACCTGGTGGCGCGCGTGGTGGCGCAAAAGCTCTCTGAAAAATGGGCGCAGCAGGTGGTGGTGGACAACCGCCCCGGCGGCGCAACCATACTCGCCACCGACATGACAGTGCGCGCCAACGCGGATGGCTACACGCTGTATCTGTCGCCCAACAGCCTCGCGGCAAATGCGGCATTGCATAAAAAGCTGCCCTACGACGCGCAGCGCGATCTTGCGCCGGTGATACTGGTAGCCGCGCAGCCGATGTCGCTCGGCACTCACCCTTCGTTCAAGGCGCAGTCGCTGAAAGAACTGCTCGACATCGCGCGCGCAACGCCGGGCAAATTGTCGTACGGCACCGCGGGCGTGGGCAGCGGCGGCCACCTCGCGGGCGAGATTTTCAAGGCCATGGCCGGTGTCAGCATCACGCACATCAGTTACAAAGGCGGCAATATCGCGATGATGGATGTGATGGCGAATCAGATTCCGCTGGTGATGACCGGATTGCCGAATCTGTTGCCGCAACATCGCGCGGGCAAGATACGCATACTCGCGGTCACCGACGGCAAGCGCTCGGCGGTGGCGAGCGAGATTCCCACCATCGGCGAAACAGTGCCCGGCTACGAGTTTCGCAACTGGTTCGGCCTTGTTGCGCCCGCGGCGACACCGCGCACCACGCTGCTGCGCATCAATGCCGACGTTGCGGGCATCCTCAAACAAAGCGAGGTGCGCCAGCGCCTGCTTGATCAGGGCTTTGACGTGCTGGGCGGCAGTCCGGAAGATTTTGCGCGGGTGATCAAGACGGACACGGCCACGTTCACCAAGGTGATTCGCCAGTCGGGCGTCAAGGCCGAGTAACTCGGCTCATCAATGCCGCCGCAAGAACTCCAGCGTGATGCGCGCGCACTCGTCAGGGTTGGTGGCGCCGACGTGATAACCATCCACCGGCAGCGCGACGATTTCCGCTTGCGGCAGTTTCTCGCGATAGATATCGATATCGGAGCGGCTATACGCGCGGCGCGGTGATTCGGTGGTGAGCACCAGCGCCGGGCATTTCACCTGATCGAGCGTGGCGCCGACATCGATGTTGCTCACCCAACGCATATAAGCGCGCGCGGTCTCGATGCGCGTGGCGCCCATGAGTTCGACCCACCACTCGAATGCTTCGGGTGAAATACGACTGCCCAGTCGCGGCGGCATGGTCTCGCGCGCCCAACTTTTGACGCCGTGCGTCTCTATGTGTGCGAGCCAGTTGGTGGGCTGCGGCGGCGCCAACGGCACCGACGCAAGTGTGATCGTTTTCACCAGATCGGGCCGCAGGCGCGCAAGTTCTATCGCAACCAGCCCGCCGCTTTTCGCGCCGAGCACATGCGCGCTGCCGCCGCCAAGCTCAGTGATGATGCGCGCCGCGTGCTCGACAAAACGCGCGGTGCTGAAAGCGTTTTCGTTTTCAACCGCGTCGGACTGGCCGAAGCCGAGCTGATCGAAACGAATCACGCGAAAGTCGCGCGCCAGATGCGGCGCCCACGCGCGCCACGCCGGCGTGCTTTCGGTGAAACCGTGAATCATCAGCACCGTGTTCAACATGTTCGGCGTGCGCCACGGATCAGTGTAGTCATCCAGTTCATAGAACAGCTTGCAGTCAGGCAGAGTAATGTAAGCCATTGTTTTTATTGAACTTTTAGTTAACGCGTTTTTCGGCGTTCTTGATGATCTTCGCCCACTTCGCCATGTCGGCGCGCACCACGGCGTCGAGTTCCGCCGGTGTGTTGCCAACAGCCGTAGCACCTTCGCCCACCAGCGTGGGCGCGAGTTCGGGCGAGCGAATGATCTTCACCAGCTCGCGATTGAGCAATTCAATCACCGCGCGTGGCGTGCCCGCCGGCGCGAAGATGCCGTTCCAGCCGCGCGCCTCGTAGCCGGGCAGCGTGTCCGCGATCGGCGGCACATCGGGCAACGGCGCAAGGCGCTGCCTCGCGCCCACGCCCAGCGCGCGTATGCGCCCCGCCTTCACCTGCGGCACCACGGTGCCCACCGAGCCGATCATGTAAAAATCAATTTCGCCCGACACCACCGAGGTCAACGCCTGCGGCGAGCCTTTGTACATCACCTGCGTGAACTTGATGCCCGCCATCGACGCAAACAGATCCGCCGCGAGCGCGCCCATGCTGCCCGCGCCCACCGCGCCGTGATTCATCTGGCCCGGTTTTGATTTCGCCAGCGTGATGAATTCCGCGACCGACCGCGCGGGCGACTGCGCGCTCACCACCAGCACCGGCGAAACCGCGCTCACCATGGTGACTGGCGCAAAATCTTTTACGGTGTCGTAAGGTATGTCGGGAAACAAACTCGGATTCACCACATGCGACGGATACACCATCAGCAGCGTGTGTCCATCGGGCGCGGACTTGGCCACGATTTGCGAGCCGACAATGCCACTCGCGCCCGGACGGTTGTCGATCACCACCTGCTGGCCGAGGCTTTCGCTTAATTTCTGCGCGACGGCGCGGCCAAGAATATCCGTCACGCCACCCGCGCCGCTGGGGATGATGAGGCGGATCGGGCGTGTGGGGAATTTATCAGCGGCCATGGCTGCGTTTAACGGCGCGATCAACGCGAGACAAAAAGCTAGATGTTTCATGGGGTGACTATAGCGCGAACCCGGATAGTTGGCATAACATGCACAACTGTCTACCCTGTCATTCCCGCGCAGGCGGGAATCCATACAACGTCTCAAGTTGCAGTGTGTTATGGGTTCCCGCCTGCGCGGGAACGACAAGGCCTTTTTTTTGCATACGAATTTTATCGGACAATCAATTTATGAAACTCCAACTCTGCTACGCCCCGCAAACCTGCGCCACCGTGCCCTTCATCACCCTCACCGAAGCGGGCGCGGATTTTGAAGTGCTGAACCTCAATTCACGCGCAGGCGATTTGCGCAAGGCTGAATTCCTCTCGTTGAACCCCAAACACAAAGTGCCGGTGCTCATCATCGACGGCAATCCACTCACCGAAAACCTCGCGATACAAGTGTGGATCGCGCGTCAATTTCCGGCGGCAAAGTTGCTGCCCGCCGATCCGATGCTGGAAATAAAAGCAATTTCGCTAATGTCGTTCTGCGGCTCAGGCATCCATCCGCACCTGACACCCAACGCGCGGCCAGAGAATTATTGCGACCTTCCCGGCTCGGCGGAAAACGTGAAGAAGGTCGGCAACAAACTGCTGTTCGAGGATTTTGCCGTGATCGAAAACATGCTCGCGGGCCGCGAGTGGTTCTTCGATCACTTTACCGCGTGCGATGCGTATTTCTTCTGGTGCTTCCGGCGCGCGATTTCGTTCAAGCTTGATTTGTCGCAGTTTAAAAACTGCAATGCGCATATAGAGCGCGTGAATCTGCGCGCGAGTGCGCAAAAGCTGGTGGCGCATGAGAAGCAGGTTATGGAGGAGTTTGCGAAGGCGGCTTGATAAATGCAGGCTGCCTCCTTCCAATTGATTCCTGAGAATTAAGATTCCTTGTACCGGCTATTTCTGAAGTGAAGGGTGAAAAGTAACATGGAATCAATAAGGTGGAATGCGCGAACGATCCCCGATGAACTGATACACTGCGTCTCCGAAGATCAATCCTCGTTGGTATTTTCCAATCATGGCGAAACTCAATCGATCGGACGCATTTGCTCGCTACGGCGCGACCCTGAAGAATGTAATGTGGTCCTGTTCCGCATGGGCTCTCGATGGTTCGCTGGTGGTAAGCATGTGGGCTCATCACTACCGCAAAGGCCCTGGAGGTACCGCAGAGTACTTCGGCTCCGCCGACCGCTGGAAAGGCCCTGGCAATACCGAATTCCGGAAGAACATAGCTACTGCGCAAAGAAACAAGTCTCGCATTAGACTAATAGTTTCGCGTACTGACAATCCTTCGTTAGTGGAAGCGGGAGGGGATGCCAGTACCACCAAAAACGAATTCGTCGTTCGCGACGACTTAATAGGAGAGGTCGCAGAATTCGATGAAACGAACTACGTATTGCGGTTCGCTATATTGAAACCAGAGGGTACTTTCAAGAAGTAACTCTCTACACCGTGCTCGTCGCACTAAATAATCAAAAATCGCAGGTCCGAACGCGCAGCAGTTCCGACAGACGATGGCGCCGTGCATACCTTTGTGTCGGAACCGCTGCGCGTTCCGACCTACTGCGCCCTAATCCCCGCATTACGAATAACCTTCGTCCACTTCTCGCGCTCCTCGGCAATGTGCGCCCTGAACTGCGCGGGCGTGCTGGTGGCCGCTTCTGACCCATCGGCCAGGAGGCGCTTGACGACTTCGGGATGATGCATCGATGCGCCGACACCTTGCGCGAGGCGTTCGATGATCGCTGGTGGTGTGTTGAGCGGCACGAGCAATCCGTACCAATTGACCACCACCACGCCGCGCACGCCGGCTTCCTCGATGGTGGGCAGTTCCGGCACCACGGGCGAGCGCTTGGGCAGCGTCACCGCCAGCGCGCGCAGCTTGCCGGAGCGTATCAGCGGCTGCGATGACACGATGGCCGGAAACGAAACTTCGATGTTGCCCGCGATCATGTCGCTGTAGGCCAGCGCGATGCCCTTGTACGGCACATGGGTCATGCGCGTGCCGGACATGGCGGTGAAGAGTTCGCCGATGAGATGGATCGGGCTGCCGATGCCGGATGAGGCGTAATTCAACTTGCCAGGATTGGCCTTCAGGTGCTGCACGAGTTCCGCGATGTTGCGCGCGGGCACCGCTGGATTCACCACCGCGACGTAACCCTGCGCGCTCATCTGCGATACGGGCGCGAAATCGCGCAGCACGTCGAAGCGCCCCTTGTAGAGTATCGGGAAGATCACCGCGGTGGCGCTGATGATGAGCAGGTTGTGGCCGTCGGGCGCGGAGTTCGTTGCGATTTCCATCGCGATGTTGCCGCCGGCGCCGGGGCGATTATCAACGACCACGGTTTGCCCAAGGTATTCGCCGAGTCTTTGCGCCAGCGCGCGTGAAATGGTGTCCATGCCGCCGCCGGGTGCGATGCTGACGACCGCGCGCAACGGACGGTTGGGAAAGTTCGACGTCTGAGCTTGCGCCAGCGTGCCCGCGAACATCAATGCGGTTGCGAGGTTATGCGCGGTTTTCATGGACGATAGTTTACCTTCTTATCCATTTCACCCTGAATCCGAAGCAACTCGAATTTGCCCAGCGGCCTCGCTTCACCGTTGACGATCACCTCCACCTTGCGCGCGCCGGGGTAATGCTTGCGCGTGGTCAAATCCTTCAACCACAGGCGTTTGCTGATTAATATGGCCGGCTTGCCCGCGAATCTAATACAGCGTGAAATCAATTGACCTTCACCCCCGTCGCCGCGATCAACTTGGCCGACTTGTCATAGTCGCTCTTCAACCGTGCCGCGAATTGCTCCGGCGTGGAGAACATCGGATTTAACGCGATGTTGTTGTAGCGCCCCGACACATCGGGATGATCCAACGCCTTTTTGATTTCACCGTGCAGCCGTTCGATGACGGGGCGCGGCGTGCCCGCGGGCGCCAGTGCGCCCACCCACGCCGTGTATTCAAAGCCCGGGATGCCGGATTCGGCGATAGTCGGCACGTCAGGCAATTGCGGTATGCGTTTGTCCGGCGTAACCCCCAGCACGCGCACTCTTTGCATCAGCGGCATGATCACGGCCGTGGTCGCCACGATGGCTTGTGTTTCGCCAGCAATCAGCGAGATGCCCGCGGCGTCACCGCCTTTGTACGGCACATGCACCATCTTCGTCATGCTTGAAATGTTGAATTGCGCCATCGCCAGATGCAGAAAACTGCCGCTGCCCGACGAGCCGTAAAGCAATTGATCCGGGCGTTCCCTGGCGAACGCGATGAGCTCCTTCACTGTTTTCACCGGCAGCGACGGATGCACGGCGAGCACGCCGATCTGCGCAGCGAGCGGCGTGATGCCCGTGAAATCCTTCATCACGTCATACGGCAGTTTCTTGTAGAGGTGCGCGTTGATGACGATGCTTTGTGAAGTGACCATCAGCGTGTACCCATCCGGCGCGCTGCGCGCAACCAGCGTTGCGCCGATGGTGCCTGACGCGCCGGGGCGATTGTCGATCACCACCGGCTGGCCCCATGACTCGGCGATTTTCTGAAACACGAGGCGGCCCGCGGCGTCGTTCGAGCCGCCCGGCCAGGGAATCACCACGCGCACGATTTTCGAAGGGTAGGCGGCGGTGGACGGCGCTTGCGCCAGCGCCGCCAGCGGCAGTACCAGGATACACAATGCCAAGGGGCGAAATGCCGCACTCATCATTACTCCATGTAAAAATGAATCATCGCCGATTGACGGACAAATTGCCAACGGCGGCGCTGGCGTACGAGCGCGCATGGCGGGATGGCTCCCGCCGGGCGACGGACCACCGTTTTCAATGCACTCTGCATTCACGTGCAACGAAAAAGTTTCGCGTCTTATTCCACGCGTAACCCCGCCGCCTTCACAATCGGCGCCCACTTCACAAGCTCGGCGCGGATCACCGCGGCAAATTGTTCGGGCGTATCGGCGGGGATATCGAACGCTTCGCCACGCAGTCGCTGTCGCACGTCGGGCAGGTTGAGCACGCGCACAATTTCACTGTTGATGCGGTCAACAATCGCTCGCGAGGTTGCGCCCTGCACCAGCACTCCATACCACGCGCCCGCCTCGAAGCCAGCGTAGCCAAACTCCACGATCGCGGGCACGTCCGGTATCACCGGCGAGCGCTTCAAGCTGCCCACGCCCAGCGCGCGTAGCCGCCCTGCTTTGACCTGCGGCGAGGATTGGGTGATGCTGCCGAAGGTGAGCGAGACTTCGCCGCTTAACGCGGCGGTGACGGCGAGCGAATTGCCTTTATACGGAATGACCGCGACGTTGATGCCCGCGGTTTTCTTGAACAACTCCGCCGACAACTGTGACGGACTGCCGCCCGCCGACCAGTTGATCTCGCCGGGGCGTAATCTTGCGAGCGCCACCAATTCCTTCACGCTGCGCACCGGCAGCGACGGGTGCGCCACCAGCACATAGGGCGCGTAGCCCAGCCGCGTGACGGGGGCGAAATCCTTCACGGTGTCGTAGGGCAACTTTGAATACAGGCTCGCATTGATGCCGTGCGTGCCGTTGGTGGCGATGACCCAGGTGTAGCCATCAGGCGCGCTCTTCGCCACAAGGTCGGCGCCGACGATGCCCGCCGCGCCGCCGCGATAGTCAACGATCAACTGCTGGCCCCACGCCTCGGTAAGTTTTTGCCCGACAGTGCGAATCAAGAAGTCAGACGGGCCGCCGGGAGCGAAAGGCACGATCACGCGGATGGCCTTGGCAGGATATTGCTGTGCGTGCGCAAATTGCACGGAAAATATTACCGCCGCGACAATCAGCGCGCGCATCACTCATCCTCACCAGCATAAACCTTGAGATACGATGAGCGTCCGCCATCCGCCGCGATCGTCGTGCCCGTCAACATGCGCGAATCGTTGCACGCCAGAAACACGGCTATCTCCGCAATGTCGCCGGGGTCGCCCTTGGTGAACGGATAGAGCTTGTGCATGACGTTGCGCTCGCGCGCGGCGGGCGTGAGTTTTTCGCCGCCGGTCCACGCCGTTGTTTCGTAACGCTTGATCTGGCGTTCGGTGCGTATCGAGCCGGGCGCTATGGCGTTGGCGCGTATGTTGTGTTGCACGTATTGCGCGGCAAGCGTCTTGGTGAACGAAATGATGCCTCCCTTGGTGGCGGAATACGCGGGCTTCAGTTGCCCCATCAAGCCCATGTGCGAAGTAACGTTGATGATGGCGCCGCCGCCAGCCTTGATCAGATGCGGGATGCCGTGACGGCAGCTCAGGAAAGGATGCAACAGATTCAGATTCACCGTGCGGTGCCACACATCGAGATCCATCTCGTGCACCGGCACATCCTCCTGCAACGAGCCGCCCGCGCAATTGAAGATCACATCCAGCCGGCCGAACTTCTTGATCATCGCATCGTAGGCGGCTTTCATGCTGTCGTCTTTGGTGACATCGGTGGCTACAAAAAGCGCATTGCCTCCAGCATCGCGTATCTCGCGCTCGGCGGCCTCGCCCATTTCGCGATTGATGTCGATGATCGCGACCTTCGCACCCTCGCGCACAAACGCCTTCGCGGTGGCGCGCGCGATGCCGGCGCCGCCGCCGGTGAGGAACGCCACTTTGTCTTGCAGTCTGCCCATTTTTCTTTCTCCAAAAATTCGCGGTTACCTGTTTCTACAGCATTTCCAGCGCGCTCGCACGCGACGGCGGCGCAAACAACTTGTCGAGTTCCGCCAACTGCGCCGTTGTCAGCGTGATGTCACACGCGGCGGCATTCTCCTTGACGTGCTCGCGCCGCGAACTCTTGGGGATCACGATCACATCGTCTCGCCGCAGCAGCCACGCCAGCGCCATCTGCATGGGTGCAATGCCTTCATGTTTTGCGTACGCAACGAATTTTGCGTTGCGCGTGAGCCGCGCCTGCTCCAGCGGCGAGTAGGCCATCACCGGCACGCGCCGCTCGCGCAGCCACGGCAGCAGATCCCATTCGATGCCGCGCCGCGTAAGGTTGTAGAGCAACTGATTCGCCGCGCACGCCTCGCCACCGGCGTACTTCCACCACTCGCGCAATTCGCCAAGATCAAGATTGCTCACGCCGTAATGGCGTATCTTGCCGCTGCGTTGCAGGCCTTGCAGCGCTTCGATGGTTTCACTGAACGGCACGCCGCCGCGCCAATGCAAAAGATACAGATCGATGTGATCGGTCTTTAGATTTTTCAGACTGCGCTCGCACGCGCTCACCGTGCCGCGGCGCGAGGCGTTGTTCGGCAACACCTTGCTCACGATGAACACTTCGCCGCGCCGCCCGGCGGTGGCTTCGGCGATCAATTGTTCGGAGCGGCCATCGCCGTACATCTCGGCGGTGTCGATGAGTGTCATGCCCAGATCGATGCCCAGCCGCAGCGTGGCGATTTCTTCGGCGCGTTTTGACCGGTCATCACCCATGTTCCACGCGCCCTGGCCGAGCGCGGGGACTTTGGTTCCCGATGGCAGCGTTACTGTTTTCATGGTTTCGCGTGCAGGAAATTCACTTGGATACTATCGCATAATAGCCGCGCGGCTGATAAGCTGCGGCGCAATTTATTAGTGCAAGGCCAATAGCTTATCTTGAGGATTCTTACATGTTTCGTATTTGTGTAATTTTATTTCTCACATTATTGTTCAGCGCGTGCGCCACCAAGCGCGCACCACCGGTGACGCCCAAGCCCGAACCACAAGTCGAAATCCCCGAGCCGGCGCCCATAGATCCGATGGCCGATGTAGCGGGCGACAGGCCGCTCAACGTGGCGCTGGCCAAGGGTGCTACCGAGCGTTACGACTGCAAGGTGGGCGAGGATGATCTGCATGCACGCATCGCGTTCGAGGCGCGCGGCGGGCAGGTCCAGGGGTTCTCTTACTACAGCAAATGGACGCCGCGCACCTGTTCGGTTGATATACAACCCACGGACAATCGGCTTAAGTGGCGAATGACGCAGGACGGCTCGACACGTATACAGTCGCCCGACGGCGTGATCGTGGTGCGCACGCAGCCCGATGCCTATGTGTTCGAGTTTCAGCGCGTGCAACGCATGAAATACTGCGGCATGATGGGCGTGATCAACGGCATCATGACCATCCGCCGGCAAACGCCAGAGCCGGAATGCTCGGTGCAGGGCGTGATGGATCGCTGATGGTGAGCGTCAATGCCTGATCGATAAAAATATCAATAAAAACAATAATTTCAGATTTCCTGATGCATAAGGGGTGTGAGCTATTTTATCGGAAACGAGAAATGCACTAATTTTTAGGTTCGTCAGTAGAATCTGTGGGCGAGCTTTGGTTCGGGTAGTTTGCCAAGTACATGATATAGCGAGAGTTCTGCCACTCTGAACGTTCGGAATCCGTAAGATTTTCTCATAGTGACTTTTGCTTTGTTGTTAAGACCCTCAA
>CAMDLH010000186.1 GCA_945901405.1 Bordetella parapertussis | reverse complement strand
ACAGCATTATTGTCTTGACTTCGGGGTCCACTTTATTCCGTAGGAAAATCCGCTCGCGCAAATTAGCGTCATAACCCAACGGGAATTTGACGATAGGAAATCGGTGCAAACAGGCCAGTTTGTTCGGCGGGAGCCTGGGAAATTACACCCGTTCGGGGATGAGCGCGGCGTTGCTGTCCAGCGCGTAGAGCGTGAGTTTTTTGCCCGCGGTTTCAATGCCGCCGCACGCGCGTTGCACAACGATGGCGCTGCGCTCCTTGCGCAAACGCTCTGCGTACTTGGGTTGCGGCTCGACGCAAATGCCGCTCCAGCCCGCTTGTTCGAGCGCGTAGCTTTGCGACCCGATACGCGGATCGTTTGCGCCGATGTCGAGGAAAAATCCGGTGTTACCCAGATATTCGAGAATCATCGCGCTTTCATCGACGCGTTTGAATACCGCTGGACCTGGCATTGAAGAACCGTTCTTGTTGTGATTTTCAGTAGTGCAATATTATCGCGCTACTTGAATCCCGCCCGGTCGAATATTTTCTGCGCGGCTGGTTGATTTTTGCCCAGCGCGCTGACGTTCAGGGTGTCGGCCTTAAACTGGCCCAGCGCTTCGAGGTGGCGGTTATTGAGCGGCGCTCCGGTTACCGCGGGCCATTCGTTGTTGCCGCTGGCGAAGTAAGTCTGCGCGGATTCGCTGACGAGATATTGAAGATAATTTATAGCCGCTTCCTTGTGCGGCGCATGTTTCAACACGCCCGCGCCGGAGACGTTCAGATGCGTGCCGAAACTTTTTTGATTGGGCCACACCAGTGTCACCGCGGCCATGCGTTTTTTGTCCTCGGGCTTTTCGGAAGCGGCCAGACGCACGTGGTAATAGGTGTTGGCGAGTGCTACGCCGCATTCGCCGCTGGCAACGGCAAGTATCTGGTCGGTGTCGCCGCCCTTGGGCGCGCGCGCAAAGTTGGCCACGACGCCGCGCGCCCAGGCTTCGGCCTTGGCTTCGCCCCAGTGTTCGATCAGCGCGCTCATCAGAGACAGGTTGTAGACATGGCTGCCGGAGCGCGTGCACACCTTGCCTTTGAGTTTCGGGTTGGCGAGGTCTTCGTAGTTTTGCACGTCGGCGCCGTTGACCATGGCCTTGTTGTAGACGATGACGCGCGCGCGTGTGGAAAAGCCGAACCACAGGTTATTCGCCGCGCGCAGGTGCGCGGGCAGGTGTGCTTGCAGCATTTTGGATTCAACCGGCTGAAACAGGCCGAGCTGCTCGGCGCGCCACAGGCGCCCGGCATCCACCGTCACCAGCACGTCAGCGGGGCTGGATGCGCCTTCGTTGCGGATGCGTTCGATCAGCGGGTCGTCACCGGCCTCGATGCGGTTGATCTTGATGCCTGCGGCCTTGGTGAAATTCGCATACAGCGCCTCGTCGGTCTGATAGTGACGCGACGAATACAGGTTGAGAATATTGGCTTGAGCAAACGCGGCGTGTGCTGTCGAAAACAGTGCGGCGGCTACGAGGAGTTTTGTAAAAGTGTTTAAAAACATATGCTTAAAGGTTAGTGTCAATGAATGTCAATAATAACAAGAATCATTCTCATCATCAACGGCGGGCGTAGCGGTTGCGTTGACGTGCATCAAGTGCGAGGTGGATTTCCCCGAAAGCCGGGGAGGGGGCAGCGAACTGCTTACTGCGCCAAGCGGCGTGCGCCGTTGTAGCGCTGCTGCCAGTAAGAGCCGTTCATATCGACGATCTCGACATTCTTGCCGCGGCGGGGTGCGTGGATGAATCGATTCTCGCCGATGTAAATGCCGACGTGCGAAAATGGCGCGCGCATGGTGTTGAAAAACACCAGATCGCCGGGCATCAAATCAGTAACACTCACCGACTTGCCTGTCACCCCCATGTCGAAAGAGGTGCGCGGCAACACCATGCCGAGTGTTTGCTTGAACACGTATTGCACCAGGCCCGCGCAGTCGAAGCCGGATTCCGGCGTGCTGCCGCCCCAGCGATAGGGGATGCCCAAGTAGTTCATTGCGCCAAGGGCCACATCCTGCGCGCGTGCGAGGTAGGATTCGCTAACGGCAGCCGGTTCGGTTGGGAATTGCGGCGGACCGGAGGACTCCTGCGCAAAAGCCAAGTGTGCCTGCGCCGACAGGAATAGTGCGAAAGTTGTGGAGACTAGTGATTTCATGGCTTAAGTATATATCGTAACTTATTGATTACAAACATTATTTACGAATACCCGCTGGTCGTGTCGATAGTATCTGACGAGCGGCGGAAGTCTTGGTAAACCAACCTCTTCTGCTTCCGTTAGGCTCAATTATGGCAAAAATATGGCAAACCGCAAAACAATTGTTTTTTAGCGGGCTTGGCCTCGCCGGCTGGCTTGCCGCCGCCTTGGTTTGGGCGCAGGCGATGGTGCTGGAAGTAATCCCCTTGGGCTACCGCACCGCCGATCAGGTGATACCGGTTATTCAGCCCATGCTCGCACCCGGCGGCACGATCAGCGGCCTGCAAAATCAGCTTGTGGTGCGCACCACGCCTGAAAACCTGGCCGAAATCCGGCGCATCCTTGCCACCGTGGATAGCATGCCGCGCAAGCTCTTGATCAGCGTACGGCAGGACGCCCAAGCCACGCGCAACGAACGCGGCGGCGAAATCTCCGGTCGCATCGGCAACGACAATGCGCGTGTGGTTGTGCCCGGCAGCGGCGAGCGCGAGGGCGGGCGCGTGGTGATTCGACAGGGGGACGATCGTGTGACGGGCCGCGTGTTCGATACCACCACGGCGGGCAATGAACGCGGCACGCAAACCGTGCAGGCGCTGGAGGGCCGCGAGGCGTTCGTGGCGGTTGGGCAATCAGCACCCGTGACGCAACGCGAAGTGCGGCGCACGGTGGTCAACGGACGGGTGGTGGAGCAGGTGGTGGACAGCACGCAGTATCGCGACGCCAACACCGGTTTTTTTGTGTTGCCGCGTGTGAGCGGTAACATGGTCACCATGGAAATCAGCCCGCAACGCGAAAGCTTCACGCGCGGCGGTTCGGGCACGGTGCAAACACAACGCATGGTGACATCGGTGTCGGGCCGCCTCGGCGAGTGGATGGAAATCGGCGGCGTCTCGCAATCGGCCAGCGGCCAGCAGTCGGTGCTGCTGGGGCGCACCACCAGCAGCGCAAGCGATCAACGCAGCGTGTGGGTGAGGATTGAAGAACTGCGTTAGCCGCTGAATATCGCACTGACAAATTAGCGTTCACAGGGCAGCGATTCTGTCTGTCCGCGTGCAGTGTTGCGCGTACGACTGGTTCCTTGGCCTTGGCCAAAAAATCCTGCCGCCACTGGCGCAATACATCAGTCAGACCTTACCAAGTACAACCCGAAATGATATCAACCTGGGGTAGCACTGCAGCCGCACACATGCTCGCGTCAAACGCTTGAATTGCGCCAGGTTTGACGCGCTGTCTTTTCCATTGACACCGTGGTGCCAGTGCTACCTTGGCATCATCGATAACAGGAAAACAGGAAAAGGAGCATAGAACATGAATCCTCTGGCCCTTGAAATCTACCCGTCCGCGCTGGAAGCGGGAGACCTGCACGTGCAGTGTTTTGCGTCCATCAATTTAACTCGGACGTGTCCGCACAAAAAATAGGCCAAGGTGTCACGGATTCTTACGCTTTGCAGAAGTTATTGCTAAAAATGTGTAAGTTATTGATTTATATTATAAAAAAAGTGCAGATCATTCTATATGTGCGCTATAGAACTGAAAAAACAGATTGACCTGCCTATTATGGTTTTGTACCAGGAGGAATTGTTGATATGGAAGCTGGGGTTCTGACTGGGTGATTCTGAAATTACAGGAGAAAACGCCATGATCGACTTGTTCGAAAGCTACGTGACGCGGTATACCAAGTCGCAGGACGAGGAGATGTCGATCGAGGACTACCTCGATTTGTGCAAGCGCGATCACGGCGCTTATGCCAGTTCCGCCGAGCGCATGCTGGCCGCGATTGGAACGCCGGAGACGATAGAGACTCGCAATGATCCTCGCCTGTCGCGAATCTTCTCCAACCGAGTGATCAAGCGGTATCCGGCGTTTGCCGAGTTCTACGGCATGGAGGACGTAATCGCGCAGATCGTCGCGTTTTTCAAGCACGCGGCGCAGGGGCTTGAGGAAAGAAAGCAGGTGCTCTATCTGCTTGGCCCGGTTGGCGGCGGCAAATCCTCGATCGCGGAACGGCTCAAGCAATTGATGGAGGTGAAGCCCATCTATGCGCTCAAAGGCTCGCCGGTGAACGAATCGCCGCTGGGTTTGTTCGCGCCCGATCAATACAGCGCAGTGCTGGAGTCGGACTACGGCATCCCGCAGCGCTATCTCAGTGGAATTATGTCGCCGTGGGCGATCAAGCGGCTCATCGAGTTCGGCGGCGACATCACGCGCTTTCGCGTGGCACGCATCCAGCCATCGGTGCTAAGGCAGATCGCGATTTCCAAGACCGAGCCGGGCGACGAGAACAATCAGGACATCAGTTCGCTGGTGGGCAAGGTCGACATTCGAAAGCTTGACCAGTACTCGCAGAACGATGCGGACGCCTACAGCTATTCCGGCGGACTTTGCCTTGCCAATCAGGGCTTGCTTGAGTTTGTCGAAATGTTCAAGGCGCCGATCAAGATGCTGCATCCCCTGCTCACTGCCACCCAAGAAGGCAACTTCAAAGGTACCGAAGGCATTTCGGCGATCCCGTTCAACGGTCTTATCCTCGCGCACTCGAATGAATCGGAGTGGCAGACCTTTCGCAACAACAAGCACAACGAGGCATTCCTCGACCGGATTTACATCGTCAAGGTGCCGTATTGTCTGCAACTCACTGAAGAGGTCAAGATATACGGCAAGCTGCTGGCCAACAGTTCGCTGCTCAAAGCGCCCTGTGCTCCGGGCACGCTGGAGATGATGGCGCAGTTCTCGGTGCTGTCGCGTCTGAAAACGCCGGAAAATTCCAGCATCTATTCCAAGATGCGGGTATACGATGGCGAAAGCCTGAAGGATCAGGATCCCAAGGCCAAGTCCTACCAGGAGTATCGCGACTATGCTGCCGCCGACGAGGGCATGAATGGAGTCTCGACCCGCTTCGCCTACAAGATACTGTCTTCGGTCTTCAACTACGATCACGGGGAAGTGGCGGCCAATCCGGTGCACCTCATGTACGTGCTGGAGCAGCGCATTGCGCGCGAAGATTTGCCCGAGGAAACGCAGCGCCGCTACCTGGATTTCATCAAGGGCTGGCTCGCGCCACGTTATGCCGAATTCATCGGCAAGGAAATTCAGACCGCGTATCTCGAATCGTATGCCGAATACGGGCAGAACATTTTCGACCGCTACGTGACTTATGCTGATTGCTGGATTCAGGATGAGGATTTCCGCGATCCCGAAACCGGCGAATGTTTCGATCGCGCGGCTTTGAATGTCGAGCTCGAAAAGATCGAGAAGCCCGCTGGGATCGCCAATCCCAAAGACTACCGCAACGAAATTGTAAACTTTGTACTGCGTGCGCGCGCCAATCATGGCGGCTGCAATCCGGCGTGGAACAGCTATGAAAAGCTGCGCGAGGTGATTGAGAAAAAGATGTTCTCCAATACCGAGGATCTGCTGCCTGTGATTTCGTTTAACGCCAAGGCCTCGGCCGAGGACAGCCGCAAGCACCAGAATTTTGTCTCGCGCATGGTTGAGAAGGGCTACACCGAAAAGCAGGTGCGGCTGCTCTCGGAGTGGTATTTACGCGTACGCAAATCGTCCTGACCCGCATGGCGTTCGCCAGCAGATATCAAGACCGCCATGTTCCAGCTCATAGACCGCCGCCTGAACGGCAACAACAAGAGTGCGGCCAATCGCGAACGCTTTCTGCGGCGATACAAGGAGCAGTTGCGCAAATCGGTCAAGGATCTGGTGGGCGAGCGTTCCATCACCGACATGGACAAGGGCGGCAACGTGCGTATTCCTGCCAAGGATATCGCCGAGCCGCATTTTCGCCACGGGCGCGGCGGCGACCGCGAGACGGTGCATCCGGGCAATCGCGAGTTCATCAAGGGCGACACCATCCCGCGGCCTGATCGTGGAGCCGGTGGCGCGGGCAGGGAGCCCGGTTCAGGTGAGAGTGTTGACGACTTCGTTTTCAGCCTGTCGCGCGAGGAATTTCTCGACTTGTTCTTCGAAGACCTGGAGCTGCCGAGCTTGTTGCGCAACGCGCTGGGGAAAGCGATGCAAAAGAAATGGATCAATGCAGGATTCGTCACGCGGGGTGCGCAGTGCAATTTATCTGTGCTGCGTACCCTGAAGATTTCGCTCGGCCGGCGCATCGCACTGTCGGCCGCGATTCGTGAACAGTTGCGCGAGGCGCGCGAGCGCCTGCAACACGCGCGCAACGAAGACCGGTCCGCCGATGACATCGCGTCGCTGGAATCGGAAATCGTCAAAATTGAACAACGGCTGGCGCGCGTGCCGTATCTAGACGAACTCGACTTGCGTTTTCGCAACCGCGTCGCCGTTTCCGCGCCGATTGCACGCGCGGTGATGTTTTGCCTAATGGATGTGTCGGCCTCGATGGACGAGAATCGCAAGGATCTCGCCAAGCGCTTTTTCACCATGCTGTATCTGTTCCTTTCGCGCAAGTACGAGCAGGTCGAACTGGTATTTATCCGCCACACCGACGAGCCAGAGGAAGTGGATGAAAAGGAGTTTTTCCACGGCACGAAAAGTGGCGGCACCGTGGTGCTCACCGCGCTCGAACTCGCGCAGCGTATTGCGGGCGAGCGCTACGCCGGCGGTGGCTGGAACCTTTACATGGCGCAGGCTTCCGACGGCGATGCATTTGGCGCTGATGCCGGCAAGAGTGCGCGTTTTGTCGAGCAGAGTCTGTTACCGCTGCTGCGCTACTTCGCTTACATCGAGGTGTGCGACGCGGGCGCATTACATGCGAGTAGTTTGTGGGCGAGCTACGAGGCGGTCAAGAGTGGGAATTTCGCCACGCGGCGCGTAAGTGCGCGCGCGGAAATCTATCCGGTGTTTCGTGATCTGTTCAAAAAGGAGCACGCATGACTGCTATTTCAACCGGCTCCGACTGGACATTCGATCTGATCGAGCGATACGAAATCGAAATCGGCAAGTGCGCCGCGGAATTCGGCCTCGATACCTATCCGAACCAGATTGAAATCATCACCTCGGAGCAGATGCTTGACGCCTATGCTTCGACCGGCTTGCCCATCGGTTACCACCATTGGTCGTACGGCAAGGAATTTATCGCCAACGAGCAGGCGTACCGCAAGGGGCAGCAGGGACTCGCCTACGAAATCGTCATCAATTCCAATCCGTGCATCGCCTACCTGATGGAAGAGAATTCGATGATGATGCAGGCGCTGGTGATAGCTCATGCAAGTTTCGGCCACAACTCGTTTTTCAAGGGCAACTTCCTGTTTCGCCAATGGACGCAGTCCGATGCCATACTCGATTATCTGGTTTTTGCACGACGCTACGTCATGGATTGCGAGGAGCGTCATGGCATCACCGCCGTGGAAGAAATGCTCGACTCCTGCCATGCGCTGATGAACCACGGTGTGCATCGCTACTCGCGTCCGGCGCCGCTCTCTGCCAAGGCCGAGAAAGTGCGTGGCATGGAGCGCCACGAACACGCGCGCCGACAGTACAACGACCTGTGGCGCACCGTGCCTGGCGCGCACGAGCCGGCCCAGCTCGGCGAAAAATCGTCGTTTCCCGCCGAGAGCGAGGAAAACATTCTGTGGTTCATCGAAAAATTCTCGCCGCGGCTCGAACCCTGGCAGCGCGAGATCGTACGCATCGTGCGCAAGCTCGCGCAGTATTTTTACCCCCAAGCGCAGACCAAGGTGATGAACGAAGGCTGGGCGACCTTCTGGCATTACACGCTGATCAATCGTCTCTACGACAAGGGCCTTGTCAACGACAGCTTCATGATCGAATTCCTGCAAAGCCACACCAATGTGGTGGGCCAGCGCGGTTTCGACCAGGCTGGATACGGCGGCATCAATCCCTACGCCCTCGGATTTGCAATGATGCAGGATCTGCGCCGTATCTGCGAGAAACCCGCGGCGGAAGACCGGCGCTGGTTTCCCGACATTGCGGGCGCCGATTGGCTGAAGGTGCTGGATTTTGCGATGAGAAACTTCAAGGATGAATCCTTTATCGCACAGTACCTGTCGCCCAAACTCATACGCGAGTTTCATTTGTTTGCGGTGGCTGATCACGAGCAGCAGTCCGTGCTTGAAATCGACAGCATCCACGACGACGCCGGCTATAGGCGCGTGCGCCAACTGCTGTCGGCACAGCACAAGCGCGACACTCAGGTGCCCGATATTCAGGTTGCGCGTTACGACAAGGAAGGAGATCGCTCCCTGGTACTGGTGCATCAAATGCAGCGCGGCCGCCGGTTGGCCGAAGCTGAATCAAACGAGGTGCTCAAGCACTTGGAGCGTCTATGGGGTTTTCAAGTGCGCCTGGAGACTGTCACTGAGAATGGGTGTGTCGACGAATATCTGGCGGACGCGGCATGAATAGAATGTGCTCGGGACAGGTATTGACTTAGGCTCAATTGCTGGAAATCGGCCTTGATCAGCGAATTTTAAGATAATACCTTCGCGTATTCGGTTGCTTCAAAACCGATCAGCAAGGACTTGCCATGCTCCAGCACGGGGCGCTTGATCGCGCTTGGAAACTCCTCCAATAACGCGACAGCTTTTGTGGCATTCAAATCTTGCTGGCGCGACGCCGGTAAATGCCGGAAAGTCGTGCCGCGCGTATTGATTACTGCCTCCCAGCCGGCCTGCTTGATCCAGGCCTTGAGTTGCTCTACCGGGACGCCGAGTTTTTTGTAATCGTAAAACGTGTATTCGATGCCTTTGCCTTCGAGCCACGCGAAGGCTTTTTTCATCGTGCTTCAGTTGCGGATGCCGTAGATCGTTACCATTTTGCTTTAGCTCCGTAAAAAATCTCGAACAACCTTGACTTGATCATTCGCCATCAGCATTGGCGCGTGTCCTACGCCGTTAAATTCCACAAGTTGAGGCCGTGGGCCGCGCTGGGTCATCGCCAGCGCGGTATCTTTTAACAGCAGATCGGATTGCGTGCCGCGCAGCATCAGCGTGTTGCAACAGATGGCGTCGAACTGCGGCCACAGGTCGATATCGGTGACGGCTTGCTTGAATACCTGCGCTATGCCCGGATCGTAATTTAAGCCCCAATCTCCATTCGCGTGCTGTTTGGCATTGTGCAATGTGAGATGCGCCCACTGTGCATCGGTGAGCGGGCCGAAGGGTGCCGACACGGTGCGAATGAATTTCTCCACGTCCTTCTGCGACGCGAAGCGCGGATCGGTGCCGACGTATTGACCGATGCGCTCAATGGCCGCTTTCGGAATCAGCGCGCCGACATCGTTGATGACGAGTTTTTTAAGCGGCGTGCCGGGCAGACTGGCGAGCAGCATGCCGAGGATGCCGCCCATCGAGGTGCCAACCCACAAAATTTCTTTTTCGCCATCGGCCGCCAATTGCGCCAGCAGCACCGTCATGTCGGCCATGTATTGATGCTGGGTGTAATGCTCTTTTGCCGGCAGCCACCCGCTTTGCCCGCGCCCTGCGACATCGGGGCACACCACGCGAAAGTCGTTTTGCAGCGCCTCGGCCAGCGTGTCGAAATCACGGCAATTGCGCGTGAGACCGTGCACGCAAATTACGATGCGCGGATTGGCGGCGTCGCCCCAATCGGTGTAGCGCATGCGGTGAAAGCCGCGCGGGTTCAGGCACTGCACTGTTTTGCTTTGCATGATGTTGCCGTGAATTACGAGGAACAACTCACTTCAAGTTGCGATGCCCAATCGGGCGGCGGCGCGGCGTACGATTCCATTTCCGGCTGTTCGTCGAATGGGCGCTGCAAAAGCGTGAGCAACCGGTCTATTTCCGAATAATCCTTGTGCTGGCTTGCGCGCTCGATGGCGATCTGCGCCAGATGATTGCGCAGCACAAATTTGGGGTTGGTTCGCCGCATCAGCGCGCGGCGTTCGTCTGCGTTGCCGGATTCCTTGGCGAGCCGCGCCCGGTAACGCGCGGCCCACGCATCGAATGCCTCGCGATTGACCATGAGATCGCGCGCGGCTTCAGTGCCGGTACTCAGCGTGCGAAAAAATATCGTGTAGTCGGTGCGATGTTCGGCGAGCAGGTTCATCAGATCGACGATCAGTTCGCCGTCCTCGTCCAGCGCCTGCGCGAGGCCGAGTTTCGCGTGCATGCGCGTGGTGTACTCGATGACGTAGGCCTGCTCATAACGCGCAAGCGCCGCGTTGCAGGCATCGACTTCGATCAGCGGCGTCAAAGCTTGCGCCAGGCATTTGCAGTTCCACAAACCGATTTGCGGCTGATTTTCGTATGAGTAACGACCTTGCGTGTCGGAGTGATTGCAGATGTGGCTGAAGTCAAAACCATCGAGAAAACCGAACGGGCCGTAGTCGAGCGTTAGGCCCAGTATCGACATATTGTCGGTGTTCATCACGCCGTGACAAAACCCCACGGCTTGCCACTGCGCGATCAGGCGCGCGGTGCGTTCGATGACTTCGATGAGGAATTTTTCGTATTTGTCCGCCGCGCCATCGAATTGCGGAAAATGCTCCGCGATCACGTAATCCGCGAGTTGCTTGATATAGTGATGCTCGCGCCGATAGTAGAACACCTCGAACGAGCCGAAGCGTACGTGTGATGGCGCGAGACGCAGCAGCACGGCGGCGGTTTCTGGCGTTTCGCGGTACACCGCCTCGTCCGCGCCGGCGATGGCGAGCGCGCGCGTGGTCGGAATGCCCAGGCCGTGCATCGCTTCCGAACACAGATACTCACGGATGCTCGAACGCAGCACCGCGCGTCCATCGGCGCCGCGCGAGAACGGCGTCTCGCCCGCGCCTTTCAATTGCAGCGTCCAGCGTTCGCGCCGTTCGTTGCGGATTTCACCCAGCAGGATCGCGCGACCGTCGCCAAGTTGCGGCACGTAAGAGCCGAATTGATGCCCCGCATAGAGCATCGCCAGCGGTGCCGCGCCGTCGGGCACAACGTTACCGGCGATGGTGGCGATAAAACGCTCGCTGCGCGCGGCATCGTCATCCAGATCGAGCAGGCGCGCGGCATTGCTGTTGAAGCTCACCAGATAGGGCGCGGCGAGCGGAGTCGGTTCGACTCTGCGGTGGAACGTGGGCGGCAGCTTGGCGTAGCTGTTTTCGTAATTGAGTGTGTCGAGGGTGCGCATGAGCCCGATTATATGCGCGACTCGGTTGCGGCGCGATTGCGCCGGATGCTACTATTTTGCCGAACACTTCATCGACTCATCAGGCTGCGCTAAACATCAGGGAGTTACATTGGACAATTCAATCTGGATCAACTGGTACAACCTGCCGGGCGGGGATCGCGACGGCTATCTCGCGTGGTTGCACGGCACGTACATGCCGAAAGTGTTGGCGAACCCCGGCGTGTTGTGGGCGGCGCATTACGCGGTGGAGAAAAAGCCGACGCCGAAGCACGTGGTTCCCACCACCGATAAGTCGGTGCCCGACGGCAACGATTACATTTTGTTGTTCGGCGGCGAAAGTACGCATGTGTTCTCGCGCGACTCGGCGTCGTTCGTGCGTGGCGCGGTGAATCGTTTCGCGGCGCAACAGTCGGACATGGACAAGAAAATGCTCGCCATGCGCACCGGCGTGCGCGTGGCCATCATGACCGAAGAGGCGCGCGTGCATGGCCCCGCATGCGGCCAGCGCGAAGGGCGCCGTCGGCCCGCGCCGTGCATACAGCTCGGCAGTTTTAACGGCCCGACGCCGGAAATCGAGGAAGAGTTGCTGGCGTGGTACGCCGACTGGCGCATGCACGCCTTATCGAAGCTGCCCGGCTGCCTGGGCATGCGTAAAATGGTTTCTACCGTGGGCTGGAACAAACACGGCGTGATGTATGAGTTTCTCTCGCTCGATGCGCGCAATGCCGGCATGACCGAAGTCGCGCGAATTTACCCGGAGATGGAAGCGTGGACCCATGCGTGCGTGCCGAGACTCGTGCATGCGCCCGGCTCGCCGGCGATCGCGACGCGCATACACGTCATCGAGAAGTGAGGATTGCGGAAACTATTTGCACTATTTGGTTTCCGCGATGAAGTCCTGGTCGTCCTGGTGCTCGCGCTCGAATTTTAAGAACTCGAAGTAGCCGCATTTCGCGCCGTAGGGGTAGGTGCGGCAGGGATGCGGTCGCCCTTCGTATACCGTGCAACGCCGCGCCTCGCGGTCGAAGAACACGCACACCGAGCCGAAGGCCTCGTCCTTGTGATGACGCAGCATCACGACCTTGCCTTCGGTCTTGGTGTAACGTGTTTTTATTTTTGCTTCGTGACGGGTATTTGTGGGTGGTTTTTCGGGTTTTTGGGGGAGTCACCTCGGCCAAAAGGTTATCCACGGGGGTGCGGCCCGCCGCCTCTTTCAGGCGGGAGGCGAGCACCCCGGTGGGTAACCTGGGATGA
>CAMDLH010000185.1 GCA_945901405.1 Bordetella parapertussis | reverse complement strand
TAATTGAGGGTCTTAACAACAAAGCAAAAGTCACTATGAGAAAATCTTACGGATTCCGAACGTTCAGAGTGGCAGAACTCTCGCTATATCATGTACTTGGCAAACTACCCGAACCAAAGCTCGCCCACAGATTCTACTGACGAACCATTCTTTTTAACAAGCCGTATAACGTGCTGTGCCAGTTCCGCGCGGTTGCGGGGCGTATGACGCTGAAGGATTTTTTGCCGCAGCCCGATATTCATGCGGCTGGCCGGCTCGACGCCGATAGCGAAGGCCTGGTCGTGCTCACCGCCGATGGCGATCTGCAGCATCGCATCACCGACCCGCGCCACAAGATGGCGAAGACCTACTTTGTGGAGATCGAAGGCGCGCCGGATGCGCAAGCGCTGGCGAGCCTGCGGCGCGGCGTGATGTTGAACGACGGCGTCACGCTGCCCGCGCAAGCCGACGCCGTTGAAACACCGCCCTGGCTGTGGCCGCGTGTGCCGCCGGTGCGCTTTCGCAAGAACATCCCCACCGCGTGGCTCAAGTTGACGATACGCGAAGGGCGCAATCGCCAGGTGCGCCGCATGACCGCCGCCGTGGGTTATCCGACGCTGCGGCTAATTCGCTATTCGGTCGGAGCGTGGACGGTGGATAACCTGTCCTCGGGCGCATGGAGAGAATCTACGTAACTATTTGTTTTTATTAACTATTTTACAAACCACGCGATTCCACATATTGCACAGTAACGTCAACGCGTTTCATCATCGACCGTTACTCGCTATGACCCATTACCGTGGTCAGCCGAAGTTGAACGCAGTTCAAATCAACCAACACACCGAAGAGGAAACCAGATGAACAAGATGTTCTCCACCCTGCTGGCCGCGATTTTCGCCGCTGCCACCATGACCTCCGCCATCGCGCAGGACAAGAAAGACGCCCCCAAAGCCGACGCTCCGAAAGCCGAAGCCAAGGCTGACGCCAAGAAATCCGAAGGCAAGGGCAAGGGCGATGCCAAGAAGACCGACGGCAAAGCGAAAGCCGACGAAAAGAAAGCCGAAGGCAAGGGTAAAGGCGACGCCAAGAAAACCGATGGCAAGGAAAAATCCGCCGAGCAAAAAACCGACGGCAAGGAGAAATCCGGCGACAAGAAAGCCGAAGACAAAGGCGGCGACAAAAAAGGCGGCAAGAAGTAATTCCCGCATTTCCGCAATAAAAGGCAGGGCGCAAGCCCTGCCTTTTTTATTGGCCGCGCGCCATGCGGAGTAAAATAGCGCCATGAGCACCGCTGCAAAAAACAAACACGTGATCGTCGGCATGTCCGGCGGCGTCGATTCGTCCGTGGCCGCGCTGTTGTTAAAGCAACAGGGCTACAAGGTCACCGGCTTGTTCATGAAAAACTGGGAAGACGACGACACCGAGGTATACTGCTCGTCGCGTCAGGATCTCATCGATGCGGTTTCCGTCGCCGATAAGATCGGCATCGACATCGAGAGCGTGAATTTCTCGGCTGAATACAAGGATCGCGTGTTCAGCGAATTTCTCGCCGAATACAAGGCGGGCCGCACGCCCAACCCCGACGTGCTGTGCAACGCCGAAATCAAATTCAAGGCGTTTCTCGATCACGCCATCACGCTCGGCGCCGACGCCATCGCCACCGGGCACTATGCGAATGTACGCGAGATTGACGGCGCGTATCAGTTGTTGAAGGCCGAGGACGGCACCAAGGATCAGAGCTATTTTCTTTATCGCCTGAATCAATCGCAGTTGTCGAAATCGATGTTTCCGCTGGGCGGCATCTACAAGCGCGAAGTGCGCGAAATCGCCAGGCGCGAAGGCCTCGCGGTGCACGACAAAAAAGACTCGACAGGCATCTGCTTCATCGGCGAGCGGCCGTTTCGTGAATTTCTCAACCGCTACGTGCCGGCCAACCCCGGCGACATCGTCACGCCCGAGGGCAAAAAAATCGGCCGCCACAACGGGCTGATGTTCTACACGCTTGGGCAACGCCAAGGCTTGGGCATCGGCGGCCAGAGTGGCGGCGATGGCGACGCATGGTATGTCGCCGAAAAAGACATGACGTATAACCGGCTCATCGTGGTGCAGGGGCGCGAGCACCCGTCGCTGTTCGACGACCGCGTCACGGCCGTGCGGCTTAACTGGGTGAGCGGCGTAGCACCCCATTGCAACTGGACCTACAACGCGAAAACGCGCTACCGCCAGCCCGATGCGCCGTGCACGCTCACCTCCGTCACGCGCGAAAGTTGCGGCCTTGAATTCGCCGAGCCGCAGTGGGCGGTGACGCCGGGGCAATCCGTGGTGATTTATGAGAGCAAAGTGTGCCTGGGCGGCGGCATAATCGAAGCCGCCACGCAATCGAGCCACGGCGCAGAGGCCATCCAGTTGCGCGAAAAATCCTGTCAGTAGATTAAAAACGAACTTGACGTGCTTTCCGCACGCGGAGTAGCCTGCATAGGCTTGCACCATGCTTATTGAAACGGCTCCACGACCCGGCTCCCTCGCCCCGCTTGCGGGGAGAGGGCGGGGGTGAGGGGAACAAAGCGCTTCCCCTACCCTCACCCTAGCCCTCTCCCGCCCCAAGGCGGGCGAGGGAATCGCAAAGTGGAAATATAGAGATGCACTTTCCCTTAACCAAAGGAACACAACCATGAACACCGTCGCCGACAAATTCCTGCTGTTCACCCAACCGGGGTGAAGTTCCTGCCTCAAAACGAAAGAGTTTCTTTCGAAAAAAAATATCGACTTCATCGCCATTGACGTTCTGAACGACGCTGGCGGCCGTGAAAAACTGTTGTCCTATGGCATACGCAACGTGCCCGTGGTGGCGCGCGGCGATGCTTACGTGTTCGGACAAAATCTCGAGGACGTGGCCGAGTTCGTTGGCCTGCAAGGCACCGGCCACACGCCGCTGCCGCCCGAAGAACTCATCAAACGCTGGACCGGCGTGCTGCGCGCGGCGCAACGTTTCGTGCGGCAATTGCCGCCGGATAAAATCACCACGCGCGTCATCGACAATCGCGATCGTTCGATACGTTTGCTCGCGCATCACGTGTTTCGCATCGGCGATGCGTTTCTTGAAGCCGCCGTCGGCGGCAAGGAATACGCGATACAACTCGCCAACGTGCCGCCCGAGGAAGGCAAGTTCATGAACGGTGACGAAATCGCCGCCTATGGCGAAGCCGTCATCGGGCGCATACAAAAGTGGTGGGATGCGCTTGCCGACAAGTCGTGCGGCAATCAAGTCAAAACGTATTACGGCACGCAACCGCTGAAGCAACTTTTTGAGCGCTCGACCTGGCACTCGGCGCAACACGTGCGGCAGCTAACCGCCGTGCTCGAGCGTTTCAACATCGAGCCAAACGGACGTCTGAAGCCGGAAGACCTCGCCGGTCTGCCGCTGCCGGAACGGCTCTGGGAGTAATTACATAAGTATTTGTTTTTATTGATGTTTTTATAAGAATCCGCGCCAGCCACATCAACGCTGGCGCGGCTTTTTTGTTGGCGCCGCGCACCACTACTCGATCTTGATGCCGGCCTCCTTGATGATCTTCGCGTACTTCGCAATCTCATCGCGGATCAGTTTCGCGTACTGATCCGGCGTGCTGCCGATCAACTCGTTGCCGCCTTGCGTCGCAAGACGGTCAATCACATCGGGCATCTTCAGCGCTTTCGTTGTCTCCAGATGCAAACGATCCACGGCAGCCTTCGGCGTGCCCGCGGTGGTGATCACCCCCTGCCACGAACTGACTTCAAAACCCTTGAAGCCGAGTTCCTCCATCGTCGCGGTGTCGGGCCATTGCGTCACACGCCGCTTGCCCGAGAAGCCAAGCGCGCGCACCTTGCCCGCTTTCAAATGCGGCAACGATGTAATCGGCGTATCGAACATCATCGGTATTTGCCCCGCAAGCACGTCGATCAGCGCGGCGGCGGCACCCTTGTACGGCACATGATTCAACTTCACGCCACCCATCAGCGCAAGGAATTCACCCGCCAGATGATTCGCGCCGCCGGCGCCCGTAGAGCCGTAACTCATCGGCTTCGCCTTCGCCAGCGCGATCAACTCCTTCAGGTTCTTTGCCGGCACCGACGGATGCACAATCAGAAAATAAGCGTAGTACGTGCCCTGCGACACGGGCGCGAAATCCTTCACCGCGTCGTACGGCAGCTTTGCGTACAGACTCGGGTTTAAGACAAACGGCGCGCTGTTCGCCATCACCAGCGTATGGCCATCAGGCGCAGCCTTCGCCACCATGTCGGTGCCGATGATGCCATTCGCACCGGGACGATTGTCGATCACCACTTGCTGGCTGAATGCCTCGCCGAGTTTCGCGCCGATCACGCGCGCGAAAATGTCGCCCGCGCCGCCGGCCACGTACGGCACGATAAAACGAATCGGGCGATTCGGGTACGTTTGCGCATTCGCGACACTGCCGCTCGCCAGCAACACAGCAGCGCAAATCGATCGATTCAAATTACGCATCTTGATTTCCTTGGACACACAAATGGCGCAATGCGTACTACGTTCTTGCACGCGCTTGTTTTAACAATTCATTCCAATTCGCCGGCAACACAATCTTGCGGCTGGTGGGCACGCCCTGCACGTGGTTGCACACGTAACCGCGCGATTGATTGCGGCCCGCATCACCCGCCACCACGATGCTCATCCATTCGGGTTTTTGAAATACCGGCACCAAGCGGTCGGGATCATCGGACTCGTGATGCGTCTTCGGCAGCAAGCCCTCCTTCACCGCATTGGCGATACGAAACCCGGTGAGGCCCGTGCCGTAGGCGTACCGCTCGGCGGTGGACGCCTTGATCTTCACGTGATCGCAAAAATATTTGCTTATGTCGTCCTTGCTCCAGCCGTTCTCGGCGAACACCTTCGCAATCGACGGCCCCAGCACGATCAGCGGATGCCAGTTGGCGTAGCACATGCCGATCGCCGTCCAGTAGCCGCAGGCGCGCTCGCCGATCACGTCTGCAAGCAGTGCGGCGTGTTCTTCCGCGCGCTCGCTCTGTGAATACGCCGGCGCGCTGATCGCCACCACGCTTTGCACCGTGACAATATTGTCGCCCGCCTTGAAGCCGCGATCGACGCTATACGGCTGCCAGCCAATCTCGGCCACCGCGTCTTCGTTCTCGGCAAGCACCACCAGAAAACTCTGGCCGATGCTGCCCTTGTCGGCGCCCTCGGGCCCGTGCGTGAAGCCCGCGACATTGCGGATGAACATTCGCAAAAATCGACCGATGCTGGTGTTGGGCTGGCGGCCCACGCGCATTACGCCCTGTCCGGAATTAAATCCCAGTTCCTTGATGATGGGGCCGCTCAAGGTGATCAGCGACTCCCAGCCCGGTGTCGAACCGGCATCCTCCACCTTGTATTCGACGGTGCAAATCGCTTCCACCACCGCCAGCAATATCGGCATGTATTCCGCGCGGCAGCCGGCCATCACGCCATTGACCGCGACGTTCCACACCGTCGCCTCGCGATTCGCGGGCGGACACACGCCGATCACTTCATTGGGATCGCGCCGCGTGAATTGCAAAAACTTTTCGATGCGTTCGAGTGTCGGCGGCACCACCGGCATGCCGTCGGACCAGTTTTGATCGTGAAAATAATCGTTGATCTCATCGAGCGTACCGCTGAAAACCACATCGCGCGGTTGCGGCAATTCCGCCTCGCGCTGCGGTACGCTTGATGCCAGCGGCTTCGACAGCCCGGCGATGACACGCGGCAGTAAATGATCGACAACCTGGCGGCGCAACTCCTCCTTGCTCTGCGTCATCGGCACGCCGGGGAATTCGGCGATCGCCATGTCGGGCAAACCCAAACCCTTGGCCACCACCGCCGCCTGCCTGAGAAACCCGGAAGAGATCACCGACACCGACGGCACGCCGCAGCGTTCCACCGCCGCACTCGCCCGCAACACGGCGGGCGTGCACGCGCCTCAGGCGCCTATGCCGGAGATGACCGCATCGACCTTGTACTGCTTAAGCAGATCGGGCACCTTGGCCACCAGCGTGCGCTGATTCGGCCCGTGCAGATTGCCGAAAGTGTCGTAGGTGACGAACTTGATGCCCGGATAACGCTTAGAAAGTTCCTCGCGCAAAATCGGGAACCACTCTTCGCCGCGAAACAGATAATCCCAGGTTTCGCCGATAACTTTATTGCTGAGATCGGCGACGCGCTCGACGGGCGCGCGCGTGGCGTACGCGGGTTTGCCTAGCGGCCACACGACATCGTAGGCAGGTTCTTGGTTTGGGGAACGGGCGGTCATGTCTACTCCAAAGCTCTGTAAAACGGAAATTCGAGAATAGCACGCACATTCGCGTTTGCGCTAAAATTACCGCTCCTCCCGAATGATACATTCCAACTTACGGCCATGAACACGTCGCGCTTACGCGAGCCACAGTGCACTGCGGGGCCATCGTGTTGACCCAGGCGCCAGCCGCGCGTCGCGCGCTGCCCTCGGTAGACCGGCTGCTGACCAGCAACGCGGTAGCGCCACTCATCGAGCGCTACGGCCGCGCGCTCACCACTGAAACCATTCGTGATCTGTTGCAGGCTCGGCGCGAGAAACTCGCGCAAAACGCCGCCGCATTTGAGTTCGACGAAACGCAATTTGTTGAATCCTGCGGCGCCGCGCTGACAAAACAAACCCAACCCTCGCTGCGTCCGGTTTTTAATCTGACGGGCACCGTGCTGCACACCAACCTGGGCCGCGCGCTGATGCCGCAATCGGTGGCCGACGCGGTGATGACCGCGATGACGCGCCCGGTGAATCTGGAATTCGATCTCGGCGGCGGCGCGCGCGGTGAGCGCGACACACACGTGGAAAAATGGATCACCAAGCTCGCGGGCGGCGACGGCGCGGTGGTGGTCAACAACAACGCCGCGGCGGTTTATCTGGCGCTCAATACGCTGGGCGCAAAAAAAGAGGTGATCGTCTCGCGCGGCGAGTTGATCGAAATCGGCGGCGCGTTTCGCATCCCCGACATCATGAAGCGCGCGGGTGTGAAGCTGGTCGAAGTCGGCACGACCAACCGCACGCATCTGAAGGATTTCGCCGAGGCGATCACCCCGCGCACCGCCGCAATCATGAAGGTGCACACCAGCAACTACGCCGTGCAGGGCTTCACCGCGGCGGCGCCTGAGGTGGAACTCGCGGCACTTGCGCACGAACACAACATTCCGTACATCGTCGATCTGGGCAGCGGCATGCTGGTCAATCTCGAAGATTACGGCCTGCCGCACGAACCCACGCCGCGCGAGGCGCTCGCCAACGGCGCTGATCTGGTAACCTTCAGCGGCGACAAACTGTTGGGCGGCCCGCAAGCCGGTTTGCTCGTCGGCAAGAAAGAGTTGATCGCGCGCATCCGCAAAAATCCGATGAAGCGCGCGCTGCGCGTGGACAAGATGACGCTCGCCGCACTCGACGCGCTGCTGCGCCTCTACACCAACCCGGACAAGCTGCGCGAGGAAGTCACCACCATACGCCTGCTCACACGCACGCGCGCGGACATCCGCGTGCAATGCGAGCGCGTGCTGCCGCGTATCGAGGCCGCGCTTGCGGGCAGAGCGGAAGCTTCTATTGTTGAAACCGGCAGTCAAATCGGCAGCGGCTCGCTGCCCGTCGATTCGCTGCCGAGCGCGGGCATCGCCATCAAGCCCATCGGCAAAAGCAAAGGCTCGTTCGCCGATAAACTGTCGCAAGCGTTCCGCGCGCTGCCGGTGCCGGTGATCGGGCACATCAAGGACGGCGCGTTCGTGCTTGATCTGCGCTGCCTGGATCACGAAGATGAATTTATTGCGCAATTGAACAAGTTGAAAATCTGACAGCTTCACCGCAGAGGCGCAAAAGCGCATAGTTCACGCAGAGAACTCCAAACAGAATAGAGATTGTAAGTATATGTTTTTATTGAATACTTTAGTTTCGCGCTTCTCCGCGAAACCTCTGCGTCTCTGCGCCTCTGCGGTGAAGAACTTCAAATCATGATAGTCGCCACCGCAGGCCACATCGATCACGGCAAGACGCTGTTGGTGAAAACCCTCACCGGCGTCGATACCGATCGCCTGCCCGAAGAGAAGGCGCGCGGCATTTCGATTGATCTGGGCTTTGCCTATCTGCCGCTGCCCAACGGCGAGCTGATCGGCTTTGTCGATGTGCCCGGCCACGAGCGCTTCGTGCGCAACATGCTCGCGGGCGTTTGCGGCATCGACTACGCGTTGCTGGTGGTGGCCGCCGACGACGGCGTGATGCCGCAGACGCTTGAGCATCTGAACATTCTCAACCTGCTGCACATCCAGCGCGGCGCGGCAGTGATTACGAAAATCGACCGCGTGGATGAAGCGCGCGTGCAGCAAGTCGCCGAGCAAGTGACCGCGTTGCTTGCCAACACGCAACTCGCGGGCGCGCCGATGTTGCCGGTGTCGGCGGTCAGCGGCGCTGGCATGAACGATCTGCGTGAGCGTTTGAAGCGCGAAGCCGCTGCCGCGCCTGCAAAGTCGAGCGCCGATCAGCATTTTCGTTATGCGATTGACCGCGCGTTTTCAGTGGCGGGCAGCGGCACCGTCGTCACCGGCACGGTGTTTAACGGCAAGGTCGTACCTGGCGACAAACTGGTGATCTCGCCAGCGGGCAACGAAGTCCGTGTGCGCGGCATCCAGATTCAGGGCAAGGCCGCGCAAGCCGCCGCCGCAGGTCAACGTTGCGCGCTCAATCTCACGGGTGCGAATCTCGAAGCCGTGAGCCGCGGCGACTGGGTGCTCGCACCCGCGATACACCATCCGACGCAGCGCATCGCCGCGCGCGTGAGCGTGCTCGCGAGCGAAACGCAACCGTTGAAGCACTGGACGCCGGTGCATCTGCATCTCGCAACATCCGATGTCACCGCGCGCATAGCGATCCGCCGCGGCGAGAGCATCGCGCCCGGCGCATCCGGCATCGTTGAACTCAAACTCGACAAACAAGTGGGCGCGCTGCACGGCGACCGTTTTATTTTGCGCGACCAATCCGCCACGCGCACCATCGGCGGCGGCGTGGTGCTCGACCCCATTGGTTCTGGCCAGAAACGCACACGCACGGAGCGTGCGGCCGAACTCATCGCGCTGGAACAAGCCACGCCCGCGGCCACATTGGCGGAACTTGCCAAGGTTTCCAAACAGCCGGTGAACCTCACGCATTTTGAGTTGATGTTTAACCTGCCCACGGAGCACGCAGCCAGGCTCTACGATCAAGCCGGTCTCATGCAGATCGGCAAGGATGCGCGCATCGGCATCCCGCGCGCGCGTCACGACCAGATACGTGACGCCGTGGTGCCGCATTTGCAGGCGTTTCACAAGGCACAGCCGCAAGCCGCCGGCGAGGAAACCGAAACGCTGCGCAAGGCGATTGCGCCCGAGATGCCCGCCGATGCGTTCGGCACGATACTGCGTGCGCTCAACGACGCGCGCAAGATCGAAGTCAGCGGCTCCACCGCGCGCCTGCCCGCGCACAGCACCACCGCCAACACCGCAGATGAAAAAATGTGGGAGCTCATTCGCCCCGCGCTCGAAACCGCGGGCTACAACGCGCCGGTGGTGAAGGATCTCGCGCTGCAATTGAAATTGAAGGACGCCATCGTCAAGGATTTTTTGTATCGCAAGACAAAAAGCGGCGAAGTTTACCGTGTCGCGGGCGAGCGCTTCTACACCAAGGCGACACTCGCCAAACTTGCCGCCACCGCGCAAGCCACCGCTCGGGCGCAGCCCACGGGCATCTTCACCGCCGCGCAGTATCGCGACTGGACAGGTGTGGGCCGCGGGCTTGCCATCGAGATACTCGAATTCATGGACACCATCGGCGTCACGCAGCGCATCGGCGACACGCGTAAGATGCGCAAGGATTTTGTGCCGATACTTGGCGCGGCGGAGATTCCAACAAAACCGCTGCTCGCCGCACCGCGCCCCGCGCAATTGCCGCCCTCTTCCAACAAACCGGCGAATCAACAACGCCGTCCCAACAACCCCTACCGCAGATAGAAGGAATAGCAATGGCAACAAATTACGACGTAATCGTCATCGGCGAAGGTGTCGCCGGCCTGACCGCCGCTGGCGATCTCGCGCAGGCAGGCCTGCGCGTCGCCACCATCGAAGCGCAACTCTTTGGCGGCCTCATCATCAACATCAACGAACTCGACCCTGCGCCCGCGGGTAGTACGGGCGGCGGCGCGGAATATGCCTCGTTGCTGGTGGAAGCCGCCGCCAACGCCGGGGTCAACAGCATCAACGAGCCGGTAAACGCCATTGAATCCGCGGGCGGAACTTTCAAAGTCGTCACCGACGGCGGCGCGCATACCGCGCGCGCGGTCGTGGTCGCATCGGGCGCGCGGCTGAAGCGGCTGGGCATCCCCGGCGAAATGGAATTTGAAGGCCGCGGCGTATCGCAATGCGCCGATTGCGACGGCCCGATGTACCAGAACGAAACCGCCGTCGTGGCCGGTGGCGGCGACTCGGCATTGCAAGAGGCACTGGTGCTGGCGCAATACTGCAAGGAAGTACGCCTCGTGCATCGCGCCAGCACATTCAGCGGGCGCGAACACTTTCAGCAGGCGGTGAATGCCGAACCCAAGATCGTGAAAATTTTCAACGCTGAAGTCACGGCGGTGAGCGGCGGGCAGACTGTCGAAAAAATTTCCATCAAGCACGCGGACGGACGCAGCGAAGACATCGCCGCCGCGGGCTTGTTCGCCTACGTCGGCCTTGAGCCTAATGCCGATTTTCTGCCCGAGACAGTCAAGCGCGACGCCAATGGTTTTGTAGTTGCCAACGACACACTCGAAACCGCGGCGCCCGGTATCTTTGCCGTGGGCGTGGTGCGCAGCGGCTGCGGCGGCGTGCTGGATGACGCGATTGCCGACGGTAAAAATGCGGCAGCGGCGATCCGCGCGCGTCTCGCATGATGAGTTTGCCTTGCGATTATCGTGCGCAATGGAAACCGAACAATTACAATCGAGTTTGGTGGTGATGTAAAAACCATTCCCTCATCCCCACCCTTCCCCCAGCGGAACAAGGGAACACTTGAAGCGAAGCAGAGGGGTCGAGGGTGAGGGAAGGCAGTTGATGTAGCAGTAACAACGGAAGGGAATCGCTCCCGGTGGGGCGGCCGGACTTCAAACCCGGTTTGGGCTGTTTACAGTCCTGTGTGGGTTCGACTCCCACTCTCTTCCGCCACAAAGCCCGCACGCTGCTCAGCAGATACATCGATCCCAGGGTGGCCAAGGGCGCAGGCAGGACTGGCAAGGCGCGTGATGGCTGGTTTTTTTGAGTCCGATAAACCGCTCTTTCGCGCTGGCGATAGCGCGCCACTTTGGCTAGACTACCTCAAACGTCAATTACACGAGGCAGGCATGCGATATCTCCACACCATGGTACGCGTTTCCAATCTTGAGGAGTCGCTAAAATTCTTCGCTATCCTGGGTCTCACTGAAGTGCGCCGCAGCGAAAGTGAAAAGGGCCGCTTCACCAATGTGCACCTGGCGGCAAGGGACGATGTCGACGTCGCAAAATCGGTGCGCGCGCCAACGCTCGAACTCACCTACAACTGGGATCCGGAGGACTATACGGGTGGACGCAATTTCGGCCACCTCGCATTCGAGGTTGCCGGCATTTACGCGCTGTGCCAAAAGTTGATGGATAACGGCGTCACCATCAACCGCCCCCCGCGCGACCAATGGCATTCGGTTAGGGACTCGACGCCATTCGGTTAAGGATTTTGGGTATTCGTCGGGGCAGCAGTTAGGTGGGCACCGCAGAGGTGGCGGCTTTTTGATCCCGCTTCTTTTCCTTGCTCGGACGCCACTTGGTTTCGGGCCGCATGGATTTTCGGGGGTAGGAGCGATTGGGTCGGATTCGCTGGTGTCGAGCAACGATGGCACGGAAGACCCGTTGGACGACGGCTTTCACCTGCTGATGAAGCAGAAGGAGCTCTTCGAGCCTGCGTTCAAGGACGTGGATACAGTTCTTGAAGTTGGTCTTGCGGCCTGCCATGGCGGCAGTCGATGGCGCGCTGATGGAAGAACTGTGGGGATCGAAGGCAGCTGGGCTCTTGCCGGAATTGATCTCGATGTCGGCCCGATTGGCGAAGAGCCGGTTCATGGTGATAAGGAGGAAATGTGCGAACAGTTCCTGTTTGACGCCGCGCTCGTTCTTGGCGTGAAAGTCCTCGACGACAAAGATTTGCTTGCTGACCTTGTAAAGCTCCTCGATGCCCCACCGGCCGTGGTAGACATCCATGAACTCCTGGAGCGGATAACGTTGATGGGCAGCAACTAGGGTGGTGCCCAGGCAAAACGTGCTGTCTGCGATTTTGTACTTGAGCAGCCGCATTTTCAGCGGAACGATATCGAGGTCGGGGCACTGCGAGCGGATGTGGGCTCGCGTGCTTGGGGACGGGTCGATGATGACCTCGGTGTCGGTTTGCGAGCTGGAGAAAAACTCCTGGATCGCGGTTGAGCTGCATTCTTGCAGGCGGAAGATGGCGTGGATGCCGGTTTGGTAGTGCCGATGCAGCAGCAGGTAGGAGAAGTATCCCCGGTCGTAGACGACGACATCATCGTTTTTCAGAACCTCGAGGTGGCGCATGGCGCACTGCCGT
>CAMDLH010000184.1 GCA_945901405.1 Bordetella parapertussis | reverse complement strand
AGCCCCGTGCGATGTTCGTACGGCCCCGGTAAAAATCCCTTGAGCGAGCAATAGATCAACTCGGGTTTCAATTTGCGCAGCGCTTCCTGGCCGAAGCCCAGTTTATCCATCGCGCCGGGGCGAAAATTTTCAATCACCACGTCGGCGCTGGCGATGAGTTTCATCACCGCCTCGCGCCCCTGCGGCGATTTGAGATCGACGGCAAAACTTTTCTTGTTGCGGTTATACGTCGGGAAAAACCCCGCGCCCGAAGCGGTAAGCTTGCGAGTGTGATCGCCATCGAGCGGCTCGACCTTGATCACCTCCGCGCCCATGTCCGCAAGCACCAGTCCGCACGCCGGTCCCATAACCACGTGACAAAACTCCACCACCCGTATGCCGTCCAGCGCCAGTGCTTGTGCCATCAATTACTCAATACAAAATATCAATAAAAACAATAACTTACGATATCAACGTGCTTCGAGGATGCGCGCCAGTTCGACTTCGCGCGCCTCGCGCATTTTGAATGTTGAATCGGCGCGCACGATTTTCTCCGTCCACGCGTGAATCTCGGCGTCGGACTTGGAGAAATCCATCGGGTCCCCGTGCGGCTGCGCCACGTGCCATGGCGTGTCCATATAGACCTCAACGTAGTTGCCTTCGGGGTCGGGAAAATAAATCGACCATGCATTGCCGTGACTGGTCTGGCGCATGGTCAACCCGCGCGCCTTCACTTTGTCCGCGACCTCGCGTATATCTTGCAAGGTTTCGACCTTGAACGACAATTGATTGATTGTGCTCGGCGCGTCGCCGCTACGGCCTTGCACCAGCACGAACTGGTGATGCTGATCGGGCGAAGAACTCATGAAAATAATCGGCATTTTGGTACTAGTGCTAAGTCCGCGGTCGGTGACGGTGAGGCCGAGCATTTCCTCATAGAAGCGGATCATGCTGTCGGCGTCCTTGACGTAAATACCCACGTGTCGCAGTTGTGGTTTCATGTTGAGGCTCCTTGGTGGTGGTGTTTATCGGCGTACGCTGGCCGGCACAAATCCCTTGGTCACACCCGCGTCCGGCACGTAGCCATACAGCGGCTCGCCGGGTATGCCCTCGGCGACGATCTTGCGTATCGCCAACAATTTATCGATGTCGATGCCCGTCCTGAGTCCCATGGCTTCGAGCATGAACACCAGGTCTTCGGTGACGATGTTGCCCGTGGCGCCCGGCGCGAACGGGCAGCCGCCCAGCCCGCCCAGAGAACTGTCGAAGGTGGTGACGCCAACATCCAGCGCGGCCACCACGTTGGCCAGCCCCAGGCCGCGCGTGTTGTGTAGATGCGCGCCCGAGAGTCTGTCGCCGATGGCCGCGCGCACTTTCTTGAACACGCGGCGAACCTGTTCCGGATTGGCATAGCCCGTGGTGTCGGCAAGCCCCACTTCATCACAACCCGCCTCGACCGACGCCACCGCCATGCGCACCACTTCATCCTCGCTCACCGCGCCTTCGAACGTGCAGCCAAACACGGTGGATAAACCCGACTCGATGATCGGGCGTTTTTCCTTGGGCAGGCTGTCGCGAAAGTCGCAGATTTTTTTTGCGCTCGCGATCGCCTCGTCGGGCGTCATGCGCACATTGGACAGGCTGTGCGAACGCGAAACCGAGATTGTCAACGTCAGTTTATGCACACCCGCCGCCATCGCGCCCTGCGCGCCGCGAAAATTGGGCGCCAAAGCGGCGACGTTCAAGCCGGGTATCGACAGCGCATGCGCCACCACCTCGGGTGCATCCGCCATCTGCGGTATCAACTTCGGCGGCACGAATGAACACACTTCGATCTCGCGCAGGCCAGCCTCGGCGGCGGCGCTGATCCAGCGTTTCTTGTACTCGGTGGCCATGAACGCCTTGGTGTTCTGCAAGCCGTCGCGCGGGCCGACTTCGCTGATCAGTACGTCAATGCCATTCATCATGTGTGATTTTCGCCGTAGCGGTGTGGAGCGATTAGCCGGGAGAATACGGTTGATGGTCTCACAGGTCAATCCAATGCCGGGAAGCCGCGCGGCCTCGGGTGTATTGCGCGGTATCATGCGTTGACGTACGCTATCATCACCCGTCAACCCAATAAGGAACAGCCATCATGAGCACACCCATCAAGCGCCACCACCCCGGCCCCACGCTTTGCCGCGCCGTTGAATACGGCAACATGGTATTCATCGCCGGCACCACCGCCGACAACAAATCGGGCAACGCCAAGGCACAAACCGAGGAAATTCTGAAAAAGATCGACGGCTTTCTCACCGAGTGCGGCACCGATAAATCGAGGATACTTTCAGCCACCGTGTGGGTGGCCGACATGAGCGAAAAACCGCTGATGGATGCCGCGTGGCTGGCGTGGGTGGACCCTAACAACAAACCGGTGCGCGCCTGCGTCGAAGCCAAGCTCGGATCAAGCGACACGCGCGTTGAAATCATGGTCACGGCGGCGAAGTAAGAAAATCGCAAAACCTTTGACGCAGATTTACACGGATGAATGCCGATTAACCTCGCAAGAATCCGCGTAAATCTGCGTTTATCTGCGTCAGAGAATTTGAACTGGAAATCACAATGGCCGATATCGTCTACCAAACCCCCATGAAAAAGCTGTCCGATGCGACAGAATTCAACGGCGTGATTTATACCGCCGGACAAGTTGCCGAAGACCTCAACGCCGGCATGAAGGCGCAAACCGCCGACGTGCTGCGCCAGATCGATGCGCTGCTCGCCAAGTGCGGCAGCAGCAAGTCGCGCATACTCACCGCCACGGTTTACGTCACCGACATGGCGCTAAAACCGCAGATGGACGAAGCGTGGATGGCATGGGTCGATCAGACGCGCCCGCCCGCGCGCGCCACGGTCGAGGCGCGTCTTGGCGCGAACGTACTTGTGGAAATCATGTGCACGGCGGCCAAGCAGACGTAATCTCCCGCGAGCGCTGGGGTGCGCCGTGGCGCGAACTTGGGCTCGCCACGCCGGCGCCAGTGTTCGATGAATTGCTCGCGCGTTACTCTGAACCGCACCGGCACTATCACAACCTGACCCACATCGCCGACTGTCTCGCGCATTTCGATCATGCGCGCGAACTTTGCGAGCATGCGGCCGAAGTCGAACTCGCATTGTGGTTTCACGACGCGATCTACGATACCCACGCCAAGGACAACGAGGCGCAAAGCGCCGCATGGGCCGTGCGCGTGCTGAGTGACGCAGGCACGGCGCAAGCGGTGCGCGAACGCGTGCATGCGTTGATCATGGCGACCTGTCACACGGCAGCGCCGGACACGCCTGACGCGTGCACGCTGGTTGATATCGACCTGTCGATATTGGGCGCGGTGCCCGGACGCTTCGACGCCTATGAAAACGAAATACGCGCTGAATACGCGTGGGTGCCCGGATTTTTATTCCGCGCGACGCGGCGAAAAATTCTGCGTGAGTTTCTGGCGCGGCCGTCGATCTACTCGACCGGCAAATTCAAACAATCGCTTGAAAGCAACGCTCGCGCCAATCTGGCGCGATCATTACAATCGCGCAAGCGCTGAAATAGACCTACTTCGGACCGGGTTTGTACGGGCGCACTTCAATGCCCGCAAAACGTGCGAGATCGCGATGTATGCGCGTGACGCGCTCGATCTGCCCCTTGGCGGGGAAACGCTCATAAAAACCCTCTGAGCGGAACGAACGATGCTGTTCGCGCCACGGCGCCAAGCGCGCTTCCCACCGCTTCACGCGGCCATCCGCGGGGTCTGCATCCTCGCGCGCAAGATCGGCGCACACGCGGATCATGGCTTTGATGGTGACCGGCTTGGTGACCATGTAGCTGTCGTGATCCCACGAGTCGCCCCACACTTTTTCGGCGGCCTTGAAGAAGTCGCGAATGATCCCGTAGTACTTCTCGCCTTCACGGTAACTATTTGATACTAAACGAATTTTTTTCCACTCGCCGCTGATCCAGCGATGCAGCTCGTTGAACAACTCGGCTTGCAAAATCCATTTATCCTGCTGGCTACGACCGCCCAAGCGGTTGATGCGGTAACGCAGCGGACTGTCGCCTTCGATATACAAATCCTCGACCAGGCGCGCGGCAAAACGTTTGTCGGGGTCGGCCCATGACACGCGCTCGTAGAGATCGATCAGATGGCTCTTGCTGATGCGCGTTGGCGTGGAATTAATGATCACGAACATTTCCGCCGCGAAATCCTCGCTGCGCCCGTCGAATATCACGCACGGTACGTTGATGCTGGCGGCTTCCTGCGGATGCTCTTTCAGATAAAAACGCAGCGCCGCGAGACGATGCTGGCCATCGATGATCAGGTATTTTTGGTCAGGCTCTTGCAGATTGCCGACCATCTCCTGGCCCGCCAGTGCGTTGAATTTCAGCATCTCGGCGGTGAACAGCAGCACGGTGCCGGGAATTGGTGGCTGACTTTGCGCCATTTCGTAGAAATTGCGCAGCGATTTCACTTTGGCGCGCGAAAGCGAGCGTTGAAACGCTTCATCCGTATGCTCGACCCGTGCGATGAATTGCGCGATTTCGTCGTTTTGCGGCACGGACTGCGGCGAAATGTCCTCACCTTCGCCGTAAAAGCGGCTGATAAAGCGGACTTTTTCGAGTACTGCCTTCGCGGGATAGCTCGCGAAGTAAAACAGTCCGTCCTTTTGGCGTATCCGGGTTGCTACTAGCATGGCGCGGTCTCTCGTCCCTGATTCTTATAAGGCATTCCGGCTCGCCCACTTTTTGCGGGGGCGTTAATTGAAGCGACATTCTAACGTTCTACGAGAGCTAACGCGAGCAAGTTGTTGATACCCGCCAAGATATGGATGGGTTAGAGCTTGCCGGTCATGACCGCATTACACCCATCATGGCGCGCTGCGGCGCATCACAACAATTAATTAACTATTTGTTTTTAAATGAGTTTTCAGCCTAACAGCGCAACGGGCGTGAATTTGGCGCCGAGAATCCCGTTCGAACGCACGCCCCACCAGCGCTCCAGCACTGTTGCGTACATGTCCCGGAAGTCCACGGCAAACGGCGGATTGCCGTTGCCATCGAGCCGCGACAGAGCCGGCGGCAGGCCGTACAGCCCGCCCTTGATCTGCCCGCCCAGCACAAAATGCGCGCTGGCGGTGCCATGGTCGGTGCCGCCGCTCAAATTTTCGCGTGGGCGGCGGCCAAACTCCGCATAAGTCATTATCAACGTTGAATTCCAGCGATTCAGCTCGATCAGCGCCGACTTGAGCGCAGCGAGCCCGTCCGCCAGGTCCTGCAGCAATCGCACGTGTACGCCCTGCTGCCCGCTGTGCGTATCAAATCCATTAAGCGTCAAGCGCACCGCCGCGACACCGCCGCGGCTGGCGACGACTTGCGACGCCGTACGCACCGCGTTGCCAAAACCCGTGCGCGGAAACTCGGTGCGAAACGAATACTGTGCGTTCAGTCCTCTCGCGGCCTGCACAATGTCATGTTCGACCCGCAATATGTGAGCGAGCGCGCCGTTTTGCGCCGCCACCGCCGCCGGTGCGGCAAATTTCGCCTGCTGCAAAAAGCGCTCGGTATCAGTGAGCGCAATGGCACGTACGCCACCACCCGCCGCCGGCCCCATGTCCGCGCCACCCACAACAACGGCATCTGCTGCAAATGAGCGCGGTGTCGGCGCGTGTGCGAATGCGCGCGCCAGCCAGCCTTCCTGCAAGTACTCGTTGCTCTTTGATGCCGTGTCCCAAATTTCGATGGAGCGGAAATGCGAGAGATTCGCCGATGGGTAACCGACACTTTGCACCACGGCCAACTCGCGTGCCTGCCACAATGGCATCAAGGGCGCGAGCGACGGATGTAAACCCGTTGCCGCGTCGAGTTGCAACACCTGGTCGCGTGCAATTGCAATGCGCGGGCGCAGCGTGGTGTATTGCGCGTCGGCATACGGGATGACGGTATTCAAGCCATCGTTGCCGCCCTTCAGTTCGACCAGTATCAGCAGATTGCCGTAGTTCGCGATATTGGCATGTGCGGCCAAAGGTGTGAACGAAATCACCGAGGCGGCACCCGCGGTTTTCAGGAAATCACGTCGTTTCATGCGCCATGCTCCGCGTCATTTCAATTGATAGGCTGGATCCTGCGTCAAGCGCCGGATCGCCTCCATGCCCGTGGCCTCGGGCGGCAAGGCGTTGTGCGGCGCCGACGCGAGTATCAGCCGCGCCACCGCATTCGAATCGCCACGTCCCGTCTGGCGCAGCCAACGCTCGCCGTCGAAAGACACTTCGCTCATGCCGCGCAGAAAGCGTTGACGCGCCTCGGCCGCAGCCCCTCCTTTAGCGGCACTGGCGTTTGCCGTCATAACCGTCCCAGGGCGCATGTCTTCGGCACGGAAAATACGATCGAGAAACTGCTTGCGCGCAAGCAAGGTGCTTGAATTGATCCACCACTCACCGCCGGGCCAGCCTTTGACGTTGGGTGGAGTGAATAAATTCTGGCCAAGCTGCGACACCGTGATGGCGAACGGCTGAACATCGCCGGTGGTGAACTGAAACTGCCGCAACGTGCCCACCACCAGATCGACGGGGGATTTGATCAAGCTCGCGCGATGGCGCTCATCGTAGAAGGCGTTCGAGGTCAATATCGCACGCATCACGGCGCGTATATCGTACTGGCTGTCACGAAACACCGCGCCAATGCGGCGCACCTCGGCCGGATCGGGATTGGGCGAAACAAATTCGCGCCACAGCTTGGCGGCTATGAATTCGGCCGTGCGCGGATGCGCCAGCAGAATATCGAGCACCGCCGTGCCGTCGAGATTGCCGCTGCGGCCGAGCACGGTTTTTGTACCGTCGTCGTGGGCCGCGGGGCGGAATAAAAATTCCCCGCGCTCCGGATCGATGCTCGAGCCGGTGAACGCGCGCGCGGCCTCCTTCACATCGCGCTCGGTGTAGTGGCCCTCGCCCAGCGTGAATAATTCCATCAACTCGCGCGCGAAATTTTCGTTGGGTTGTCCCTTGCGATTGGACGCGCTGTCGAGGTAAATCACCATCGCCGGATCACGCGCGATGGCGTGCAGCATTTCGCCAAAATTACCCAGCGCATGACGCCGCAGCAGCATGTGTTGGCGGAACATGTATTGCGGCTGACGCACCTTTTGCGTACTCGATACAAAATGGTTGTGCCAGAACAGCACCATTTTTTCGCTGAGCGGCGACGGCGTGGTGAGCATTTCCTGCATCCACCACACGCGCAGATCCATCGCGCGCTGGTTGAACATGCGCTGCATGGCCTGACGATCCTCGGTGCTCATCTCGCGCAATTGGCGCGGCGCGATCACCGCATCGTTCACCCATGCGGGCGCGGACGTCTGAGGAACCACGCGTGCCGGAGCGGCCCAGGACAATAAGTTGCCGGCGGCTTGATCGCGGTCAAACTGCGCGAAAGTTTCGACTTCAGCGGCGGGCGCCGCGAAGCTGGTGCGCGCCAGAAGATGGCGCGCATTGTCGTAACCGAGTGCCGCGGCGCGAACCGCCGGCGAAATAACTCCGCCCAGCGCCAGAAGAAAGATCAGCCAATAACGCATTTACCCATCCGCGCGCGGCATCCCAGCCGGTTACATCGTTTTCGATCTATCTTTACCCTTGCCGTCCATGCGCGCCTTGCGCCCGGCTTCAAACTCGGCACGCGTGATCTGCTCGTCCTTGTTGGCATCGAGCCGGTCAAAGTTGCGTACCAGGCGCGGCATGCCCTTCTCGGCTTCGGCGCGGCTGATCGCACCATTGCCGTCGAGGTCGGCTTTCTTGAAGCGCTCGTCGAATTTTGCCTGGCGCTCGGCGCGGCATTTTTCGGGATTGGCCTTGCATTGCTCCATGCGCGCTTTCATTTCCTTGCATTTATCAGGATTGGCGGCGCACCATTTTTCGCGCTGCGCCTGACGCTCGGCACGGCATTTCTCGGGATCTGCCTTGCAACGTTCCATCATCGCGGCACGATCGCCACCGGGCCGCACCGTGGCGCCGGGCACGCCCTCGGCAGCGCCCGCTGTGAGCGGCAGGGCAAACAATAGCGCAACAGCTAAGTATTTGTTTAACATTACTTTTCTCCTGATAGGCTCAATATTGCTAACGGTCGCGGCGCCCCCGATACAACTCGCGGTTCGCTTTGTCCAAATCGCGATGCAACTGCCTCCGTTCATCTTCGGACAGTCGGGCCGGCGCCCCCTTGGGAGGCGGTGCCGATGGCGTATAGGTCTGGCGGGGCGCGCGATCTTCTCGCGCGAAACGCCTACCCTGTCCTTTGGAATGCGAATAACCACTCTGATCCTGAATGTGAAAGCCGCTGCCGAAGGTGCCGGCTACAGCCGGCCCCGCCGCCAAAGCGCCACCCAGAATCAATATTGCAAACAAAGTTTTCATCGCATTCCATCCTGATACCGCGGGTTAATAGCGCCGGTCAGCGTCGTGGGTTTCTTGATAAATGTGCTGAGCCGACCTGTCAAGACGGCGCTGGATGTCGGCGCGCTCTTCACGCGTGAACCGGCCATCCGAACGGTAGTTCTGCTCAATATTCTCGATCCTGCGCTGCTCGAACTGCAATGCACGCGCTTCGCCACGTGTCAACTCGCCCGAACGCACACCCTGTGCAATACGGTTACGCTGGAACGCTTCGCGCTGGTTGATGTTGCTGTGGCTGCCTCGGCTGTCGTAGTTGCCGCGGCCGTTGTCCCAACCATGATGATTACCGTTTGTCCAACCATAGTGTCTGCCGTTGTCTTGGTGACCGCCATTATGCTGTGCATGACGCTCAAAATGACGCCCGCCTTGATTCCAGTAGTGGTGTTGGACGCCTTGTTCGGCATGCTGCCCGCCATTATGCTGGGCATGACGCTCAAACTGGCGCCCGCCTTGATTCTGCCCGCCATGGTGGCCGCCAGAGGTTCCAGCGGTGGTTCCGCCGGTCGTGCCGGTTGTCGTGGTTGTGGTGGTTGTGCCTGTCGTGCTGCCCCCCGCCGCCGTACTGCCGCTGCGTCCACGATTCCAGCCTTGCGAACTACCCGCTTGATCGGCGCTGCGCGATGCATACGTACGCGGAGATTGTGTGGCTGTTCCACTCGGCGCCACGCGCTGTTGCTGCCGTGCCTGACGCCCACCTTGACCACTATCCGCCGCCTGTGCCGCCGGCAACACCGTCAACATCACCGCCGCTGCTATTCCGCTCAATGCTAATTTCATGTTGCACTCCTGTTGAGTAAGTTGGTCATGTTCATCGCGTTCGGGATGTTGTTTCCCTTACCTCGAAAAACGTCGCCTTGTTTTCGACGTTGACCCATGCTCTCACTCATATGTAAGCGGATTGTTACGGCAAGTGCGTCAAATGTAACAGCGTGTAAGCTGCAATTGGACTTGCAACATCTGGTTACAACTCTGCAACTGGCGCCGCGATTGCAATACAACTCAATTCAAATTAATGCACACTGATTCCAGCACGCGCCGCTTGCCGAAAACCGCGGCGCGCGGTAATCGTACATCGCCCGTAAGCCGTTGAATTATCAGCGGCTGTTCTTATTTTGTAACAAAATGTTACGCTTGCGTTTTCCGCAGGCTGGACACACTGGAACCCACGCCGTTAAATGGTTAGGATGTCCCCATGATTGAAGCCAAGACCGAACACAAAACCCGCATACTCGTGGTGGATGACGACGCGCGCATGCGCGACCTGCTTAACCGCTACCTGGGCGAGCAAGGCTTTACCGTGCGCACCGCCGCCAATTCGACCGATATGAACCGGCTGATCGCGCGCGAAAGTTACGATTTACTGATACTGGATTTGATGCTGCCCGGCGAAGACGGCCTGTCGATCTGCCGGCGGCTGCGGGGTGCCAACGAAAGTATCCCCATCATCATGCTTACCGCAAAGGGCGACGACGTGGATCGCATCGTCGGCCTTGAAGTCGGCGCAGATGATTATTTGCCGAAGCCATTTAACCCACGCGAACTGGTGGCCCGTATCCAGGCGGTGCTGCGGCGCCGTCCGCAGCCCGCCCCTCCGGGTGCGCCCAGTTCGGAAACCGAAATCGTTGAGTTCGGCGAATTCAAACTGAATCTCGGCGGGCGCAGCCTGTCGCGCAACGGCGAAGACATGCCGCTCACCACCGGCGAATTCGCATTGCTCAAAGTACTGGTGCAGCACCCGCGCGCGCCGCTGTCACGCGACAAGTTGATGGAACTCGCGCGCGGACGCGAGTTCGGCGCGTTCGACCGCAGCATCGATGTACAAGTGTCACGCTTGCGCAAGATGATCGAGACCGATCCCGCAAAACCCGCCTACATCCAGACTGTATGGGGATTCGGCTACGTGTTTATTCCGGATGGCAAAAGCGGCGACACCGGCAAACAGTAAACGGTAACTCTTAACCGCTCCCTGATCCAACCATGACCCTCTGGCCGCGCACGCTGCTCGCTCGCAGCGTGCTGATGATCGCGCTGGTGCTGGTCGTGGCGCACCTGGCGTGGTTGCAGATCTTCCGTGTGTCGGCGCGCGAGCCGCGCGCACGCCAACTATCGCAACAGATCGTCAGCACCGTCAATCTCACGCGCGCCGCGCTGGTGACCGCGGATCCGGCCAAGCGCTACAACCTGCTGCGCGACATCGCCGAGCGCGAAGGGATTGAAGTGCACCTGGGTGCACCGGGCGAGAACATTGCGCCTTTGCCCGACAGCGGGTTTTATCCGCTGATATTGAGCGAGCTACGGCTGCAACTGGGCGAGCAGACCAAATTCACTCTGTCGCGCAACGGTTCCGAAGGCGTATGGGTGAGTTTTCGCATCGACGGCGATGAATACTGGGTGGTGTTGCCCGATTCGCGCCTGGCCGACGACGCGCCTCTGCGCTGGATAGGCTGGGGCGTGCTGGTGCTGTTGTTGGCGCTCGCCGGCGCGTTCCTGGTGGTGGCGCGCATCAACCGCCCGTTGCGCGAACTGACACGCGCCGCCGCGGAAATGGGGCGTGGCACGACGCCCGCGCCCGTGACCGAAGGCGGCCCCGAGGAAATCCGCACGCTGGCGCGGTCGTTCAACCAGATGGCGAGTGATTTACAAAAAATAGACGAGGAGCGCGCGTTGCTGCTCGCGGGTGTGTCGCACGACCTGCGCACGCCGCTGGCGCGCATACGTCTGGGGCTGGAAATGCTCGATAGCGGCGGCGATCCGGCCCTGCGCGCAGGCATCATGCAGGACATCGGTGATATCGACGGCGCGATAGGCCAGTTTCTCGATTTCGCGCGCGCGGGTGCCCAGGAGACCGCGGTGGCTGACGGCGATCTGAACGCCATCATCATGGGGCTTGGTGAACGTTACCTGCGCAGCGGCAAGCAAGTCGACATTAATGCCTCGCCACTGCCACCGCTATCACTGCGGCCAACGTCAATACAGCGTGTAATTGCAAATCTCATCGACAACGCATTGCGCCATGGCGGGCCGCATGTAGAGGTCGCCACGGGAGTGGAAAACTCCCACGCCTATGTCGAAGTGCTCGACCGCGGCCCTGGCATCCCCGCGGATCAGGCGCAACGCATGTTGCAGCCGTTCACCCGATTGGACAGCGCGCGCAGCACCAGCGGCACGGGTTTGGGATTGGCCATAGTGGATCGTATCGCGCGCATGCATGGCGGCTGCATACGTCTGCTGCCGCGCGATGGCGGCGGCCTGCGCGCGCGCGTTGAACTGCCAGTCACGAAAATTTGACGATCACGATTCAGGCGCGGTTAGCCGGACGATCCCATGTCAGCAACGCCACGACCTCGGCTGCGATGCCCTCGCCTCGCCCGATGGCGCCTAGCTTTTCCATGGTTTTCGCCTTGATATTGACATCGCCAACGGCAATGCCCAAGTCGGACGCGATATTGGCGCGCATTGCCGGTATGTGCGGCGCCATCTTCGGCGACTGTGCAATGATGGTCGCGTCGATATTCGCAATGTTCATCCGCTGCTTGATGACGAGCGCGCCCACTTCGCGCAGCAGCTTGCGGCTATCGATGCCGGCGTAGCGTGGATCGGTATCCGGAAAATGCGTGCCAATGTCACCCAGCCCCGCCGCGCCCAGCAGCGCGTCGCAAATCGCGTGCAACAGCACATCCGCGTCGGAATGCCCCGCGAGTCCGCGTTCGTATGGAATATCGACGCCGCCGATAATCAGCTTGCGCCCGGCGGCAAGCGCGTGGATGTCGAAACCCTGGCCGATACGCATCATGTGGGGAAACCGCGATCAATACGGCTCATTCGACCAGGGTGGAAAATGGGGTGGCTGACGGGACTCGAACCCGCGACAACTGGAATCACAAAGCGCTCGCAAAATCGCTATCGTTGTAAGTTGTTGAAAATACAAGAGGTTTCGTTAGTCAAAACTACCTGATCCCATCTACGGCAAGGGCGATTATTGCACAGGCCATCTGAAACAGGTACAAAATTGGCACAGTGTGATTGCAGCACCGCCCGGCCACTTCCAACCCCAACCGCCCCTGCGGCGATGGCGCCAACCGCGGCACGATCAATCTTAGATGAACGCGGCTTCATTCACCGCCAACGCGCAGAATATATAACGCTTGACAGTAGTATCGCATAGCGTTACTATTTTCCTGTGATTAAGAGCCTCGCTGACAAAGCAATCGCTGCGGTATTTCATGGTTTGGAGGTCCGCAACCTGCCCAAGACGATTCAACCAACGGCGCGGCGCAAGTTGATGTTGATCG
>CAMDLH010000183.1 GCA_945901405.1 Bordetella parapertussis | reverse complement strand
GTTCAACCAGGTAAACACCCAGCTTCCTAAAATGGGTGAAACTCACCCACAGATTCTGCTGACGAAGCTTATTTATTTCGGCGACAACCCCGGCGTCGAGGAGGAATGTCTGAGCACGGCGGTTATTCCCGGCGAGCCGATCTTCTTTGATTACTCGTCGCCGGAACACGAAAAAGCCGCGCGCCCGGTGCTCGAACGCTGCGCCATCGTACTCGGCTACGACATACAGGACGGCTGAACTTCAGCCGGATTGTTTGGCCGCGTTTTTGAGCGCCTCGATCGAGCGCTCGACCAGCGGCTGGCTCTCGCCCAGCCGGCGCTTGATGACCTCATAGTCGCCCGCTTTCGCCTGCCTCTCGAATTCGGCGTAAAGATCGCCCAGCGCCTTCGCGCCCAGACTGTAGCTCGCGCCCTTCGCGCTGTGCGCCGCGCGCACCACGGCGCTGGCGTCCCCGGTGGCGCCGCTCTCGATCATGTTGCGAAAGCCGGCAATGTCCCCCTGCAAGCTGCCGATCATGCCGTCGAACAGATCATCGCCCGACTCGCGCACCAGGCCGAGTATTTCGTCCAGCCGCTCGCGGTCAAGCAGTATCGAGTCGCTGCTGGCGGGCGGCGCCACGGGCTCTGCGGCGCCCGCCTGCCCGCGCCGCGATTCGATCCGCCCCGTCGCCTCGTTCATCGTGGTCTCCAGCTCATCGGGCGTAAACGGCTTGGCAAGAAACGCGTTCATGCCGGCCTCCACGTATTGCTGGCGGTCTTCGTGCAGCACGTTCGCGGTGACGGCGACGATGTACGGCTGCACGACGTTGCGGCTGGCGCGGATCTGGCGCGTCGCTTCCACGCCATCCATCTCGGGCATCTGCACGTCCATCAGCACCAGGTCATAGGTCTGGCGTTGCACGGCCTGCAAGGCCTCAAGACCATTGCCCGCGTAATCGGCGCGGTAGCCGAGTTTGTTCAGCATCAGCGTCACCAGCCGCTGATTAATCGGGTTGTCTTCGGCCACCAGCAGGCGCACCTGCCCGCGGCGCGCCCGGTCGATGCTGGACGTGTGTTTTTCGGGACGGCCTTCCACCGCGCGCGCGCCCGCCCAGCGTTTCGAGCAGCGCCTCGAACCACAACGACTGGCGCAGCGGCTTGTTCAGGCGCGCGGCGAATAATTTATCCGCCCCGCCGGCCGTGACCGGCGCGTCCGAGGACGAAAACAGTATCAGCGGCATGCCCGCATGCACATCAATGCGGCGCGTCTCGCGCGCGAGCTCCACGCCGTCCATGCCCGGCATGTGATAGTCGAATACCGCGCCGTCGAACTTGCGCCCGCTGCGCAACACAGCGAGCGCGGCATGCGGCGAGGAAACCGTCTCGCAGGTGAGGCCCCAGCGCTGCACCACGGTGCTCAGGATATTCAACGCCGTTTCGTTGTCGTCCACCACTAGCAGATGCTTGCCCTGGATGGCAAACTGATCGGTTTGCGAATAACGCACCGCCATCGCCTGCGCCTGCCGCGTGCGTATGCTGAAAGTGAAGCATGAGCCCTTACCGCCTTCGCTGACGATGTCGATGGCGCCGCCCATAAGGCTCACCAGCCGGGAGCAAATGGCAAGCCCAAGCCCGGTTCCGCCGTACTTGCGCGCGGTGCTGGCATCGACCTGGTAAAAAGGCAGGAACAGTTGCGCCTGTTTATCGGCGCTGATGCCGATGCCAGTGTCACGCACGGAAAACTCCAGCAACAGATGATCCGCTTCGCTCGCGCGGCGCGCCACGCGCACGTAGACTTCGCCCTGTTCAGTGAATTTGACGCCGTTGTTCACCAGATTGACCAGCACCTGGCGCACGCGCGTCACGTCGCCGTCCAGCCATGCCGGCACGTCGTTTTCGACCAGATACAGTAGATCCAGCCCTTTATTCTGCGCCGCCGGCGCGACCATGCTGAACACGTCTTCGATGCAACGCGCGAGTTCGAACGGCTGCGTCTCCAACTGCATTTTGCCCGATTCGATCTTGGAAAAATCGAGCACGTCATTGATGATGGTCATTAACGTGCCGCCGCTCACGCGGATGGTCTCGACGTACTCGCGCTGATCGCGCGTGAGGTTGGTGTCGAGCAGCAACCCGGTCATGCCGATCACGCCGTTCATCGGCGTGCGTATCTCGTGGCTCATGCTGGCGAGAAACGCAGACTTCGCCTCGTTCGCCTCGTTCGCCTCGTTCGCCTGCCCGGCGCGCACCGACTCTGCTTCAAGATGGCGCAAGGCGAGGCGCAGCGCGGCCAGCGGCAGGCTGCGCACCGCCCAGAACAGCGCCAGCGCGAGGATCAGCGACATGATGGCGACGCGCAGCGTATCCATCAGCACCGGACGCAGCGAGCCGGTGATCTCGACGCGCCCCGCCAGCACGCCGGTATCGTAGAGATTTTCGTTGCGAGTCAGCAACGGCTCCGGCAGCGCCGTGAGCCGCTCCGCGATCAATTCACTCTTGGTGCCGACATCGAGGATGCGCGCCGAGAACACGGCGTTGTCATGTATCTTGTCGTCGAGCGCCTCGAGCAGCCAATTCTGTTGAAAGCGCCAGAACTGCGGATCGCGGTTGATCAGCGTGGTAATCGCGCGCGCGCGCGTGATCGCCTTGAGCCAGTCGCCGCCGGTCGCGGGTTTGCCGGGCAGTTCGCTCACGCCTACTTGCTCTTGAAATCGCCGACCCAGCAGCCGTTGGCCGCGAGCAGCCGCGCCCCCTCCGCGGATTGCACGAATTCAATAAAGCGTTTGGCCTCGGGCGTAACCTCCGCCCCGGTGACCAGCAGATGGCCCTTGAAATACGGATACTTGCCATCGCGCATGGCCTCGACCGTCGGCTGCTTGCCCGCGAGCGCCAGCGCTTTTAAAGGGCGTTTGTCGGCGATGATTTGCGCCAGCGTGGTCGGACCCAGCGCGCCAGGCAGCCGCTGTATGGCGTTGATCGCGTCTTCATCCGTGGCGGCCACCAGCGCGCCGGGCCACGCCAGAGCGGTCTCCATCGCCTTGGCGACCTCGGGTGAAAATCCCGTGACAATCTTCGTATCGGCATCGTCCCGAGGCCGCAAAACCAGCCGTACGCGTGTGCCGTCGGGTCAGATCGCGTCGGGGGAGGCGTACAATTTTGCGAGATGAGCGTAGCCGATATCATTGAGCGGGTTAGCATTGGCCACCGCCATCACCAGCGGCGTGCGTGCAAACTCAATACTCGTCAGACCGCTCTTGCGCTCCGCGTCGTTCAGCGAGCGCGATGCCAGTGCAATATCCAGCGCCTTCGCATTAAGCGCCTTGATGCCGCCCGGCGTGCCCAGCGCCGGGCTTACTGTGACGGTGTCTTGCGGATATTTCTTGTTGTAGGCTTCCGCCAGCAGTTTTGCCAGCGCGGTGGTGGAACCGGAGCCACCCAAGCGCAAGGTCTCCGCCAGCGCGTGGTTGAAGGGCAATAACGAAATACAAAAAGTGCAATAAAAACAATAGGTTGCAATACAGCAAAGACGCTGGAAATTTTTGCTCTCCTTATTCCGCAGCGATATTTTTTGAGTATACCGCGTACCATGAACAACATGCGCAACGAGCTTACCATTTCGATGCGTCAAACTGCACCAGCAGGCCCTACCACCCCCCTACCCGCCCGCGTGCCTGGACACCGCGCATTGCTGCAATAATTTGAGCATCGCGGCGGCCTTGTCGAAGGTCTCCTGATATTCGGCATCCTCGGACGAATCGGCAACCACGCCGCCGCCCGCCCAGAAGCGTACCATGCCATGCGAATACACCAGCGTGCGTATCGCGATGTTGGTGTCCATGCCGCCATCAAAACCGATGTAGCCGATGGCGCCGCAATACACACCGCGGCGGTTGGGTTCGACCTCATCGATGATCTGCATCGAGCGCAGCTTGGGCGCGCCGGTGATCGAGCCGCCGGGAAAACAGCCGCGCAACAAATCAATCGCGTCGCGGCCCGCTCGCAGCTTGCCCGTGACGGTGCTCACCAGGTGATGCACGGTGGCGAAACTTTCGACATCGAACAAACGCGGCACGCGCACTGAACCGAGTTCGCAGTTTTTCGACAGATCGTTACGCAGCAAGTCAACGATCATCACGTTCTCGGCGCGGTCTTTTTCCGACACGCGCAGTTCCTCGGCCAACTGCGCGTCCAGGCGCGCATGACCCGCGCGCGGGCGCGTGCCCTTGATCGGCTTGGTCTGCACCTTGCCATGATCGACCTGCAAAAACCGCTCGGGCGAGGCCGACAATATTTGCACGTACGGCGTCGACAGATAAGCCGAGAACGGCGCCGGGTTCATCACGCGCAGCGCCTGATACGCAAGCCACGGATCGCCTGCGGCGCGCGCGGCGAAACGCTGCGCCAGATTGACCTGATAACAATCGCCGTCGCCGATATAGCGATGCACGCGGCGGTACGCGCGTCCGTAACGCTCGCGCGTGAAATTCGATGTGATGGGTGATGTCACGCGAAACGGCGCGCGGCGCCTTTCCATCGCCGGTTCGGTAAAGCGCGCCACCAATTCGCCCCAACGGATATCGGTTTCCGCATCGCGCCCCTGGCCCGCGAGCCAGCTTCGCTGCTCAAGGTGATCGACCACCACCGCCCAATCGTAAATGCCGATGGCCATTTCAGGAATTTTTTCGCTGTCCGCCACGCGCGCCGGCAGGCATTCAAGTCGGCGCGCAAGATCGTAGCCAAAATAACCAATCGCGCCGCCCGCGAACGGCAACCCGCCGGCAAGCGAGGGATCGATTTCGAGAAAGCGTTGCACCAGCGCGAATGGATCGTCGCGCGACAACTCGACGCCATCGGCGTGTATCTCGGTCAAGGCGCCGCGCGTGATCAGCCGCACATAGGGTTGCGCGGACAGCATGTCGTAACGCGATTGCCCCGGATGATGCAGACCGCTGTCAAGAAACACCGCCCACGGCAGATCCGCGATGGCGTCGAACAAGCGCGCGCTGTCGGGCGTATACGGCAGTTCGGTGAGTAGCGGTGCGTGCATGGCGTTGCTTGGATCAGATTGCCGCGAAACAGTTCATAGTAAAAATATCAATAAAAACAATGACTTACAATTATATCAAAAACCAGAGCCAGGCTGCTTGAGAAACTCGATTTCCTCGGGCGTCGAGGCACGCCCCAATATCGCATTGCGATGCGGAAAGTGCCCGAAGCGTTCGACGATGACATAGTGCTTGCGCGCCCACTCCAGCAAATCAGGATTCCCCAGCGTGCCGAAGAAATGCATCGACGAGCGCTGCGCGTCGATGTTTTCCGCGTGTTCAAACGGCAGATAAATGAATTGCCGCTCGACGGTGTTGAGGCGTGCATCCCAGCGCTGTGCCGTCATATGCCGCGCGCTGTCGAGCGCCATAGCGTCGGATTCGAATGCGCGCGGCGAATTGCGAAACATATTGCGCGGAAACTGATCGAGCAAAATAATCAACGCCAGCAGCGTCAACGGACTGGTACGCCATTCAGCCAAACGATGCTCGCACGCCTGATTGTAGGTGTCGAAAAACCGCTCGCGGATCAGCGCATCAAACGCATCGGATTTCTTGAACCATTCCGCGCGTGACTTGCCGTACGACAACGACCCCGGCGCGCCAAACCAGAAGTCGAGCACTTCATGTGCGGCGGTGTTCATCCCGTCAAAACACCACCACGCTGCGTATCGACTTGCCAGCGTGCATCAAATCAAAACCCTGATTGATGTCTTCGAGTTTCAGCTTGTGCGTGATGAGGTCATCGATGTTGATCTTGCCGTCCATGTACCAATCGACGATTTTCGGCACGTCGCGCCGGCCCTTGGCGCCGCCGAACGCGGTGCCTTTCCAAGTGCGCCCCGTGACCAGTTGAAACGGCCGCGTTTTTATTTCCTGCCCCGCGCCCGCCACACCGATGATCACCGACACGCCCCAGCCCTTGTGGCAACATTCGAGCGCCTGGCGCATCACGTCAACATTGCCGATGCACTCGAAGCTGTAATCGGCGCCGCCCTTGGTGAGATTCACCAGATACGGCACCAGGTCGCCCTCGACTTCCTTCGGATTGACGAAATGCGTCATGCCGAATTTCATCGCGAGCGCGCGACGCGACGGATTGATATCCACACCGATGATCATGTCCGCACCCGCGATGCGCGCACCCTGAATCACGTTAAGCCCGATGCCGCCCAGACCAAACACCACCACGTTCGCGCCCGGCTCGACCTTCGCGGTGTTGATCACCGCGCCTATGCCGGTGGTCACGCCGCAGCCGAAGTAGCACACCTTGTCGAACGGCGCGTCCTCGCGGATTTTCGCGAGCGATATCTCCGGCACCACGGTGTAATTGGCGAACGTGGATGTGCCCATGTAATGAAACAGATTCTCGCCGCCGAGTGAAAAGCGGCTGCTGCCGTCGGGCATCACGCCCTGCCCCTGCGTCACGCGGATCGACTGGCACAAATTGGTTTTTTCCGAGACGCAATATTCGCACTGGCGGCATTCCGGCACGTAGAGCGGAATCACATGATCGCCCTTCTTCAGCGTGGTCACACCCGGCCCGACATCCACCACGATGCCCGCGCCTTCGTGGCCGAGTATCGCCGGGAATATGCCTTCGGGGTCGGCGCCCGAAAGCGTGAATTCATCGGTATGGCAAATGCCGGTGGCCTTGATTTCCACCAACACCTCGCCCGCGCGCGGCCCGGCGACATCGACGGTTTCAATGGTCAGCGGCGCACCGGCCTTGTGTGCAACTGCGGCTTTTATTTTCATCGCGTCCTCTTTTTTGTTTGAAGTTCAGGGCGATACTATAAACTGTTCCGTGATGCTTTCGCACCCCCATCAAAACACGATCTACCGCGGCCGCTTCGCGCCCTCGCCCACCGGGCCATTGCATTTTGGTTCGCTGGTGGCCGCTGTCGGCAGCTATCTGGACGCCAAGGCCAATCACGGGCAATGGCTGGTGCGCATGGAAGACCTCGACACGCCGCGCACCGCGCCAGGCGCCGCCGATGATATTCTGCGCACGCTCGAAGCGTTCGGCATGCGGTGGGACGGCGCGGTGATGCACCAGAGCGCGCGCGCCGATGCCTACCGCGCCGCGTTCGATCAATTGCGGGCGCAAGGTCTCATCTACGGCTGCGCGTGCAGCCGGCGTGAGATCGCGGATTCCGCGATCGCGGGCATTGACGGCTATGTGTATCCGGGTGTCTGCCGCGGCGGCCTGCCGCCGGGCAAGGCGGCTCGAGCGTGGCGTGTGGATACGCGCGCCGCGCATACCGCGTTCGACGATGCGATTCAGGGACATCTCGCACAGGATATCGAGCGCGGCATCGGCGACTTCGTGTTGCTGCGCGCGGATGGCCTGTTTGCGTATCAGCTTGCGGTGGTGGTGGATGACGCGGCGCAGGGCATCACGCATATCGTACGCGGCGCCGATCTTATCGACTCGACGCCGCGGCAGATTTATCTGCAAAATCTGTTGGGCCTGCCCGTGCCGCGCTACGCGCACCTGCCGGTGGCGGTGAATGAACGGGGCGAGAAATTATCCAAGCAAACGCGCGCGCCGGCGGTCGATAGCACGCTGCCCGCGGCGCAAATCGTGAAAGCGATGAACTTTCTCGGCATCGCGGCGCCGGACGAACTCGCGCGCGCGGACACGCGCGATGTATGGGCCTGGGGTGTGGAAAACTGGTCGTTGGCGCGCGTGTTACGCCCGCGCGCCGCCCGCCCCGCCGGCTGACCCCGCCGGCTGAAGCGCCGACTCCACGGCGTGCGCCAGCGTGTCGCGCGTGATTGGCTTTAACAGCACTTCGTTAAAGCCGCTGGCAATGAAATTGCGCCGGTCCTCGGGCTGCGCGTGCGCGGTATAGGCAATCACCGGAATATCCGTCCACAACGGGTTGGCACGAATATGCTGGCACACCTCGATGCCGCTCATGCCGGGCATGCTGATATCCAGCACCACCAGTTCAAAAGACCCCTTGCCGAGCGCCTCCAGCGCCTCGCGCCCGTCGCAGGCAATACTCACCTTCCAGCCCATTTTCTCGAGCATGACCTGCGCCAGCATACGATTGGTCGGGATGTTGTCGACCACGAGCGCGCGCCATCCGGCAGGTATTATCATTGCCATTGCTTACTCGCACGCCTAATTCCACAATTTTGTCTCACCCGCTCCCCCGCACCTTCTCGATTCCGCGATCACACCACAACGCGCCTGACGCGCTAGCGTTGCTCGCAATTTTATTAAACTGGATGTACCTTAACCGAGATTGGCATTCTGAACGTATAACAATTGTTTCGATTCGGTTAATTTATTGCAAATAAATAGTTTCATCCCCCTAATACGCACGCTACGCCCTATGTTCGCCCAATTGAGCCACGGCAACGAGTTGAATTCATTTAAAATGGCAGTTGCCTGTAACAAAATTGCTACGTTGCCCCTTGGATTTGCGCTCTTAGCCGCGTCTGGACACTGGCCGCCGCCTGCGTTTGTAAGTATGCAATATCGAATACCATGACCGTGCGCGCGCTCATAACCTGATCAGCGGAATAAACAAGTGCCCGTCAAAAAGAAAACCAGCGAATCGAAACCCCGGCGTTCGGCAAAGAAGACGCCGCGCGCGCGCAAGGATTTCAGCCGCACCGACATGCATTTGCGCGCCATGTTTTCCGCGCTCGAAGAAGGTGTCGTCATGCGCGACAAGGCCGGGAAAGTTCTCGTCTCCAATCCCAGCGCCGAACGCATCCTCGGCATGACGATGGCCGATCTGGCCAAGCTTGAGTCCGGCGCGCCGCAAGCGGCCATACACGCCGATGGCTCCGATTTCCCGCGCAGAATGCACCCCGCCAACGTCACGCTGCGTACCGGCAAGCCGCGGAAAAACGTGGTCATGGGGCTTAAGCAGCCGGACGGCAAGGCCAAATGGCTGCTGGTCAGCTCGCAGCCCGTGACTCGCGGCAAATCCCGCAAGCCGCATGCGGTGGTCATCTCGTTCGAGGACATAACCGAGAAGCGCAGCGCCGAGGAATTTCTCGCCATGATGTACCGCGCGGTCGATGCGTCGAGCAGCGGTATCGCGATCACCGATGCGCTGGCCGGCGACTATCCGGTGATCTACTGCAACCGCGCGTTCGAGCAAATCACCGGCTATCAATCGCGCGAGATCATCGGCAAGAACCTGCGCATGCTCGCGGGCCCGCGGACCGAAGCCGCGGGCGTGAACGCCATACGCGATGCCATGGCGGCTGGGCGCGACTGCCGCGTGCCGCTGACCGGCTATCGCAAGGACGGCGCCTCCTTTCGCAGTGAAGTCACGATTTCGCCGGTGTTCGACAAATCCAAACGCATCACGCATTTCATCAACGTCAGCAACGACGTGAGCGAGGCGCAGCGCGCGGCCACCGAAAACGCCAAGCTCGCCGCAATGATCGCCGCCTCGCCAGACGCGATCACCAGTACTGCCATTAACGGCACATACGAAACCTGGAATCCAGGCGCGGAACGTCTTTACGGTTACAGCGCCGACGAAATGCTGGGGCGCCGGGTCGCCACATTGATACCCGAGGATCAGTTGGCGAACTTCCAAGCCGTACGCCAGCGCGTGCTGCAAGGGGAGTCTTTTGTCGGCCACGAGACCGAACGCCTCACCAAGGATGGCCGCCGCATCACCGTGAACGTGAGCCAGGCGCCGCTGCGCGACCACGAAGGGAAGATCATCGGCGTGACCGGCATCGCGCAGGACGTATCGGAAGTGCGCGAAGCGCTTGCCCAATTGCACGCGAGCGAACGCAAGTTCCGGCTTGCGCTAAACGCCATACCCGATGCATTCGTGATCTACGACACCGATCTCAAGCTGCAATTCGCCAATGCCAGGGCGGTCGAAATCTACGGCAGCCCGCTCTACTCCATCGTGCACCGCGCCGACGCGGAAATTCTGCCGGCCGATGTAACCCAGATCTATGTGCCCACGCTGGAACGCGCGCGCGATACGAAATCGGTTCAGTCGATCGAGGCCACGCTTACCATACGCACGCGCCAGTATCCGGTGCTGGCGACCTATGTGCCCATGCTCGATGACAGCGGTGAGCTGACTTCCGTGCTCGGCATCATCAACGACCTGACACGCCGCAAGCAGATGGAGGAGCGGCTCGCCTTCATGGCGCAGTACGACTCGCTGACCGGATTGCCCAACCGCTACCTGCTGCTCGACCGGCTGGAAGCGGCGATAACGCGCGCGCGCCGTAACAAGACGCTGCTGGGCGTGATGTTCCTCGATCTGGACCGCTTCAAGGAGGTCAACGACACGCGCGGGCACGCCACCGGTGACATCCTGCTGCAGCAAGTGTCGGAACGCCTCGCCAGTACGCTGCGCGCCTCCGACACCATCGCGCGGCTGGGCGGGGACGAATTCACGGTGCTGGTTGAAAACACCACCTCCATCGACGAAATCACCGCCATCGCCGACAAGATCAAGGCCGCCTTCGCCAACCCGTTCGAGACCGAAGCCGGCGAGATTTTCACCACCACCAGCATCGGCATCACCATATTTCCGTATGACGACGACGACCGCGAGGCGCTGCTCAAGAACGCGGACGTGGCGATGTATCACGCCAAGCAGGAGCGTAATGCGTGGCAGTTGTACCGCCCCGAAATGAACGCGCACACCGCCACGCGGCTGAGCATCGAGAGCCAGTTGCGGCGCGCGCTCGAGCGCGAGGAATTTGAACTGCACTACCAGCCGCAAATCGAACTGAAAACCGGCGCGGTCGTCGGCGTCGAAGCGCTGCTGCGCTGGAACAATCGCGAGCTGGGCAACATTTCGCCGGGTGATTTTATTCCGCTGGCCGAGGAAACCGGACTCATTGTGCCAATCGGCGAATGGATTCTGATCACCGCGTGCGGCCACTGCAAGGCGTGGGAACGCGCCGGCCTGCCGCCGCTATCGGTCGCGGTCAACATCGCGGCGCCGCAATTCAGGCGCGGCAACCTGTTGCGCCTGGTTGAATCGGCACTCGCCGCGCATTCTCTGGATGCGCGCTGGCTCGCGCTTGAAATCACCGAAAACAGCATCATGAAACACGCCGAACAGACGGTGAAAACGCTGCTCGATCTGCGGCACCTGGGCGTCAAGGTCGCGATTGACGACTTCGGCACCGTTTATTCGAGCCTGAGCTATCTCAAGCGCTTTGCAATCGACAAAATCAAGGTCGATCAATCGTTCGTGCGCGACATCAATATCGATCCCAACGACGCGGCGATAGTTTCCGCGATCATCGCCATGAGCAAGCAATTGGGCATACATACCATCGCCGAAGGCGTGGAAACCAAGGAACAACTGGCGTTTCTGGCATCCATGCAGTGCGATGAATACCAGGGCTATCATTTCAGCCGCGCAGTACCCGCGGCCGCCGTGCCAACACTGCTGTTGACGCACGATAAGGCGAAGTTCAGCGTGGTGGTTTAGCGCCCGCGTACTGTATGCAGCGCCACACTCTCCCCAACATGATGGTTCAACGGTAGCTGGATGAACGCGATGGCACGCACGGTTTGCGTAGTTTTTTGCATGCTGCTCGCGGCAAGCGGCGCCGCGCTCGCGCAACCCGCCCTCACGGGAAACTACCCCGCCAAGCCCGTCACGCTGATCGTCACCTTCTCCGCCGGCGGCCCCAGCGATATTTACGCGCGCACCGCCGCGCGCGGCATGGGTGATCTGCTCGGCCAACAATTCATCGTGATCAATCGCGACGGCGCGGGCGGCGTCATCGGAACCGACATCGTGGCCAAGGCGGCACCCGACGGCTACACCCTGTTGTGGGGCAGCTTCGGCCCGCTGGCGATTGAACCCGTGTTTCGTGGCAAGGCGCCCTACGACGCGCAGCGCGATTTCGCGCCGGTGAGCTTGTTCGCGACGATTCCATTCCTGGCGCTGGTGCATCCGTCGATACCCGCGCGCAACATTGGTGAACTTGTGAAGCTTGCGCGCGCGAGTCCCGGTAAATTGAACTACGCCTCGGCTGGCAGCGGCGGCGCAACACATCTGGCAATTGAATTGCTACGTTCCATGACCAAAATCGACATGGTGCACGTGCCCTACAAAGGTGCCACGCCGTCTATCACCGATCTTATCGCCGGCCAGGTTGATCTCGCATTTGTCGGCCCGCCCTCAGCACTGCCCTTCGTGCGCTCGGGGCGCTTGCGCGCGCTGGCCACCACGGGCGCCACGCGGCTGGAAATGTTCCCGGAAGTGCCGACAATGCATGAAACAGGTGTCGCGGGCTACGAATTCACACAGTGGTATGGTGTCGTCGTGCCGGCGCGCACGCCGCGCGAGATCATCATGGCGTTGCACGGCGCGCTGCTCAAAACCGCGGAAACCTCCGACACGCACAAACGCGTCACCGCGCAGGGCGGCACGGTAATCACCAACACGCCTGAAGTATTCAGCGCCTACATCAAGGCTGAAATCGAAAAAGCCACGCGTATCGTGCGCGGCGCGAAGTTAAGGGCGGGATTGTGAATGCAGGATTGAGGACCGAGGATTGAGCAAGCATACCGCGGTGCGGTTACTCAATCCTCAATCCTGATTCCCAGCCCCGACGCACGTATAAAAAAGTGCTTAGTTTTCAAGGGGAAGGGTCCGAGTTGAAAATATTGATGTCGAAATAGGGCTAGACAACGGAAAAACGTTCATAGATAATCGAGCGTGGGTCATTTCATGTTGAGGTATTGCGCTCGA
>CAMDLH010000182.1 GCA_945901405.1 Bordetella parapertussis | reverse complement strand
CGCGGGCACGGAGATGGTGATGCCTGGGGACAACATTTCGATCACGGTGGCGTTGATCCAGCCGATCGCGATGGAAGAGGGCCTGCGCTTTGCCATTCGCGAGGGTGGCAGGACTGTCGGCGCCGGTGTCGTAGCTAAAGTTATCGAGTAATTATCAATGGCCGCTTTGAAAAGTCAGAAAATTCGTATCCGCCTGAAGGCGTTCGACTATCGTTTGATCGACCAGTCGGCGCTGGAAATCGTGGATACCGCAAAGCGCACGGGCGCGGTGGTCAAAGGCCCTGTGCCGTTGCCGACACGCAAGGAGCGGTTCGATGTATTGCGTTCGCCGCACGTCAACAAGACGTCGCGCGACCAGTTGGAGATACGCACGCATTTGCGTTTGATGGACATTATTGATCCCACCGACAAAACGGTAGACGCGCTGATGAAGCTCGACTTGCCCGCCGGCGTGGACGTAGAGATCAAGTTGTAATTGAAAAGTTTTTTGTAATAGCGGTACGCGCATTCGGCAACGTTCCGAATGGCGGTTGAATGAACTATGAGTTGCCGGTCAATTGTAACTGGCGCCTTTAAAAAAGGTAAATAAAACATGAACTTAGGTCTAGTGGGCCGAAAGGTCGGCATGACCCGCGTTTTCACCGATGATGGCGATACCATCCCGGTGACCGTGGTTGACGTGTCGAACAATCGCATCACCCAATTGAAGACGCCCGAGAACGACGGCTATGCCGGCGTTCAAGTGACGTTCGGTAAACGCCGCGCGAGCCGCGTGCTGAAACCAGCAGCGGGGCATTTCGCGAAAGCCGGTGTCGAAGCTGGCCATACGATACGTGAATTTCGTGTCAAGCCCGAAGCGATGGCCGAACTCAAGCTTGGCGGCAATGTGGGTGTTGATATTTTCACGGTTGGGCAGATGGTGGATGTAACCGGCGTATCGCTCGGCAAGGGTTTTGCCGGCGTTATCAAGCGCCACCACTTCTCGTCCAACCGCGCCAGCCACGGTAACTCGCGTTCGCACAACTCCCCAGGTTCCATCGGCATGGCGCAGGATCCGGGCCGTGTGTTTCCGGGCAAGCGTATGGCCGGACACTTGGGGGCCGTAAAGCGCACTGCGCAGAATCTGCAAATTGTGCGCATCGATGCGGCCCGCCAGTTGCTGCTGATACGCGGCGCGGTGCCCGGTTCGCGTAATGGCGACGTAATGGTTTTGCCCGCGAAGCGTACGCAGCGCGCGGCAAAGACTGCGAAGTAGGGGCGAGCGAACGATGGAACTTAACCTGATAGATGATCAAGGCAAGGCGACTTCGACTGTCGCTGCGTCCGACGTGGCGTTTGGCCGCGAATACAACGAGGCGCTGGTGCATCAAGTGGTGACGGCGTATCTGTCCAATGCCCGCAGTGCGACGCGCGCGCAAAAGGATCGCGGCGAAGTCAAGCACTCGACGAAGAAACCTTGGCGGCAAAAAGGCACCGGACGCGCGCGCGCCGGCATGACTTCCAGCCCGCTGTGGCGTGGCGGCGGTCGGATTTTTCCGAACAGGCCCGACGAGAATTACACCCACAAAGTCAATCGCAAGATGTACCGCGCCGGTGTGTGCACGATCCTGTCGCAGCTCGCGCGCGAAGGGCGCCTGGTGGTGGTTGATGCGTTCACGCTCAGCGCGCCCAAGACCAAGATGCTGGCGCAAAAGCTCAAGGAAATGGGGATAGAAGACGTGCTCATCATTACCGATGCGCTGGACGACAATCTGATTTTGTCCGCACGCAATCTGCCCAACGTGAATGTGGTTAATGTTCGCGGCGCCGACCCCATAAGCCTCATGCAACACGAGAAGGTGGTCGTGACCAAGAGCGCCGTGGCGAAGATCGAGGAGATGCTTGTATGAAGAACCACGCTCAGACCAAACAGAATTTTTCGCACGAGCGCCTGACACAGGTGCTGCTGGCGCCGGTGGTGTCGGAGAAAAGCACTTTCGTCGGCGACCGCGACAATCAGTACGTGTTTCGTGTCGTGCCGAACGCGACCAAGCCTGAGATCAAGGCCGCGGTTGAATTGTTGTTCAGCGGCAAGGACAAGAAACTGGATGTGCTTGGCGTACGTATCGTCAATGTCCGCAGCAAGGAAAAGCGCATGGGAAAATTCATCGGTCGCCGCAGCGGCTGGAAAAAAGCCTATGTGAGTCTTGGCGCGGACGAGAACGGCAAGAACCAGGAAATCAACTTCGCCGTCGGGGAGACCAAGTAATGTTAGTAAAAGTCAAACCAACCTCGCCGGGACGGCGCGGACTTGTCAAGGTCGTCACACCAGGCCTGCATAAGGGCAAGCCGATAGCCTCTCTGGTGGAACGTCAGTCGAAGAACGCGGGACGCAACGCGCGCGGTCGCATCACCGTGCGCCATCAGGGTGGCGGGCACAAGCAGCATTACCGCATTGTCGATTTTTGCCGCGACAAGGATGGCATTCCGGCGAAGGTCGAGCGTATTGAATACGATCCGAATCGCAGCGCGCACATCGCCTTGTTGTGTTACACCGATGGCGAGCGCCGCTACATTATCGCGCCCAAGGGCGTGACGCCGGGCACGATATTGCATTCCGGGGCCGAGGCGCCGATCAAGCCGGGCAATGCGTTGCCGCTGCGCAATATTCCAGTCGGCACGACGATTTGCTGCGTCGAGATGAAGCCGGGCAAGGGCGCGCAAATGGCGCGCGCGGCGGGTGCATCCGTGCAATTGCTCGCGCGCGAAGGCGACTACGCGCAATTGCGTTTGCGCTCAAGCGAAATTCGCAAGGTGCACATCAATTGCCGCGCCACCATCGGCGAAGTCGGCAATGAAGAGCATTCGCTGGAGTCCATCGGCAAGGCAGGCCGTGTGCGTTGGCGTGGTATACGCCCGACGGTGCGCGGCGAGGTGATGAACCCGGTGGACCATCCGCACGGCGGCCGTACACGCGGCAATCGCCATCCGGTTTCGCCGTGGGGCCAGCCTACCAAGGGCTACCACACGCGTAAGAACAAGCGCACAACGAGCATGATCGTGCGCCGTCGCAACGCTAAGACCACAGGGTAAGAGACATGGCACGTTCAGTCAAAAAAGGCCCGTTCGTTGACAATCACCTGATGAAAAAAGTCGAGACCGCGCGCGCGGTTTCCGACAAGCGGCCGATCAAGACCTGGTCGCGGCGCTCGACGATATTGCCGGATTTTATCGGCTTGACCATCGCGGTACACAACGGCAAGCAGCACATTCCGGTATACATCACGGAAAACATGGTTGGACACAAGCTCGGCGAGTTTTCGCACACGCGAGTTTTCAAAGGGCATTCGAGAGCAGGCGCCAGCGCGGCCGCCGATAAAAAGGCGAGCCCGACGCCGGCGGCGAAGTAACGGAGATCATCATGCAAACCACAGCTACATTGCGGGGCGTGAGGCTATCCGCGCAGAAGGGACGCCTGGTCGCCGATATGGTGCGCGGCAAAGGGGTCGAGAACGCGCTCAATATTCTGCAGTTCTCGCCGAAAAAAGGCGCGGTCATTGTGCGCAAGGTCTTGGAGTCAGCTATTGCCAATGCCGAACACAACGATGGCGCCGACATCGATGAACTGAAGATCACCAGCATCTGCGTCGAAAAGGGTCCGGTGCTGAAGCGCTTTTCCGCACGCGCCAAGGGGCGTGGCGTGCGCATCCTCAAGCACTCCTGCCATATATTTCTCACGGTCGGCGACGGAAGGAAGTAAACCATGGGTCAAAAAATACATCCGACAGGATTTCGTCTCGCGGTGACTCGCGACTGGTCGTCGCGCTGGTATGCGAGCGGCCGGAATTTTTCGAGCATGCTGCTTGAAGACATCAAAGTTCGCGATTACCTGAAGAAAAAACTCTCGCACGCGGCGGTATCGCGCATCGTGATCGAGCGCCCGGCAAAAAATGCCCGCATCACGGTGCACAGCGCGCGCCCCGGTGTTGTCATCGGCAAGAAGGGCGAGGACATCGAATCGTTGAAGGCCCAGTTGCAAGGCATGCTGCGCGTGCCGGTGCATGTGAACATCGAGGAAGTGCGCAAGCCCGAGCTCGATGCGCAACTGATTGCAGATTCCATCGCGCAGCAATTGCAAAAACGGATCATGTTCCGCCGCGCGATGAAGCGCGCGATCACCAACGCAATGCGTCTGGGTGCCCAGGGCATCAAGATCATGAGCGCGGGCCGGCTCAACGGAATCGAGATCGCGCGTACCGAGTGGTATCGCGAAGGCCGGGTGCCGCTGCATACGCTGCGCGCCAACATCGACTACGGTACATCCGAAGCGAAAACGACATACGGCATCATCGGCATCAAGGTGTGGGTGTTCAAGGGCGAGACCATGGCGAAGAACGAGCAGCCCGCCACGGCGCCTGCCGCAACGGAACCCGCGCCCGCCGCCAAGAAACCGAGAAGGTCAGGAGCAAGACGTGCTACAGCCATCCAGACGTAAATATCGAAAAGAACAGAAGGGCCGCAACAAGGGTGTTGCAACCCGCGGAGCCAAGGTCAGCTTTGGCGAGTTCGGACTGAAGGCCATCGGACGCGGCCGGTTGACGGCGCGTCAGATCGAGGCGGCACGCCGTGCCATGACGCGCCATATCAAGCGCGGCGGGCGCATCTGGATACGCATTTTTCCGGACAAGCCGATTTCGCGCAAGCCGGCCGAGGTGCGCATGGGCAACGGCAAGGGTAATCCGGAATACTGGGTCGCGGAGATTCAGCCCGGTAAAGTGCTATATGAAATGGACGGTGTCAACGAAGTCATGGCGCGCGAGGCTTTCCGGCTGGCATCGGCGAAACTGCCCATCGCGACCACGTTCGTACATCGGCAAATCGGAGGCTAGATCATCATGAACGCCAGTGAATTACGCGGCAAGACGCCTGAAGAATTGCGCGAAGAATTGAACTCACTGCTCAAGGCGCAATTTTCGCTGCGCATGCAAAAGGCGACGCAGCAACTTTCCAACACCAGCCAACTGCGGAAGACGCGGCGCGACATCTCGCGCGTGCGCACTCTTCTGACAGAAAAGGCATAACGGATTTCATGCGATGAGTGAAACTGCAAACAAGCGTACATTGACTGGTCGCGTGGTTAGCGACAAGATGAACAAGACGGTTACCGTGCTGGTCGAGCGCCGAGTCAAACACGAGCTTTACGGCAAGGTGATCACGCGCTCGAAGAAATACCACGCCCACGACGAGAAGAACGAGTTTCACGAGGGCGACATGGTGATGATCGAGGAGTGCCGGCCCATCGCCAAGACCAAGGCATGGCAGGTCACCAAGCTCATAGAAAAATCGCGTGGCGTCTGATTTGCAAAATCAGAAAAATAGGTTATAATTTCAGGTTTCCATCACCGCACAAACAAGCGCGCATCATCTATAGTCCTATAGCGCGCTTATTTCGGTAAGCGGTGTTTCAGGCCCGACGGGCTCCAATACTGGCTACGCATGACAAGCGGGCTAAGTTGGAGAAAAGACTAGCAGACTAGCAGGAACAGAAAAATGATTCAGATGCAGTCCATATTGGATGTTGCCGACAATACGGGTGCGCGCTCGGTTATGTGCATCAAGGTGCTGGGCGGTTCCAAACGGCGTTATGCGGGTATCGGTGACGTGATCAAGGTCAGCATCAAGGATGCGGCGCCGCGCGGGCGTGTCAAGAAGGGCGAGGTGTACGACGCCGTGGTGGTGCGCACCGCCAAGGGTGTGCGCCGCAACGACGGTTCGCTGTTGAAGTTTGATTCCAATGCCGCCGTGCTTTTGAATGCGAAGCTCGAACCCATTGGGACGCGTATTTTCGGGCCGGTTACGCGCGAGTTGCGTACCGAGCGTTTCATGAAGATCGTTTCACTCGCCCCCGAAGTGCTGTAAGGAGCTGGTACTGTGAAGAAAATCAGAAAAGGCGACGATGTTATCGTCATCACCGGACGTGACCGCGGCAAGCGCGGAACGGTGTTGCTGTTCAAGGGGGCGGATCGTGTCGTGGTCGAGGGTGCCAACAAGGTCAAGAAGCACGAGCGGCCCAACCCGATGAAAAATACGCAGGGCGGCATAGTCGAGAAGGAAATGTCGCTGCATATCTCAAATGTCGCGCTCTACGAACCGTCATCCAAGAAGGCGAGCCGTGTCGGCTTCAAGAAACTGGAAGACGGACGGTATGTGCGCTATTTCAAGTCCAATGGCGAAGCGGTTGACGCATGAGCAACGACAAAGAAGACAAGAAGGCTAAATCAGCCAAGGAACCGAGGGAGTCCAAGCAGGCCAAGGAACCCAAGGAGCCAAAAGAAGGCAAGGGCAGAGCCGCAGCCAAGGGTGCTGACGCGCCCAAGATCCCAAAGGGCAAGCCGGCTAAGCGCTCCGAACCCGCGCGTTTGCAAACGTTTTACCGCGACGCCGTGGTCAAGGATCTCACGCAGAAGTTCAGCTACAAGTCCGTGATGCAGGTGCCGCGGATCGAGAAGATTGTTCTGAACATGGGCGTGGGCGAGGCGGTTGCCGACAAGAAGATCATGGACAACGCGGTCGCCGACATGACCAAGATCGCCGGGCAAAAGCCGCTGGTCACCAAATCGCGCAAGGCCATCGCGAATTTCAAGATTCGCCAGGGCTACCCGATAGGTTGCAAGGTTACGTTGCGTGGCGGACGGATGTACGATTTTCTCGACCGGCTGGTCAACGTGGCGATGCCGCGTATCCGCGATTTTCGCGGTATATCGGGACGCAGCTTCGATGGCATGGGCAACTACAACATGGGCGTGAAGGAACAGATCATATTCCCCGAGATCGAGTACGACAAAATCGACGCGATCCGCGGCATGAATATCACGATCTCGACTACCGCCAAGACAGACGACGAGGCGAGAGCGTTGCTCGCCGCATTTAAATTTCCTTTCAGGAACTGAGAGACAGGCATGGCAAAACTGGCTTTGGTCAACCGCGATAAAAAGCGGCGTGAAACCGTCAAGAAGTTTTCCGCCAAGCGCAAGGCGCTGATGGAAATCGTCAACAATCAGTCGGTCTCTTTGGAAGAGCGCTACGAGGCGCGGCTCAAGCTGCAAAAGCTGCCGCGCGATGCGAGCCCGGTGCGGCTGCGCAACCGTTGCGCGCTTACCGGCCGGCCGCGCGGTGTGTTTCGCAAGTTTGGTCTTGCACGTGGAAAATTGCGGGATATCGCCATGCGCGGCGAGATTCCTGGCGTAATCAAGGCGAGTTGGTAATTTAGTATGACCAGTCCGCGGGAGATGATGGCATGAGTATGAGTGATCCGATCGCTGATATGCTGACGCGCATCCGTAATGCGCAGCAGTCCGAGAAACTATCGGTGTCCGTTCCGGCCAGCAAGCTGAAGGCGGCTATCGCCAAGGTGCTCAAGGACGAAGGTTATATCGATAATTTCGTCGTTCGCGAAAATGATGGCAAGCCGCAACTGGATATCAGCCTGAAGTACTACGCAGGCAGTCCGGTGATCGAAAAGATCGAGCGTGTGAGCCGCCCCGGGCTGCGTATTTACAAGCCGAGCCGGGATATTCCAACGGTGATGAATGGTCTTGGCGTCGCGATCGTCTCGACGTCCAAGGGCGTCATGACCGACCGCAAGGCGCGCGGCATGGGCGTGGGCGGCGAAGTCTTGTGCATAGTCGCCTGATTGTTTACGTGTGAGTTGACGTGTGTAATTGTGTGCAAGTGAATAGGCGGGAACGGAGACCACGATGTCCAGAGTAGGTAACAGTCCGGTAGTACTGCCGGAGAAAGTGGAAGTCAATTTGACTGCCGCGGAAATATCGGTCAAGGGTCCGTTGGGAACGTTGAGCCGCAAGCTCGTGTCCAGCGTGAGCGTGACGAAAGTCGAAAACCGTCTTGAACTCAAGGCTAACGATGAATCGCGCGAGGCCAATGCGATGTCCGGAACCATGCGCGCGTTGATCGCCAATATGGTGACTGGCGTGACCAAGGGTTTTGAGAAGAAGCTTATGTTGGTGGGCGTCGGATACCGCGCGCAAGCGCAGGGCGACAAACTTAACCTCACTCTGGGTTTCTCGCATCCGGTGGTTCACCAGTTGCCGAATGGCGTGAAGGCCGAGACGCCGACGCAGACAGAGATTTTGATCAAGGGTTCGGACAAGCAGCAGGTCGGCCAGGTGGCGGCGGAAGTGCGCGCGTATCGCAGTCCGGAGCCGTACAAGGGCAAGGGCGTAAGGTATTTCGACGAGAAGATTGTCCTCAAGGAAACCAAGAAAAAGTAGGCGGGCGACATGAAAGACAAGAGACAATCAAGAACACGGCGCGCGCGCCAGACACGCGCGAAGATAGCCGAACTGAGAGCCGTGCGCTTAACGGTGCAACGTACCAACTCGCACATTTACGCGCAGGTGATCGATGCAAGCGGCAGCAAGGTTCTGGCGAGTGCGTCGTCGATCGAAGCGGACGTACGCAAGGACCTGAAACACGGCGGCAACGTCAAGGCTGCCGCGCAAGTCGGCAAACGCATAGCCGAAAAAGCCAAGGCGGCTGGCGTGGAGACGGTTGCATTCGACCGTTCAGGCTTCAAGTATCACGGGCGGGTCAAGGCGCTGGCGGAAGCGGCGCGTGAGGCTGGTCTGAAGTTCTAAACGAGTCAGGCGATCTAAACGATACGATAGCGAAACAGGTAACAGGCTCATGGCAAAAATTCAGGCGTCAAAGATGCAAACCGGCAGCGAGGATCGCGGCGACGGATTGCGCGAAAAAATGGTGGCGATCAACCGCGTGACCAAGGTAGTCAAGGGCGGACGCGTGATGGGTTTTGCCGCGCTCACCGTGGTGGGTGATGGCGACGGCAGTATCGGCATGGGCAAGGGCAAGGCGCGCGAGGTTCCGGTCGCGGTGCAAAAGGCGATGGAAGAAGCGCGCCGCAGAATGACCAAGGTGCAATTGAAGAATGGCACTTTGCAGCACACGGTGATCGGCCATCACGGCGCATCCAGCGTGTTGATGCAGCCGGCCTCCGAGGGCACGGGCATCATCGCCGGCGGCCCGGTGCGCGCGGTGCTTGAAGTCATGGGCGTGACGAATATTCTCGCGAAGTGTTTGGGTTCGACGAACCCGTACAACGTGGTGCGCGCGACCATAGACGGATTGACGCGAATGAACACACCCGCGGAAATCGCGGCCAAGCGCGGCAAGTCGGTTGAAGAGATTACGGGTTAAGGAGCAATACGATGGCGCAGGGTGGCAAAATCAAGGTAACGCTGGTCAAGAGCATGATCGGCACAAGAGGCGACCATCGCGCGTGCGTGCGCGGCTTGGGGTTGACCCGCATCCGTCAAACGGTGGAAGTCATCGACACGCCGGCCAATCGCGGCATGATTAACAAAGTTTCATACATGGTGAAGTGCGAAGGTTAATAGGTTAATAATATGCGACTGAACACCATTAAACCGCCCGCTGGGGCAAAACACGCCCCCAAACGCGTAGGACGCGGCATTGGCTGCGGCTTGGGCAAGACCGCGGGGCGCGGTCACAAGGGCCAGCATGCGCGCGCGGGCGGATTTCACAAGGTTGGTTTCGAGGGCGGGCAAATGCCGCTGCAACGGCGCTTGCCGAAGCGTGGATTTCACTCTCCGATGACCGGTGACACCGCCGAAGTGCGTCTGGGCGACCTGCAGAAGTTGAAGATTGAGACGATAGACTTGGCGGCGCTCAAGGCGGCGGGTTTGGCGCCGATCGCCGCGTTGCGCGGCAAGGTCATACTGGCGGGCTCGATTGAACGAAAGATCGCGCTGACGGGTTTGCTGGTTAGCAAGGGCGCACGCGAAGCCATCGAAAAAGCAGGCGGCAGCATCCAGGCGCCTGTGGAGAAAGTAGTAACCAAAAAACTGGCGAAAAAGGTAAAGGGCTAGAACTTGGCCGTTAACGAATCATTGCTCGCGTCCGGGAAGTATGGCGATCTCAAGCGCCGCTTCCTGTTCCTGATAGGCGCGCTGATCGTATTCCGTATCGGATCGTTTATTCCGGTGCCGGGTATCGATCAGATGGTGCTCGCCGATCTGTTCAAGGAGCAGAGCAAGGGCATTTTGGGCATGTTCGACATGTTTTCGGGCGGCGCGCTGTCGCGCTTTTCGATATTCGCGCTCGGCATCATGCCGTATATTTCCGCGTCGATCATCATGCAGTTGATGACGGTGGCCTCGCCCACGCTGGAAGCGCTGAAAAAAGAAGGCGAATCCGGCCGCCGCAAGATCACGCAGTACACGCGTTACGGCACGGCCGGCTTGGCCCTGTTTCAAAGCATGGCGATAGCAATCGGCCTTGAGAGCCAGCGCGGACTGGTGCTTGATCCGGGTTTCATGTTTCGCGTCACCGCGATGATCACGCTGACCACCGGAACCATGTTCCTGATGTGGCTGGGCGAACAAATCACCGAGCGCGGCATCGGTAATGGCATTTCGCTGATTATTTTTGCAGGTATCGCGGCGGGCTTTCCGCAAGCGGTGATCGGCACCTTGGAACTCCGGGCCAGCGGCCATATATCGATTTTGGTTTTGTTGGCCATCATCGCGTTGGTTATAGGCGTGACCTACTTCGTGTGCTTCGTCGAGCGAGGGCAGCGAAAGATACTGGTCAACTACGCCAAGCGACAGGTCGGGCGTAAAGTCTATGGCGGGCAGAGCTCGCACCTGCCGCTCAAGCTGAACATGGCAGGCGTGATTCCACCGATATTTGCGTCGTCGATCATACTGTTCCCCGCGACGCTCGTGGGTTGGGTCGGAACAGGCGAGGGGTTCGTGTGGCTGAAAAACATCGCAGCCACGCTGCAACCGGGGCAGCCGATTTACACGCTGCTCTACGCATCGGCGATCATCTTTTTCTGTTTCTTCTATACCGCGCTGGTTTTTAATCCCAAGGAAACCGCCGATAACCTGAAGAAAAGCGGCGCGTTTGTTCCAGGTATACGGCCGGGCGACCAGACCGCGCGCTATATCGAGCGCATCACGTTGCGGCTGACGCTGGTGGGCGCGCTCTACGTGACGCTGGTGTGCCTGCTGCCGGAGTTTCTGATTTTGTGGAAAAACGTACCATTTTATTTCGGCGGCACGTCGCTGCTGATCATTGTGGTTGTCACGATGGATTTCATGTCACAGGTGCAGGCATATCTCATGTCGCACCAGTATGAAAGTTTACTGAAGAAAGCCAACTTCAAGGGCGGAATGTTCCCTACGCGATAGATGGCGAAGGAAGAAACCATACAGATGCAGGGCGAGATCCTGGAAACCTTGCCAAACGCTACCTTCAGGGTAAAGCTGGAAAACGGCCACGAAGTTCTTGGGCACATTTCCGGAAAGATGCGCATGCACTACATACGCATATTACCGGGTGACAAAGTGACCGTTGATTTGACGCCCTACGATTTGACGCGCGGGCGGATTACCTTCCGCGCGAAGTAGACGGCGAAGTAACAGTGTGAAATGGCAATAAGCAATATTAGCGCGAAGTAAAAGTACGAAGTAATACTGCAACCACGGCAACGCCGGGAGACGAATATGAAAGTGCTGGCATCGGTAAAACGTATTTGCCGCAATTGCAAAGTGGTAAAGAGGAAGCGCGTGGTGCGCGTGATCTGCAAGGATCCGCGTCACAAGCAGCGCCAGGGTTAATGGCGCGTCAATGAATTTCGGAATTGAACAGTACCGGTTTTCAACCGGCATGAAAGCGGAGTAAGAACATGGCCCGTATCGGTGGCGTAAACATTCCCAACCATCAGCACTCGGATATCGCGCTGACGGCGATCTATGGCGTGGGGCGTAGCCGCGCACGCGTGATCTGTGCCGCGGCCGGTATAGAAAATACGCGTAAAATCAAAGACTTATCTGATTCGGAGATGGATAAGCTGCGCGAGCAGGTCGGTAAATTCGCGACCGAAGGCGATCTGCGCCGCGAAGTGTCGATGAGCATCAAGCGCCTGATGGATTTGGGCACGTGGCGCGGCAAACGGCATCGCGCGGGCTTGCCGGTTCGCGGCCAGCGCACACGCACGAACGCCCGCACACGCAAGGGGCCGCGTAAGGCCGCGGTCAAGCTGCAAAAAAGCACGACAGTATAGATTCGGAATTCAAAGCGGTTTCGTTACAAGGGTTGTAAATCATGGCAAAAGCAAGCACGCGAGTGCGCAAGAAGGTCAAGAAGAACGTGGCGGAAGGCATCGCCCATGTTCACGCTTCTTTCAACAACACCATCGTGACCATCACCGACCGCCAGGGCAACGCGCTGGCGTGGGCGACGTCCGGCAGCAACGGCTTCAAGGGTTCGCGCAAATCGACGCCGTTCGCGGCGCAGGTCGCGGCTGAACACGCGGGCAAGCTTGCGGTCGAGTGTGGCGTGAAAAATCTCGAAGTCCGTATCAAGGGGCCGGGACCGGGACGCGAATCCGCGGTGCGTGCTTTAAATGCCGTAGGGTTCAAAATTACCAGCATCGCGGATGTGACGCCGGTGCCGCATAACGGCTGCCGTCCGCCGAAAAAGCGCCGCGTTTAAAGGAGTAGAAGAGTGGCCAGAAATCTCGAAGCTAAATGCAGGCAATGCCGCCGTGAGGGCGAGAAGCTTTTCCTCAAGGGCGAGAAGTGCTTCACCGACAAGTGCGCGATAGAGCGCCGCAATTATCCGCCGGGCCAGCATGGCCAGAAACAAAGCCGGCTGTCCGGCTACGGCGTGCAGTTGCGCGAGAAGCAGAAAATCCGCCGCATCTACGGCATGTTGGAGCGCCAGTTTCGCCGTTTCTACTGGGAAGCGGCCGCGAGCAAGGGCGTGACCGGCGAGGCCCTGTTGCAGATGCTTGAGTGCC
>CAMDLH010000181.1 GCA_945901405.1 Bordetella parapertussis | reverse complement strand
TCCGGTTGCTCCCCACCCCGTTTCGCTTTGACACGCAACGGCGCAGTTACCTTCGGCTACGGAGCTGTGGCACACTCCGACACGGACTTGCACCGTGCTGATTTGGCGCCATCACGGGCGCACGATTCCCGCTTTCGCGGGAATGACATTGGTTGTTTGCCGGCTGCACAAGAGCTGAATGCATTTAATCAATGGAGACCTGAATGAAAAAAAATGGAATAGGACTTGCGGTCATCGGCTCGGGCCGCATCGGCACGCTGCGCGCGCGGCTCGCGGGCATGCATCCGTCGGTGAAATTTCTCGCGGTGTCGGACCTCGATCCCGCCAAGGCGAAAGCGCTCGCTGAATTATCGGGTGCGGACTTTCACACCGGTGACAACAACGCCGCCATCGACCACCCCGATGTCGATGCGGTGTTTGTCTCCACGCCGGAGCAAGAGCACGCCGAGCCAATCAAGCGCGCCTTGCTCGCGGGCAAGCCCGTGCTGTGCGAAAAACCCATCGGCCTCACGCTCAAAACGGCCGACGACATCCTCGACACACTCGCCCAAACCAACGGCAAGCTCAACTTCGGTTACAGCCGCCGCTACAAAGAGTGTTTCCTGCGCGCCAAGGAGCAGATGGTTCAGGGCCGTCTGGGCAAGGTCGTCGGCGGCCTCGCACGCGTCTACAACTCGCGCGCGCAGACGTTTCAGATTTTGAAGCGCGATCCGCACGCGACGCCGGTGCTGGATGTGCTCACTTATTACGTCGATCTCATGTGCTGGTTTCTCGAAGGCAACCGCCCGGTGGAAGTGGTCGCGCGCGGCCAGCACGGCATCTTCAAGGAGGCCGGCTACGAATGCCACGACGCGACTTGGGCGATAGTCACCTTCGCCGACGGCGCGGTGCTCAACTTCGGCATCAGCTATGCGCTGCCGGCGAATTTCCCCACGCAAGGGCAATCGGATCGCGTTGAACTGCTCGGCACCGAAGGCACCATGCTGATCGACGACGATCACAAGGAGCACATGATCTACACCGAACATGGCGTGCCACACCCGTACGTGCCCGGCCACAAAATCAACATGGCGTTTCTTGGCAGCAACTCGGCTGGCGACTGGGCGCTCGGCAATTTCTGGGGCTCGCTCGGCAACGAAACCCGCGCGTGGATCGATCACCTCGTCACCGGCGCGCCCATCTCGCACACCACGCCCGCACAGGCGCGCGTCAATCTCGAAACCACGATTGCGATTGAACGCTCGGTGGCCACGGGGCAGGCGGTGCGGCTGCCGCTGGAAACATAAATTATGCATATAAAACAAATACTTACTTTTATTTCACTGGTATTTGTTGCCTATACGAGTTCCGCGCACGCCGCCTACCCCGAACGCCCGCTACGCCTGGTGTCGCCCAATCCGGCGGGCGGAGCCAACGACACCATCGGGCGCATCATCGTGCAGAAGTTTTCCGAGATACTCGGCGCGCAGGTCGTCATCGACAATCGCGGTGGTGCTGGCGGGTTGATCGGCGCGGAAATCGTCGCGCGCGCCAACCCGGACGGCTACACGCTGCTGTTCGGCTCCAGCGCCACGCATACCTTCGCGCCGCTGATCTACAAAAACATTCCATACGATCCGGATCGTGATTTCATCCCGGTGACGATGCTCGCCATCGCGCAGAATCTGCTCGTGGCGACACCCACGCTGCCGGTGAACAACGTGAAGGAACTCATTGCCCACGCGAAAGCGAAACCGCGCACGCTGAATTATTCGTCGGCGGGCGTAGGTTCCAACAGCCATGTGGCGGTGGAAATGTTCGTGCATCTTGCGGGCATACGCGGCATCAGCACGCACGTGCCGTACAAGGGCGGCGCGATGGCCACCGCGGCAACCGCGGCAGGCGAAGCGCACATCAACTTCGGCCCCATGCCTGGCATCATCGGTCTGGTCAAAGGCGGCAAATTAAAACCGCTGGCAGTGGGCGGCAGAGCGCGCTCCCCCGTGCTGCCCGACGTGCCCACGGCGATGGAGTCCGGCGTGCCCGCATACGAATCCGCGGGCTGGTTCGGCCTGATGACGCCGGCGAAAACACCACGCGCCATCGTCGCGCAACTACACGACGCCGCGGTCAAGGCAGTGAAGTCGCCCGATGTCAGTCAAAAACTCGTGCAGATGGGCGTTGACCCAGTGACCAACACACCGGACGAATTCTCCAGCTACATGCGCCAACAACTCGCGTCACAAAAGAAGCTGGTGCAGGAGATCGGGCTTAAATCCGAGTAACGGGGCCTGCGTTTGGCGGTATGCACTTTGGCGGGTTGGGCTTTCTTGAGCAACTATTTAGAATTACGTATCTGCGCGACAAGTCAAGTTTTCACCCCTCGCCCTCCGGGGAGAGCGCAGCGAAAGGGCGGAGCCGGTCGGGGGTGAGGGAAGGACGTTGTACTGCCACAACCATCACGCTGCTTGGCAAGTCTCAACAGATGAAAAAGCGAAGATGCATGATTTGATCTCTCCCGCTCTGCGTGGAGAATAGGCTAATCGCAGGCACGAAAGATTTTTGATTTTGGGCGACTCGACTTAGTCCGTTCATTACAAACGCATTTTTTGCACGAGAAAAAAGGGCTGACGACAGCCCTTTTTTTTCTGCTTTTTTCTGCCACATTGCGTGTGTGTCCGCAGTTCAGCGCGGACAGGGCGAAGAAAAAGGCCCCGGCGTATCTTCCAAATACGCCGAGGCCGGGGTGTGGCCGGAGCCACAGGTACACAGATGCAGGGTATCGAATTCGGGTACCCGGCGTCAAATCTTGAACTCCGTGTCATGCCCTTCTTCGGTGTTTAAACGCTCATTTAAGGAGATTTACCATGAACAGCACCAACAAGACGGTCATCTGGAACATCGGGCGTGACGCTGGAACCGGAAGGTTTGAACCGGTGAAAGTAGCGCGACACGATCCGAAGGGAGCGGTTGTCGAAACCATGCGACGCCCCGCGTCGCCGCAACCTAAGTGTAAATAGGTGAGAGGCGGCCGGGGCAACCCGGCCGCTGCACGATTACGCTTCACACTTGCACGGCGACGAAATTTCCGCTGCTGATACACCAACTTCGAACATCGCGTCGCGCGTGACACAAGCGTCAAGGCAACTCATGCACCGTCATATCGTATCCAGCGACGCTTCCCGTTCAGGTATACAAGCGTCCACTATCGTGCGCATTGTTGCGCAAGAGTTAAAGCCTAGCCATTTGCCTGCCGTACGAGCGTGCGTAGCGCTTCCGCCGCATCAATGATGCGTATGCCCTGATAGTGCTTCAGGGTGAGCAAGTGCGCGTCGCCAGACACGATCGCGTCTACCTGCGCCGCGAGGGCGCACGCAATCACATGATCGTCATCGGGATCGGCAAGCACCGCGCCCTCGATGGCGGCGGGTGCAGTCAGGTGGGCGAGCGCCATGAAATGGCTGACCTGCTGATCCACCGTTTCACCACAGGCGATAAGCCGTTTCGCGAGCCTTGGATAGGCCAGCACCTCGCGCAACTCCGCCAAAAGCACCGCGCTCGAATACACGTCCACCGTGCCACTGATCGCCGCATCCAGCTATCTGCGAGGCGGGCCATTCCACAACAACCCCGAAATGACCGTGTTGGTATCCAACACCAAACGCACCAAGGGCATCAAGTCGCGCCACGTTCGCGCCGTGTGGCGCGATAGGCGAGCACCTCGGCCACAACTCCTTGCTCGATCTCATCGGTGAGTTCGTCCTGCGGCATGCGCGTCCACATCGCGCGCAATGCCTCGCCCGCCTGGCGGCGCTGCTCCTGTGTTGCGAGAAACTCCACGAAGTCAGCGACCTGCCCCAAGCGTTCAGACGGCAGAGTCTTTAACTTCGCAAGCAACGCTTCAGCGATAATCGGGGCGTTCATGGGCTGACCTCCTTTAGCGGCTGAACCAGGGTATGGATTTCAAACACCGTGTTTCACGAATCAACAATGTATCCCCCACCCGCCGGGCAGTCAATCACTCAAAACCTCACAGTGACATGACGGCTCTCGCGATTTCCCAGAAAAGCCGTGCCTACGCGCTGCCTCAATCCCGCCGATGTACCGTGAATTCAAGCAATCACATGAGCCTGCATCCATCCGCGCCATCAGGCGCTGTTTACGGTCGCGGACGCCCTTGCAACAACCCCGCCAGCGCCTCGGCAAGTTTATTCAGCACCGCTGGATCGGGCACGGGCAAGCGCAAATAGCTGCGCCCTGTTTTCTCGTCGACTTCCAGCAGCGACGAGGCGGCGGTGCCGTTACCACCATTGCGGCCATTGCCCGACGGCTGGCTCGACGCGGCAAGCTGTGTCAGAAAATTTAGCCCCGCGTTGAGCAGGCCGTTCAACGCGTCACCCGCCGCCGCGTGCTGGGGTGCATCCGTGGCGGGCTGGGCACCGGCAATATCGTTCCTCGGTATTACTGCCGCGGGTTCATCCGCGGGCGCCGGCTCCTCGATTACCGGCGCACCGGTATTGCCCGCAACTTTCTCCACGCCCTCCATGAAGCGCGACAGGCGCGTGCCGCCGAGCGAGACTTCGGTGTTGCCGCCATCGAGCACGCCCGCGAACAGCGCGCGCTTGAAACCCAGGATGCCGAGCATGCCTTCCTCGATCGTGCCCTGCGCCACAAAATTCACCACTTGCACGCTGCGCTGCTGGCCCATGCGATGCACGCGCGCGATGCGCTGCTCTAGCACCGCCGGGTTCCACGGCAAATCCATGTTCACCACGGTGGCCGCATGCTGCAGGTTCAGCCCCACGCCGCCGGCATCGGTCGATAAAAACACGCGGCACTTCGGGTCGTTGCGAAACTCTTCGATCAACGCACGGCGCTTTTCGGCGGGCACGCTGCCGTTGAACATCACGTAGCCCATCTTGCGCGCATCGAGCCGCCGCGCGATCATTTCATGCATGCCGATCCACTGGCTGAAGACCACGGCCTTGGCGTCCTTGTCTTCGAGCAAATCGTCAAGCACCGTCATCAACTCATCGGCCTTCACGCCGTGATCGGTTTCGTGATCGAGCAGCCAGGTGGTGTCGCACGACATGCGCATGTTCTGCAACGCGCAGGTGAGCCGCCGCTGGTCTGCATCGGACAAAAACTTGTAGCGCCGCCATTTGGCGACGATCTTTACAACGATTTCGCGATTCTCTTCGTGCAACTCCGCCTGCCGCTCGGTCATCGGCACGAATATGTTTTTGTCGATGCGCGCGGGCAATTGTGTCAGCACTTCCGATTTGCGCCGCCGGATCATCACGGGCGCCAGGGTGCGCGCGATGGCGTCGAGCTTCTGGTAGCCGATCACGCGGCCTGCTTCGTCGCGCTGCTGATGCTCATGCAGCAACCGCCAGGTGGGGCCGAGCCGGTGTTGATCGACAAACTGCACGATGGAAATCAATTCCTCCAGCCGGTTTTCAAGCGGCGTGCCGGTGAGCACGAATGCGTATGGACTGGTTATGCGTTTCAACGTGCGCGCCGCGCGCGTGTTCCAGTTCTTGATGCGCTGGGCCTCATCGGCGATCACCAGGTCGGGCGACCAGCGCGTCACTTCGTCGAGATCGCGCGCCAGCGTATCGTAAGAGGCGATTTTCCACATCGACTTCTCGCCGTACTGCTGCTTGCGATTGACAAGCCCGCCGGAGATCACCAGCGCCTTGCGCCCAGCGAAGCGTTCAAGCTCAAGCTCCCACTGGTGCTTGAGCGAAGTCGGGCATACCACCAGCACGCGTTCGATGCCCGCATGTTTGGTGAGTATCTCCCCCGCGGCAATGGCCTGCACCGTTTTGCCCAGCCCCATGTCGTCACCAATGAGGCAGCGCCCGGCTCGCGCGGCAAACAATGCGCCCTGACGTTGATACGGGTGCAGCGGCACTTTCAGCAGCCGTGCAAAGTCGAGGCTGTTCGCGCCGTCGGGGAAAGCCTTGTCCAGCACGCCGTGCAGCTTTTGCCTGTCACGCGCGCCGGCCATGTAATTCAACACGTCATCGTAAACGCGCAACTCGTGATTCTCGCGCGGCAGGGCGAGAAACTGCTCCAGCCCATCCAGCCGGGCGGGCGGCAATACCCAATCCGCGCCGGCGTCGAACACCCGCCGCGCGGCCGACAGCAATGGCGCGGGGCACTCGGTGCCGGGGCGAAAATGCATCGTGCGCCGCGCGCCATGGCGCAGATAAATCTCGCTATACGGCGGATGAAACCCGGCGCTGAACAACGCGCGCGCGCCGCGTTTGCGTTGTAACTTTCCGAGCATGAACTCGACGTGCTTGCAGGTGCCCAGATCGTTGGTCGAAAAATCCGGGCAAGAGCAAAAATTCTCCCCCGGCTGCAAACCGCGTATCGCCACGCGGTAGCGCCCGCCGCTTGCCGGATTGATCACGCGAAACTCGGAGTACACCGGCTCGGTTCCTATATTCTCGAATTCAAAATCCTGATCGCGACCGAATTGACGGCGTAACGTGCGCTGCCAGAGTTCCGCGGGCATTTCAGGCGGGGCGTGCAGGCGGGACAACCGGGGTTCGTTCTTCGTTGATTTTTTACGCGGCGCGCGAGGCTTCTTCGACATGGCTTTGGTCTCTCAATGACTATCGTGGATGCGCGCAAGTTTAACGCAGCGTGTAATACATTGCGCCGCCGTTGGTGTAGGATAAACGCGCAAACGCTAAAGTATCACTCAACCCTGAATCCTGAATCCTCAATCCCAATATGACTACTCAATCCATGCGCTTCGGACACTTCGGCATCAACTGTTTCGACATCAAGGCAATGGAGCAGTTCTACACCAGCGTGATGGGCATGGTGGTGGCGGATCGCGGCTATGTGCCGCCGCCGGGCGACCGGCATCTGGTGTTCATGACGCTGGACCCCAGCGAGCATCATCAGTTCATATTGTGCTCGGGGCGCACGGAAGGCAAAATCGAAACGGGCGCGTTTCGCGGCGGCGGGCGCGGCTCGGCGATCAATCAGATTTCATTTCACTGCGCGACACTCGGCGATATGCGCCGCGCGCAGGCGCGCCTTGCCGCCGCTGGCCGCAACGACGGCTCGCCGGTCAATCACGGCAACGCGTGGTCGATTTACATTCGCGATATCGAAGGTAATCCAATGGAGCTATACGTCGATAGCCCATGGTATACGCCGCAGCCGTGCGGCGAGCCGTTTGATTTATCGTTGAGTGATGAAGATATTTACCGGCAGACCGAGGCGATGTGCCGCGCGCGGCCCGGTTTTGAGGACGCTGCGCCCTGGCGTGCGCGTCTCGCCGCAAGAATACAGACCACACTCACCGAGTTGGGAAACCGCTGATGCGGGGCAGTTTGCTGTTTGCAGCGGCGTTGGCAAATACCGCAAATACCGTCATCGCCGCGCCAGCACAATCACAGGATTACCCGTCAAAAACAATCACCGTCACATTGGTGCTCGCGGCAGGCACCGGGTTGGATGTGGTGGCGCGCACCTGGGGTGAGCAGCTCGCGCAGTCGCTGGGCAAGCCTGTCGTCTTCGACAACCGGCCCGGCGCCAACGGCATCGTCGCGGCGAACGCGGTGAAGAACGCGCCCGCCGACGGCCACACGTTGCTGGTGGGCACCAGCGCCGCGCTGGCGTTGAACCCCACCACTTACAAACAGTTGCCCTACGATCCGCAGAAGGATTTTGTACCGCTGGCGGTGTATCTGAAATCACCGTTTGTGCTGATCGTGCATCCGTCGCTGCCGGTGAAATCAGTGAAGGAGCTTGCGGCTTACGCCAAGGCGCGCCCTGGGCAGTTGAGCTACAGCTCCACCGGTCCCGGCGGCGCGCCGCGTCTTGCCACCGAGATGTTCATGCAACATTACGGCCTCGTCATCACGCACGTGCCGTACAAAAACAGCCCGCAGGCCATCGTCGATGTCGCCGCGGGCCATGTGCAACTGGGCTTTGCAGAGGCCGGCGCCTCGCGTGCCTTCATACGCGACAAGCGGCTGCGCGCGCTGGCGGTGTCCTCGCTCACGCGCTTTAACTCGCTGCCGGAAGTGCCCACGCTGGCCGAGGCCACCGGCCGCGCCCATCTCGAAGCGGTGTCATGGCACGCGCTTGCCGCGCACGCCGGCACACCACGCGCCATCGTGAATCGTCTTCACGGCGAAATGACGCGCATCCTCAACCTGCCGGATGTGAACAAGGCGATTGCGAATCTCGATTTGATACCGGTGACGCCGGCATCCGTCGAAAACAATCAGCAATACATCGCGGCAGAGGCGAAAAAGTGGGGCGAACTGGTGCGCAAGCTGGGGTTGGCGGGGTCGCAATAGGAGATTTCGCCGCACCCCCATCCCGCCCCGTCAAGGCCTACTCTATGCACGGGTGCGACTCAAACTGATGTCTCGAAGCATGGTGATGCAACGCTCCCTCCCTTGCGCGTATTTTGCGCAGGGGAGGGTTGGGGAGGGGGCGACGCTCGTGCCACGGCTCGCCCCCATCCCCACCTTCCCCCGCAAGCAGGGGAAGGAGCCGGGGAGCCATCATGCTATTCCGGCGTAATCCCGATATCCTTGATCAGCTTCGCATAGCGCGCCAGCTCTGATTTGATCAGCGCGCTGAACTCCGCTTGCGAACTGCTCTTCGCCTCGACGCCCAGGCTCGCGAAGCGCTCCTTGATGTCATTCAGTTGCAATATGCGTTGCAGCTCGGTGTTAAGTCGCGTGATCACCGCTTCCGGCGTGCCGGTGGGCGCGAGCAGACCCCACCAGCTTTCCATGACGAAGCCGGGCACGGCCTCGGCCACCGCGGGCACGCCCGGCACCAGCGGCGTGGGCTTCGGGCCGGTGACGCCCAGCGCGCGCACGCGGCCGGATTTCACATGCGGCAGCATTACCGCCATGTCGGAGAACACGATATCGAGATGGCCGCCGATCAAATCGTTGGTGATCAACGCCGAGCCTTTATATGGGATATGCACCATGTCCACCTTGGCCATGCCCTTGAATAATTCCGCCGCCAGTTGCGAGATCGAGCCGGGGCCGCTGGAGCCGAAGTTAAGCCGCGCATTGCCCGTGCGCCCGCGCGCGACGGTGATCAGCTCGCGCATGTTTTTCGCGGGCACCGATGGATGCACCACCACGATTTGCGGCCCCACCACCGCCAGCGAAATCGGCGCAAGATCGCGCAGCGTGTCATAGCCCAGCTTCTTGTAGATATTATTGTTGATCGCCACCGGCTGAATATTGCCCACCAGTAGCGTGTAGCCATCCGGCGGCGACTTCGCGACAATCTCCGTGCCCAGACTGCCGCCGACGCCGCCGCGGTTATCCACCACCACCGGCTGGCTCCACGCCTCGGTCAACTTCTGCGCCATCATGCGCGCGATGGTGTCCGACGAACCGCCCGCAGGATACGGCGCGATGATGCGGATGGCTTTCGCAGGATACTGTTGCGCCAGCGCCGGCGCGGCAAAACAACAGGCAAGCGTGAGCAATGAACCCGCGCGCAATGTGGTGTGACTCATGGGCGTTCTCCGTCAATGGCTAGATTTGGCAGCCGTCAGTGTGACTGATACGCGAGCATGGCGCAATAGCTTTCATCCACTCCATAGGTTACGTAACTATCTGTTTTTAAGCAATATTAATGGCTAGGCATGAGATCAAAATGTCACTGCGGCGATATCATTCCCCCGCGTCACGGCATGGTGAAAATTCTGCGAAACCACATCACTTACGTTTCACACAACCCGCCCGTAAAAACGACAAAGCCATCGCGACTATTACAAGCTCCAACAAAAACGACTAATGCAAAATAAAGTTCAGCCACCAAGGTTTATAAATCGCGGGCACAGTGAACAACGCAAAAGATTGATTGACGAACGGCGCCAGACACCACACATCGCCGACGTTGGTATCGAGCATGAGATGAACGAGAGCATTCGCCACGAACACACAAGCAATCAGCAGCCAAGCGCGTTGCTTCAGCGCAATGAACAGCACGGCGCTGACCACCAACACCAAAATCCAAAACATCGGCCAATGCGTCCAATACAAATGGTGATGCGTCTGCCGGTTATCGATGAAATAGAAATAGAACATGTCGAAATCGGGGAACACGCTGCCCAGCATGCCTGCCGCCATCAGCACTTTGGTGTTGCGCGCACGCAGTGGAGCACGCGCCGTGAGCCAACGCGTCAGCAAATAGCCCGCGGGTAGATGGCCGATAATCATCGAAACTCGGTTATGAAGTAAGTAATTGTTTATAAAAGGTTTTATAATCGTCGCTACTGGGTGTAAAAGCGTTTACCACGCCGCCAGTAACAATAAACCGCGCACGCAACGGTCAACAACGCAAACACAACTACGCCGAACACCGCGATGCATCGCATGAGCACGGCGATGGCAAATGCGCCGTTAAAGCGCGCCGCGACATCCGCGGCCAGCGGCACCGTGACAGCCAATGCGACCGGCACCTCGGCGAGCGGCACCAAACCCGCGCGATGCGGCTGCGGCAACAAAAACACAACGGTTTTCGCAGCACGAGGAATACGCACAACACCGCGAGGCCAGCGGGCAGACAAACTTCGACACTGCCCTGGAAGCTGTGCGCGTGCGTGGCAAAGTCCGCACCCGGAATGTAATAACCAAGATCGGGCATCAGCGCGCCCGTCATCAGCGCTGGAAAATTCAAATAGCGCGGGCAAAACCGGCGCAGCGGCAACACCGCCGCCGGGTGCGCGAAGGTCCAGGGCATTGCGTAAATGCTCGCAAGCCGCTATACAGCCCGGCGAAAATGAGTCAGTTCCTCGCGCAAGTTTGCATATAACTGCGTCACCCAGCGCGGCTCGCGCACCTCCACGCGCGCGGTATCGACTCTGAAATCCACCGGCGCGATCACCACGCGCACGCGCTCCTTCGACACGCGCGCGGTGAGCACGAACAAATCTTCCGCCGCATCGTCACCCATCGCGAGGCAACCTATGGACGACGAACTGCCGTGAATCATGATGTCGCTGCCGATGTTGCTGCGCCCATCGGCCGCGCCCATGCGGCGGTCGAACTCATTCGGGTAATTAAGCCGCAGCGACAAATGAAAGCGGCTGTTGGGATTGAGCAACTCAACCTGGTAAACACCCTCGGGCACCTGCCGGTCGCCCTCGGCGAGCTTGGGGCCAAGCTTGCCGCTCGCGCCGAGCACGGGGTAATCCGTGACATGCTTCCATTCGTCGTTCGCGTATGCGCGCGCATACACCTCCAGCGCGCGCACATCCTTGAACGCCAGCAACGCCACCTCGGCCGGCGGATAGGCCACGCCCGCGCGCTTGAATTCAGACTTGAGTCGGGCGTCGGCGCGCGCGCCGTATTGCGCCAGGCGATGTTCGACGGTGACGCGGCGATCACTCTGCGGCTTGGGCAACCAGCCGCGGCCGAATCTGAAATAACACAACGCGGCAGCGGCGGTTGCAGCAGCACCGGCAAGCAAAACCAGAAATCGATTTCGAGTCATCACGTCCTGCTCCTGATCGCGCCACATGGCGAATGCGCCAAGTAGAACGCGCGGCGCTGGCGCGCAAGGGGCAACATCATGGCAAATTCGTGATCAATTATGGCGGGAAAATGACCGTGCGCTGCCCGCTACAAAATGTTCAGCGCCTTGGCGAGATACTCGAAAAACACGCAATAAAACGCGATCGGCCATGGCATCCCCAACAGCGTGCCGGTCATGTATTGCCGGAACTGGATGCCGGACATCGCCAGCGCGTAGTTGAGCGCGGGCAAGGTTTGAAACAACACGCGCAGCAGAATAACGCTGCGCACCGGACGCGCGTCAAGCTGGCCGAGTATGCGTATCGCGACCTTGTTGTTGATCTGCCGCAGCACGTCGCCGCCCGCCAGGCGGATCAGCAGAAACGTCACTGCGCAAGACATGCAGGCCGCAACATACGTGGCAAGCCCGCCCCATAGTTTGCCCATGGTCAGCACGGCGGCGACCAGAAATATCCACCCGGGAATTTGCACCAGATTGGCCAAGCAAAACAGCGCGACAAAAATCAGCAGGCCGGTGATGCGGTTTTGCTGAATCTGCTGTTGCAAGTAAGTGAGACTGAAGTGCCCGCGCAGGCCGGAAACCTCGAACGCAGCCCACAGCAGCGCGAGGAACAGGATGACGGCGATGAGGCGTTTGTAGGGGTGCAATGTGGTTGCCGTGTGCGCTTGTGTTACGGATAGAGGCACCGAACGCGAGGCCCGTTCCGCGATGGGGTTGCATCCTACATGCGATTGCGCATCCTGCGGCGCAATGGGATTGCGCCCTAAGCTCGCTGAATAATCCTGCCGCGGCGAACAGCTATTTGCCCTTGATCTGCCGCGGCGCGCGCACTCCGGCGCCACGCGTAAATTGCATCGCGGTATCCCACTGCGCCTCCAGACGCGTAATGCGCCGGTCGTGGTCGCGCATTTCGGATGATATGAATTTCAGGGTTTCGCCGACCCGCTTGACCTCGTCCGTGAGCTTGATCGCTTCACGAATGGCCGCCATTGCCTCGGAAATCACGCTCATGCTGCTTTCTTCTCCGCACCACGCACCTGCCGCAACGCTTCCGCGGCGGCAGCCAAGCCTTCTTCCAGGGCGGTGCGCGCCTCGGCTGTTGATTTGCGCAGTTCCTCCGCAAGCGCAAGCAGGGCGCGCTCGTCCTCGGTCGGCGCGCGTTCGCAGCGCCGGCGCACCAACTCGGACACGCTGATGCCTTCCTTACGCGCTTCCTTCGCGAGGAACGCCTTGAAGTTCGGGCTACCTAGTGCTTGATTGTAATCCTCGGCTGCCTCTATAGCAGCGCGGGTTTTTAGGGGTATTTTTCACCACGAAGATTTGCGCGGAATCGTAGTTTTTTGCGCAAGCGTGGGGCATAGCTGG
>CAMDLH010000180.1 GCA_945901405.1 Bordetella parapertussis | reverse complement strand
ACGAACGCTTGGCCGAGGCCTCTACTGCGGCGCTGACCATCGTGGTGGTTGGACTGATACCACTGATTGCATTGTCGCGGATGATTCTGGATCCGCATAGGGTGGCGGGGAAGGTTAAGCCAGCGTAGGCCGCAATAAGCGCAGCGCATTGCGCCGTATGCTTGCTGGATTTCCCCGCGTTACAATCGCCACATGAGAAAAAATCCGAAGATCATGTAGGGTGGGCACGGTTTTTGTGCCCACGCCGACAGTTGGCTGCTACGGGCGTCGGGGCTGGTTAACAAGTCGCATGAGATCGAGCGGAAATTAGTAATCGTGATTGACGGGGCGGGTGGGCACAAACAGCGTTCCCACGCTTGCTTGGTTGTGGTGATATTGAATCGTGTTTGGATGCAATCCCGGAATACGCTGCGCTTCTTCCGGGCTGCGCTTGCTACACTTATTGACGCCCTACACTTGCTGAATCTAGCAGTTCAGTTCAACATATTTCATCCGATATGCTCTCGTATGGCGGACAAGAGTTTATTCATTCGATGGACTCAGGAAGAAGTATTCTCAAGTTGAGGCAATAGGAAATGGGTGCTGACAAGATGTGGTATCCGCGGTTGTTGCACGCAACCCCGGCGGAGCGCAAGCGCTGGCGGCTATTTGGGTAAGGGTAGGGTCTTTACGGTTGCGGGTTGCGGACGGGAGGTCGATAATCGCTTACTCGCGTAACCGGAGCTAATCATGAGAACTTACTCTGCTGTTATTGAACGTTGCCCCCAGACCAAGCTTTTTGTGGGGTCAGTCCCTGGTTTCCCCAGCGCCCGTTCCCAGGGTGCGACTCTCGACGAGCTTAACCACAACCTCCAGGAAGTCATAGCCATGCTTCTCGAAGATGGCGAGCCAGACCTGGAGTCTGAGTTTGTTGGGGTCCAGAACGTCGCCGTTACGTAGGCGATAGGTAACATCCCGGTTCTCAAGCCGGGTGAGGTCATTGCTATTCTCTCCGCGCTCGGTTTCTCTGAAGTTCGCCAACGCGGTTCACATAAGCAGTTTCGAGACGTAAAAGGCAGATGCATGACGGTGCCTTTCCATCAAGGCCGCGATATTTCGCCCATCTTGCTCCGTCAAATCGCGAAGGACATCGGCCTTACTCTCGATGAGTTTCTTCGGCAGCGCTAGACCTACCCCATCATTTCTTGCATCCTACGTGTACTTGCCTGCCGAATATGATAGTGAAAGACCTGACCGTTCGCAGTAACAGCAGTGAGTCTAGCGGGTTGAAGTCCCGTCCAAGGAGTTGTCCGTACGCCTTGGTAGCATGAGGAAGCGGCGTCGTGGTAACGCGAGGTCGTGAGTTTCCAAACCGCAAAATAGCAGGCCGTAACGCAAGTGAACCCATGAGTAGCCTCGTAAACGAACTGGAGACGCCGACCCTGTGGTCAGAAGGGGAAGGCCGCTGGACGTGTGCTCGAATAACGGAAGTGGCGCACGTTGACTCCCGGGGTAGCAGGGACGGCATGTTATGGAAGATTTACTGCCCAGTGCTGGAGACCCGTTGTGCGGGGTGGGGAGGCCACCAACCGCTGCGTATAAGGAAACGAAAGCGCAGCGGCGTGCAACGGGAGTCGGAGGGGTTCATAGTACCGTTTGAGACCGCGGGACAACATAACCCCGGTCGAGGGAAGGAACCCTGCTTTGTTCGTGTAACCGAAGAGCGGAGGATCAGGGGATTGCCATGTTGCTAACCACCCCGGATACGATCAGGACGCTACAGAGGAAGCTGTATGCCAAGGCCAAGCAAGAAACCGTCTTTTGTTACGCGCTCAATGTTCGAGTGCGCAGGCGCGACATCCTCAGCCGCGCTAGTAAACATGGGACAGGCAAATGCGCATATCTCGGCACGAAGAACATCGGAAAGCCGTGTGCGGGCAAACTGCATGCACGGTTTGATGAGGGAGGGCAGGCGAAAGCCTGTCCTCTACTCTACCCACGCGCTCTCCGGTGAGCACGTTGCGCGCGAGCGGGCTGTACGGCACGATGCCCATGCCATAGTACGCGCACGCCGGAAACATCTCGACTTCGCCGAGCCGGTTCATCGCGTTGTAGACCGGCTGCAACACGATGGGCTGCGGCACGCCCAGCCTGCGGCTGGTATTGACGACTTCGGCGATACGCCAGCCGTCGAAATTACTGAGGCCGAAGTAGCGCCTCTTGCCGGCGCGGATGAAATCGCCGATGGCGCTGACGGTTTCCTCCAGCGGCGTTTCGAGGTCGTCGCGATGCAGGTAGTAGATGTCGATGTAGTCAGTGGCGAGGCGCTTGAGACTGGCATCCAGTTCGAACGTCATCCACTCGCGGCCAACTCCGGCCGGTCAGGATGCCGAAAGTCCTATCCCATACCGGCCGTTCAATCGGCCGAGATTCATATTGCCGATGGCGCCGGCGCGGCGTGTTGATTTGTTGCAGGCGGCTTGATAGGTAAATCCAGAACGATTCTGTACCGACGCTGACGGGTGGTTTCGCCTGCGCTCGCGAAAATGCGCTGCGTGAGAGAAAATAAGCCGCTGAATAGCTTTTCGCGGGTCGAGATTCTTGAGACAAGGCGGGGCTTGAGGAAATTTTCGTGCGGTTGGTGCGGTTGACGATTCGCTGATTGCGGCAAAGAGTGCCGCTTGGTGAAAAAGGGGCTTTAAAATGACTATCCCCACAGCAGGAGAACCAGTCTGATGATTCGTGAGCCCCGATGGGTGTTGATCATCTGTACGCTCAGCGCGGTGGGACCGCTGTGCGCGCAAACGTATCCGGCCAAGCCCGTACGGGTGATCGTTGGTTACCCGGCTGGCGCCGGTAACGATGTGATTGGCCGTCTGGTGATGACCGAGCTGTCGAAGAGCCTCGGTCAGCAATTCATCGTCGACAACCGGCCGGGGGCTTCCGGCAACATCGGCGCTGAAATCGTCGCGCGCAGCGCGCCCGATGGTTATACCTTGCTCAATGCGCCAGGCTCGATTGCCATGTCCTACAGTCTGTTTCCCAAGCTGCCCTATGATCTGTTGCGGGATTTCGAGCCCATAGCGGTCATGGGTTCAGTGCCTTTTCTGTTCGTCGTCCATCCGTCCTTGCCGGTCAAATCCGTCGGAGAACTGATTGCGTTTGCCAAAGCGAGACCGGGACAACTGACGTATGGTTCTGCCGGCGCCGGCGGCGCACCGCATCTCACGGCGGAGCTTTTCAGCCTGCGGACGGGCGTGAAGATGCTGCACGTGCCCTATCGCGGCACTGCTTTTGCCAATACCGATGTGGCCAGCGGCGAACTCAGCATGATTTTTTCGCCGACGTCGTCCATCATGCCGCTTGCTCAGTCACGGCGCGTGCGCTCGCTGGCGATCACCAGTTTGCAGCGCCATCCGTCAGTGCCGGACGTGCCGACCATGATCGAAGCAGGCGTGGACGGCTTTGAAGCACGCAATTGGATTGCACTATTTGCACCCACCGGCATGTCACGCGATGCGATCAACCGTCTCAACGCCGAAATCAACCGCATTGTGCAGACGCCGAACCTGCGCGAGCGGTTTGCGGCGGTGGGCGCCGAGGCCTTGCATGGCACGCCGGGGCAGTGGGCTGCCTACGTTCGCGATGAAGTCGCCAAATGGACCAGGGTCGTCAAGGCCGCTGGCATAAATCTGAACTGAGGTCTGAACTGAGGTCTGAACTGAGGTCTGAACTGAGGCCTGAACTGAGGCCTGACCTGAGCGGCTTGTTCGCCACATACGTTTCGCTTACCCTGCAACGCAAACTGAATTCTGCAAGCAACTGAGTCCCCCATGCCGAATCCCCAAGATTTGAAGTATCACGAGTCCCACACCTGGTTGAGGTTGGAAGCGGACGGTACTGGCATCGTCGGCGTGACCCAGCATGCGCAGGAACAATTGGGCGATGTGGTCTATGTGCAATCGCCCAACGCCGGAGCCCGTGTCAAACAGGGCGAGGCCTGCGGCGTGATTGAATCGGTCAAGACGGTCGCGGACGTACATGCCCCGGCCTCGGGCGTGGTGATCGAGGTCAACCCGGCGCTGGCGGATGCGCCGGAAGCCGTCAATGCCGATCCGTACGCAGCGTGGCTGTTTCGCATGAAACTCAGTGATCCATCGGAGCTGGTGGCGTTGCTGGATGCAGGCGCTTATGATCAGGTCGCCGGCGATTAGCCGAGGCTTGGACGCAAAGACGTAAGGTCAGGCATTGCAGGCGCGTGGTGTGTTCGACGTGTTCGCTACGTGTTCGTTAAACAAGTAACGCAGCCAAGGGCAGGCTGTGACACAACCACGAGGAGCAAGCCAATGAAGCGATCCACTTTCTTGAAATGCGTGCCATTGCTGATTTGCGGCGCGGCCAGCGGGCCGTTACTGGCGCAGGCCCAAACATGGCCTAACCGGCCCGTGCGGATTGTCAATCCGGCACAGGCGGGCGGCCCGTCGGACATCATGGCGCGCAGCATGGCGCAGAAGTTTACCGAGGCGTTGGGCCAGACCTTTATCGTGGACAACCGGCCAGGCGCCAATGGCATCATCGGCGTCGATCTGGTGGCGAAGGCCCGCGCCGACGGCTACACCTTGCTGGCCGGCACCAACGGCCAATTAATTGCCAATTCGGCCGTGTTTCCTAAACTGCCGTTCGATGCAGTGCGCGATTTTGCGCCGATCACCATTGTGCTGTCCTCGCCCTTTGTGCTGGTGGTTCATGCGTCGCTGCCCGCAAAGACCGTGCCGGAACTGGTGGCGCTGGCCAAGGCGAAACCTGGCATGTCGTATTCGTCATTCGGCCCGGCCAGCATTGCGCATTTCGGGATGGAGCTCATCCAGTTGCGCACGGGCATGAAAATCACGCACGTGCCGTACAAAGGCGGTGCGCCTTCCGCTGCGGCGCTGGTCGCCGGCGAAGTGAATGCGTCGCTGGACTCGGTGCAGAATCAGCTCCAGTTCATTCGCGGCAACCGGGTTCGCGCGCTGGCCTTGGCGAACGGCACGCGACTGAAAGTCCTGCCCGAGGTGCCGACGACCGCGGAGGCCGGCGTTTCCGGTGTCGAAATTGGCGGCTGGTATGCCTTGCTCGCGCCCGCTGGCACGCCCAGAACCGTGGTGAATCGCCTCTATGAAGAATCGGTGAAGGCGTTCAAGTCTTCGCCCGAGTTACGCGAGCGCTTTGAATCGACCGGCTCGGATGTCTTGCTCAACACCCCGGCGGATTTTGCCGCGCGCATCAAGCGCGAAATCGCCGAGTACACGAAAGTGGCGCGCGAAGCCAACATCACGGTCAGCCAGTAACTGCGCACAGCGCCATGCGGATCGCACAGCACATGGATCGCGTTGGGGGGGCAGTGTTTTGTCCTCCGATATCGAAGCAGCCGCCTAAGTTATGATTGTGAATCTTAATGAAATACGCACCAAAGCTAAATTTAATATTCATTAAAATCAGATACTTACAGTTTATTTTCTAATCTGAGTGAGGTTGCGTATGGCCCGCGTTCCACTGCTTCAAAACGACAATGCGCCGCACGAAGTCCGTGCGGCATTTGATGCTGCAAACAGTTTTAACGGGCGGGTCGCCAACTCTATGCGCGTTTACGCGCACTCCCCTGCCATATTGAAATTTCTGCTGCCGCTACAAGCGGTGTTGCAGAAGGATGGGCTTGGTTGCAAGCTGGACGCCAAAACGCGTGCGCTGGCCATGATCAAAGTTTCGGCGCTCAACGAATGCCAGTATTGAATAAAACACAATCGCCTGGTCGGGCGAACAACGGGTTGGACGGACGAGCAACTGGACGCGCTCAGTGGTGATGATTACCTTAACAGTTCGCTGTTCGGCGAGCGCGAAAAAGCCGTCATACGCTGGGCGGAGCTGGTTACGTGGAACAAAGCGCGTTATGACGATGACGCGTTCGCGCAACTTTCAAAGCATTTCGACAGTACCGAAATTGTTGAGTTGACAACGGTTGCCGCGTTTCGCGGGTTGATGAACCGCTTTATGGATTCTCTGCAAATCGAGCTTGAAGGTCCGGAACTGCAGGCGCGCGGCGGCCGCGCGGGCGCGAGCCGCGAAGATCTGCATGCCTATGTCGAGAAACTGGTGAATCTGATCTAGATTTTTTTGCAGTTAGCCGCTGAAAAACACAAGGATCTCACGATGAATGACAAATCACTGAATGCAGCCGAACAAAGCACCAAGCCCGGCGAGCGCATTACCGACAAGCCGGAGTTGCCGCCGCAAGGCCTTGCCATGCACCTGGTGGCGGATACCGAGTTGATCGAGGGCGAACACCACCTCAAGCTGGGGCACTCGCGCGGATTCGACATTTACTCCGACGAACCGCCAACCATCGGCGGCACCAATAAATTTCCGCCGCCGATGAGTTATCTCGCGCTGGCGATCGGTTTCTGACTGCTGACTCAGGTGGCGCGGTACGCGTCCATGATGAAGCTGAAGGTGAAGAAAGCCCGCTGCCATGTTGAGTTTGACTTCCAGGTCTCCGGGTCGGTCCTGAAGGGCACGGTCAAGGGCAGCTGGCAGGGCATCAGCACCAGTCTCGACATTGATTCGGACGAACCGATGGAGAAAATTGTCGCGCTCACACGCAATGCCAAAGGCGGTTGTTTCGCGGAGCAGTTGATCGTGAATCCGGTGAAGCTCACGAGCTCGATCACGTTGCGCGGAGAAACCGTGTATTTCGGACCGGAGAGTAGATAGGCGATGCGGATTCGGTTTCGCTCAGGGTCAACCAAGACGCCATATATCACCGGGCCAATCGCCACGCTGATTTCGTGTCTCGTCGCCGGCGCGGCCTGTGCGCAGCATTTCCCGCACAAGTCGCTGCGCATGATCGTCCCCAGCTCCCCGGGCGGCGGCAGCGACATTATGGGCCGCTTTCTGGCGCAAAAGCTTGCCGAGCAACTGGGCCAGCAAGTCGTTGTCGAAAACCGTCCCGGCGCCAGCAGCGTGATCGGTACTGACGCCGCGGCGAAGTCCGCGCCGGACGGCTATACGCTGGTGATTCCGCCCGCTGCGGTTTCCGTCAACCCCAGCATCTTCGCCAAAATGCCATACGACACGTTGCGTGACCTGGCAGCAATTTCTCAGGTCGCCGAGTCCGCCAACGTACTGGTGGCCCATCCCGCGTTGCCGGTGCGCACGATCAAGGATTTGGTCGCGCTCGCCAAAGCCAAACCGGGTACGCTGTCCGCGGCGTCGCCGGGTATCAGCGGCACGCCTCACATGGCGGCGGAACTGTTCAAGCTGATGACCGGAACCGATTTGTTGATCATCGTCTACAAGGGTTCCGGCCCGGGGTCGATTGCCGTGATGTCGGGCGAAGTGCCGCTGCAGTTTTCCACGCCGCCGTCGTCGCTGCCGTACGTGCGCGCCGGGCGCATGCGTGCTCTGGGTGTGACCACCAGGTCGCGCGTGCCTTCGATGCCTGACGTGCCCACCATCGCGGAGGCCGGCGTGCCGGGGTATGAGGCCACGCAGTGGTTCGGTTTGTTCACGGCTGGCGGCACGCCCACCGCGATTGTCGAGCGGCTGGCGCAGGAAACGTCGCGCGCGGTGCGCTCGCCCGATCTGAGAGAACGAATGTCCGCGGAGGGATTACAACCGGTCGGCAGCACGCCGGCGGAGTTTTCAGCTTATCTCAAAGCGGAAATGACGAAGTGGGCCAAAGTCATCAAGGCCGCCAATATCAAACCGCAACTATGAGGCCAATAGCTACAACGATTGTTTCCCGCATAGGGCCTTCGGCCGCAGGCAAGATGCTCACGCTGATGTCGCTGCTTGGCGCAAGTTGCGCAAATGCCCAAGACAGCTTTCCGCAGAAGCCGGTGCGCTGGATAGCTCCGGTGCTGGCGGGCGGCGCGGGCGATTTGATTGCCCGCGCAATGGCGCCCAAACTGTCCGAGTTGTGGGGACAGCAAGTCATCGTGGACAATCGCGCGGGCGCCGGCGGCACGCTGGGCATGGGCATTGCGGCGCGAATGGCGCCCGACGGCTACACCATCGTGCTGGGCGTGTCGTCATTTGTGGTGATGGCGCCGGGCATCTATCCGAAGCTGGCCTACGACACGCAGAAGGATTTTGCGCCCATCACGCAGATACTGGCGGCGCCGCTGGTGCTGCTGGCTAATAATTCATTTCCCGCAAAATCGGTGCCGGAGTTGATCGCCATCGCCAAAGCCAGGCCGGGGCTGGTCAGTTACGGATCGCCCGGCAACGGCTCGGCCGCGCATCTGGCCAGCGAACTGTTTCGCTTCATGTCCGGCACACAGATGCTGCACGTCCCCTATCGCGGGGCGCCGCCGGTCTACACCGATCTAGTCGCCGGGCAGATTACGATCTACATGGGCACGGTGCCCGCTGCGTTGCCCCTGACCAAGGCCGGACGGCTCAAGGCGCTGGCCACGACGGGCGTGAAACGCTCGAGGGTATATCCCAACCTGCCTACGGTATCGGAGTCCGGATTGGCCGGTTACGACGTGACCACCTGGTACGGTGTGCTGGCGCCGGTGGGCGTGCCGCCGCCGATACTCCACAAACTGCATGCCGATTTGACGCGCGTGATACGCCTGCCGGACGTGGAGGAACGGTTTGCCAGCGAGGGCGGCGATATTGTCGGGAGCAGACCCGAGGCATTCAGTGCCTTCATTGCGCTGGAGCTCGCCAAGTGGGCAAAAATCGCCAAGGCGGCCGGCATCAAAGTCGATTAGTCCACTCATCGCCCAGGATGCCGGCGCTACTTGCCGGTGACGCCTTCGATGTGAAACGGTTTGCCGTTCACCTCAATGTGGCTGTGCAGCGGTACCGCCTGGGTAATCAACCCTTCGGCAAAACATCCCGCCTTGGCGTTCTTGATCAGGTGCGCGAGTTTATCGGCAGCTTCATCGCTGTCCACGGTGAGATAAGTGGTGATGCCCTCCCAGCGGTTGAACACCGTGCCCTTCAGCACCGAGCCGCCCAGATGTTTACGCATCACTACGCTTTCGACGGTCAAGGGTCGAACGGCGGCAATGCGAAGTGCAGCTGACGCTCATGGCACCGACGCCCAATGACCGCAACGGTCGAGTAGCAGTCATTGCCGTACGCGACATTGACCGTCCAAAGTTTGCCGAATCCCGCCATACACCAAGCGCACACACGAACGGCGCCCCCGAGCCACAGCAACAGTCCGCTTCCCCGCAAGCCTACTCGTCCCGATAGCTCACATGCGCCGCCACGATGCGCCAGCCCTCGGGCAGGCGTATCCACGCTTGGCTTTGCCGTCCGTTGCGTCCCGCGCGCGTGAACTCGATGTTCGTCGTCGCCGCGTCACGCCCGTAGCTGGTGACCACCGTTTTACCAACCACGCGTGCCACGCTTTTCGGATCGCGCGCGCCGCGATACGCGGCAATCTCCGCGTGCCCATACAGGTTCTCGCCGGTGCCGTAGCGTATCGTCATCCCGTGGTTCCAGAATAATTCGTTCATCACCGGAATGTCGTTGTCGATAATCGCCTGCTGATAGCGGTCAAACGCGTGGGTCACTTCGGCCAGGGTTTGCGGGTGATTGATTTCCATCGGTACGTTTCCTTGAGGTGATACGGTTAACGGTTGAATGCCATCAGCCACGCGGCCATCGCGCACAGCCGCCCATCTTCATGCGGCTTGCCGATGAGTTGCACGCCGAGCGGCAGGCCATCCGCTTCCAGCAGCGGCGGGCTGAACGCGGGCAGGCTGCGGATGGAAATTTTAAACACCATTTTTCACCAACCCGCAATCTATCCAACCCGCAATCTATCCCCCGCCCGGCGAACAGTCAATCGCGTGAATTTTCGCCAAGCCCCCTGAAAATCTTGCCTCGAGAAACGTGCCATATCGGCTAATTTCCGGGCAATCGACGCCGTTACACGAGCGATGGCCGCGCCGCCAGCCCTGGCCAAAACCCGAGCGCGTTCGACGGTCAAGCCGCCTGAAACAGATCCACCCGCCACGCCGGCGCGCGCGGCTGCGGCTGTGTGTTGATGACGCGATGGATGATCTGCAGTATCGGCGCCAGCAGTTCGGGATACGCGGCGAATAGACTGCGCAGCGGTATCGGGAACGACAGCACCCACTGGCGCACCGGCACGCGCGGAATGACGCTATCCACCAGATCGGCGGCCGTTTCCGCCATGCGCTGCGTGCCGCATGAAGGGCAGATGCCGCGCAGCTTGCAGCTAAAGGCCACCCTCGCCAAATTCCTCGAAGCGGTCATCGCGCCAGACCATGCGCTCGACCCGGACGCGCGCAAAGGCAGCGCGCGCAAGTTAGAAATTGTAGCCCGGAAGAGGCGCAGCGTATCCTGAAAGGGAGGATTGCATCCAAACACGATTCAATATCACTACAACCAAGTCACAGGTAGAACATCAGTGCACTCTGAAAACCTGTGGTGCGGAACGATCGTTCCCGGAATACGCTGCGCTTCTTCCGGGCGTGGCGGCTTAGTACGACACCGACGGTCAAGAGCGCGGCACCCGCCCAAGAACAGGAAACTTTGGGTCGGTATAACCGGGCGTGGAACTGTGCCCGGCAGCGACCAAACTATCGATCAGCGCTTCATCCTCCGCCTCAAACTTATGATCGAGGGCGCCGAGATACTCGCGCCATTGCTCCTCAGTGCGCGGTCCGGCGAGCACTGCAGTCACCAGCCGGTTGTTGAGCGCCCAGTTAAGCGCGAACTGTCCTGCCGTCATGCCGCGCTTTTCGGCGTGGGCTTTGATGCGTTGCGCATGTATCAGAGATTGTTCGCGAAACTCGGACTCCAGCAGGCGCCGGTCGCTACGGCCGGCGCGTGTATCGCTTGCCGGTTTGCCGCCGGGCAGGTATTTCCCGGTGAGCACGCCGCGCGCGAGCGGGCTGTACGGCACGATGCCCATGCCATAGTACGCGCACGCCGGAAACATTTCGACTTCGCCGAGCCGGTTCATCGCGTTGTAGACCGGTTGCAACACGATAGGCTGCGGCACGCCCAGCCTGCGGTAGGTATTGACGACTTCCGCGATGCGTCAGCCGTCGAAATTGCTGAGGCCGAAGTAGCGCATCTTGCCGGCGCGGATGAAATCGCCGATGGCGCTGACGGTTTCTTCCAGCGGCGTTTCGAGGTCGTCGCGATGCAGGTAGTAGATGTCGATGTAGTCAGTGGCGAGGCGCTTGAGACTGGCATCCAGTTCGAACGTCATCCACTTGCGGCCGCCACCGCCCGAATTCGGATCGGCGGGGATGGTTGCATTCTGCACCTTGGTCGCGAGCACCCAGCGCTCGCGGTGCTTCGCGACGAGCTTGCCGACCATGCGCTCGGAGCTGCCTTTGGCGTAGCTGTCGGCGGTATCAATGAAATTGATGCCGGCACTGAGCGCCGAATCAACGATGCGCCCCGCGACTGCCTCGTCGGTCTGCTCGCCAAACATCATGGCGCCAAGACAGATCGGCGATACCTTCAATCCACTGTTGCCGAGCCGGCGGTATTCCATTGCTTCGCTCCTTCAAGTAGGTAGCCCGGTGAACCATTTGCAAACGTGAATATTACTCCAGGCATAGCTAACAGTGCGCCCTTGGGAATCCGCGCTAAAATCTACGCATGCTTTTTCTGAAATTTCGTAATGCGCGTTGCGACGTCGCACTGCTGGTTGATGCAGAAACCGGGCGCCGCGCGGCCAATGGCGCCTTCATCGTAGACGCGGGCAGCGTGGAGGCGCAGGTGTTGCGAGTGCTCCGGCTGCAACATGAACGTGTCACGGTTGTCCCCTACGATGCCGATACCGAAGTGACGAGCACGGCATTGCGCGCGCTCAATCCGCGATTGGTATTCAATCTTACCGAGTGGATAGCGGGTGATCGCAGCCGCGATCATGTCATTACGCGCCTGCTGGAAAAACTCGGGCTGCCGTATACCGGAACCGCGGGCGAGGGTTTGCAACTTGCCCGCGACAAAGCACGCGCCAAGGCAATTGTCGCGGCATCGGGCGTGGCGACACCCGCACACCACGCGGTGATTATGACCGGCAGCACACGCGTGCTTTACCCCTTATTCGTGAAGCCTCACTTTGGCGATGGCTCCGATGCAATCAGTAGCGCGGCACTGGTGCGCTCGTATACAGAATTGAACGCCCGCCTGAAGTCATTGCGCGCGCGCAAGCTGGGGCCAGTCCTGTGCGAGGAATACATCGAAGGCCGCGATATTTTTGTGGCGTTGCTGGGTAACAAGCCACAGGTTTTGCCGCCGTTGGAACTGGTGGTGGGACGACAGGGCCGGGGCGCGCCGCGATTTGCGACGCAGCGCTTAAAGCACGATGACGCCTATAAACGCCGGTGGCAGGTGAGTTACCACAAGGCGCGCCTGCCACGGGCCGTCATGAACGAGATACGCCGTTCGAGTCAGCGCATCTTCCATGCGCTCAAGCTGCGTGACTACGCGCGCATCGACTACCGGCTGACAGCGGATAACCGCCTGGTGTTTATCGAGGTCAATCCCAACCCTGATTTGGGACGCCATACCTTTGGGCGTGAGCAATGTTTCGCGGGGGTGGCCTATGCTGATTTGATTCGGCGCATAGTGGCGGCGGCACGAGGACGATACGTGAAATTGTAGCGTGCGCTATGCGCACGTAATTCACACTGATTGTCGTGCGTGCAGCGCACGCTACTTGTTACTTACCGGTGAAATTCGGCTTGCGCTTTTCGCCAAACGCGCGCACGCCTTCGAGCCGGTCTTCGGTGACGACGGTACGGTTGTAGGCTTCGATTTCGATCGCCAGCCCGGTGCGTAAATCAACATCCAGCCCGCGGCGTATCGCGGTTTTGGCCTGACGCAGCGCCACCGGAGCGCTGGCGCAAATGGCGTTTGCGGCTTCCAGTGCGGCGGGCATCAGTGCCGCCGGTTCGAACACGCGGTTCACCATACCCCATTCGTAGCCTTCCTGCGCGGTGAACGCCTTGCCCATCAGGATCAATTCCTTGGCGCGCCGTTCACCCACTGCGCGCGGCAGGTTCTGTGTGCCGCCGCAGCCGGGCAATATGCCCAGCGTGGTTTCCGGCAGCGCAAAGCGCGC
>CAMDLH010000179.1 GCA_945901405.1 Bordetella parapertussis | reverse complement strand
CTCGCGTGGCGATTTGTTGTGGACTGGTTTTAGGCATAACCTTTGACATTTTTTTATCTTGCATGTATAGTAATGCAAGATTGGAAACCACACAAGCACCTACTCAGCCACCACGCTTCGCCCTTCACAGCGAGCGCCTGGGCCCCTTATCCGACTAAGCCTGTTCGTATGCTGGTGGGGTTTGCTCCTGGAGGTGGGGTTGATTTTATGGCGCGCTCGGTCTCTCCTCGACTCGCGCTGGCGTTTGCACAGCAATTTGTCGTCGATAATCGATCGGGTGCGAATGGCATGATTGCCGCTGATATCGCAGCGAAGTCCTCCCCGGATGGGCATACGTTGCTTGTCGCGCCGGGTAATTATGCGTTTGCATCAGCCATGGAAAAACTGCCGCTGGACATGACGACCGCGTTTGCAGCTGTAGGACAGATGGTAGATTCACCGCTGCTCGTAGTAGTACATCCATCCCTGCCAGTAAAAAATATAAAGGACTTGATTGCCCTCGCGAAGGCGCAGCCTAACAGTCTCGCCTACGGATCTGGAGGTGTTGGTGGCGCAGGCCATATGGCCACCGAGCTCTTTAAGTCGATAGCGAAAGTCAATCTCAGGCACATTCCCTTCAAAGGGGTTGGCCCGGCACTGACTGACGCTATTGCGGGTCATGTGCCCGTGTGCTTTTGCACTCTGCCTACGACGTTGCCGCAGGCACGTGCCGGACGACTGCGGGCTCTTGCCGTTACTACGTCGAATCGCACGTCGGCGGCGCCCGATATTCCGACCGTTGCAGAAGCGGGCGTGTCGGGTTATGAAATGAGTCAGTGGTACGGCATTCTCGCGCCAGTGGGCACGCCCACGCCCATTCTCAGAAGGCTGAGCGCTGAGGTGAACAATGCATTGGCGCTACCGGAGTTGCGCGCGAGCCTAGTGGCGGTGGGGGCAGATCCGGTAAAAAGTTCACCGCAGGAATTCGGAATTTTTTTCAAGCAGGAGATCGAAAAGTGGACGCGAATCGTAAAAGACGCTGGAATTCGTCCTGAGTAGATCGAATGAACCTCGCTGCTTCTGCTGGCAACTGTTCCAAGGCATGGTGTTGACAGCCTCCAAGGCGGGATGTACGGCTGTACAGCGCTACGAGACTGAGGTTCTGGTGGTGGGGCTGGGTGCTGCAGGTGCGACTGCTGCGATTACTGCCCACGATCTGGGTGCAAAAGTGCTGGTGATCGAGAAAGCACCTGAGCATTTACGCGGCGGCAATAGCAGGGTTTCAGGCCAGATCGTCTTTTGGCCGAACGATGTGGACAAGGCGGTAGCGTATTTTCGCGCCATGGCCGGTGCGTACGCAGACAGAGTATCCGATGCGTTGGTCAATACATGGGCTGTAGAAATGCACGCCAACCGCGCCTGGCTTGAGGAGTTAGGCCTCGAGACCACGTTCGTGTCTTCGGTCGAGTTTCCCGAATTACCGGGTGCAGAATGCGTGGAAGTGATGCTTCATCGCAAAGGGCCATATGGTGAGGCTCGGCTTTGGGATGAGGTGATAGAGCCCGCGTACCTGGCGCGCAAAATCCAGACGATTTATGACACTGCGGCCGTTCGACTCATCATGCAAGGTGGCGAAGTAGTAGGGGTTGAGGCTGAGCAAGCCAGTGGCTTTATTCAGATCAAAGCGCGACGCGGCGTGATACTGACTTGTGGTGGATTTCAGAATAATCAAGCGATGGTGAGAAATTTCTTCACGGATTTGCCTTATTGTTACCCCTTGGGCACACCTTACAATACTGGCGATGGCATTCGTATGGCAATGGCTATTGGTGCCGACCTTTGGCACATGAACAACTTGGCTGGACCATTTCTAGCCTTCAAGTCGCCAGAGCACCAAGTTTGCTGCCGACTTGGCGCGGCGAAGGCAAATAGCTACATCTATGTGGGTGGTGATGGTGCACGCTTCATCGGTGAAGCGCCAAACTTTAAGATCGAGGAGGGGCGCCAACAATCACCCATCAAGCATGGAAAGGTTTTGCGAAACGGCCGGTTTGTTCAATATCCGTGCCCCACACCGATCTACATGATATTTGACGAAACTGTGCGGCGGGCGGGTGGTATCTGCGGAAAAGCAGCAGGCTTTACCTTCGGCTGGGACGTGATTCATGGTGACTGCTATGAGTGGAGCTCTGACAACAGCAGGGAGATCGAAAAGGGCTGGATTAAGCGCGCGGACAGCATTGAGGAACTCGAGCCGTTAATTGGATTCCCAGCTACTGTGCTGGATCGCACGGTGCAGCGTTACAACAACGCATGTATTGTCGGCAGGGACGCGGACTGTGACCGCAATCCTCTGACACTCGCGCCTTTAAGCGAGGCACCCTACTATGCGATACCGTTAGTTCCAGCATCGCTTAACACTCAAGGTGGGCCTGTGCGTAACGAGCGTGCGGAGGTAATTGACGTGGAGGGACGGTCAGTTCCGCGCCTTTTTTCCGCTGGTGAACTAGGTTCCATCTACGCATACCGCTATCAAGCCGGTGGGAATTTGGGTGAGTGCTTTGCGTTTGGCAGGATAGCGGGTCGAAGCGCGGCAGGGAGCCCTTTGTTGATTTGAGTGTTCCCGCCGATCCCAGACTGACCATCCGTGCCGGTTAGGCATTGACCAATTTCTGTTGAGTAACGGAGATGGTCATTGATACGACGGCACAAACCTCGAAACTGGTCAATTTCCAATCGGCGGCAACATCTATATGGACATTGCATATGACTGGTGTATCTTCAGCGTAAGCGACCATGGGGACCCAGAATTGGCGCGATGGTAATTTTACGGAGTGCCCGCCAAGTTTCCTGCGTCCGCTGGACTGGCGGATCTACCGACGGAATGTGACATGAATGCAAATGACGCTTTGGACTACATCACCATCGCCGACGCCGCGCGGCGCATCGAGGCTGGCGAACTGTCTCCGGTCGAACTGACCCAAGCTAAGCTCGCGCGTATCGCCGCGCTGGACCCTCAGATCACGGCCTTCATCACGGTGACGGCCGAGCGCGCCATGCAGCAGGCGCATGCGGCTGAGAGCGAGATCGCGCGCGGCTATTATCGTGGTCCGATGCACGGCATACCGTTTGCATTGAAAGATATCTATGCCACCGCCGGGATACTGACCTCCGGCCATTCGCGGGTATGCATCGACAACATACCGGCAGAAGACGCTGCCGTGACGGCTAGCCTCGAACGCGCCGGCGGCGTCCTGATCGGCAAACTTGCGACGAACGAGTTCGCCCACGGCGGACCGTCGTTCGAAGCGCCGTGGCCGCCGGCCCTCAATCCGTGGAATCCCCACCACTTTACGGGCGGATCGAGCACAGGCGCGGGCGCCGCCGTGGCTGCCGGCTTCGTGCCCGCTGCCATGGGTACCGATACCGGCGGGTCAATCCGCAATCCGGCAGCATGCTGCGGCATCGTCGGTTTCAAACCGACCTACGGCCTGGTCAGCCGCTACGGCGTCATTCCGAATTCGTTTACCTTCGATCATTGCGGGCCGCTTACCTGGACGGTGGAGGACAGCGCAATCCTGCTGCAGGCGATTGTTGGCCATGACAGTCGCGACGGTGGCAGCGTTTCCTGCGCTATCCCGAATTATCGAGCGGCCTTCACGCCTGATTTACGTGGCTTGCGCGTCGGTGTGATCCGCCATTTCTGGGAAGAGGATCTGAAGGTGGCCGACGAGGTGGCGCGCGCCATGAATACAGCAATCGAGGTGCTACGCGAACTCGGCGCGCAGACGCAGGACGTGCGCCTGCGTCCGCTACAGGACTACACCGACGTCAAGATGACGATCGCTGAGACGGAGTTATTCGCCATCCATCAACGGGAACTCACTGAGCGACCGGGCGATTTCGGTCTGCCGTTTCTGTCGGGCACGCTCGCCGGGTGCCTGTTTGGTGCTGTGGATTACGTGCAGGCGCACCGCGAGCGTCGCCGTATCCTGAGCGAGATGAAGCCGCTTTACGAGCGTTTCGACGTATTACTCACGGTGAGTTCAGCGCCCGCGCAGAGCTTTGATAGGATCTCGCCGTTGCGCTCGTGGGTCGGTGCGAACATCCACACGGTGTTCAACGTGACGGGTGGTCCTGCGCTCGCTCAATGCAACGGCTATGCGGCAAGCGGCTTGCCGCTCGCCATGCAGTTCGCTGGCCGGCCCTTCGACGACGCGACCGTGCTGCGCGTGGCGAACGCCTACGAGCAGGCGACGCAATGGCGCTCGAGACGTCCCACGCTTGTGCGCGGCACGCCGCGTGCCAAGGTGACGCCGCCGGCGACGCTCACCGGCGCAGTTGTCGATGCATTACTCAAGTCATTCGTGGAGCAGCAGGCGCGTCGTTGCGGCCTGAAGCTTAACGATGTGCAAATGGCGTTGCTGTGCGAGGTTGCGCCCTATGCGCAAGCGATGGCTGATCGCGTGCGGCGCAATTTCGATCGCGCCGTCGAACCGGCGAACGTGTTCAGATTTCCTGATTGAACGCAGGGCGCAATGGCTCGCCGCTGAATCAGTCGAGGCGGCGGCCGGAGACCTTCACTGCGGTTTCATACTTCGCAAACTCGCTGCGTATGAAGGCCTGTAGCGACTCAGGAGTGTTCGGACCGAACGCGCTGCCATCGCTCGCGAGCCGCGTCTGTATGTCGGGCAGCTTGAGGATGTTGCGCAGCTCGCCGTTGAGCTTGGCGACGATTGCCGCCGGGGTGCGGGCGGGCGCGAACACACCCGACCACCCGAGGGCGTCGTAATCGATGCCGGACTCTTTGAGTGTCGGGGTGTCGGGCAACTGAGGCAGGCGCTGGGCGGTCAGCACGGCCAGCAGCTTCACGCGCCGGGGCGCGATGTAGGGCATCGCTGCGATCATGTCGGCGAACATCATGCTTGCCTGCCCGCCGATCAAATCCGCGATCGCATGGCCGCCGCCCTTGTACTGGACAGTGATGGCGTCGATCTTGGCAAGGCTCTTGAACATCTCCCCGATCAGGTCGGACGGCGCCGCCAGGCCGCCCGAGGCGAGCACCAGCCCACCCGGATGCTTGCGCGCGACCTGGATTAATTCGCTCACGGACTTCGCAGGTACGGAAGGATGAACGATCAATACGTAATAGGTCGGGGCCAGCATCGCGACCGGCACGAAATCCCTGGGTTCATAGGGCAGCTTGCGGAACAGCCACGGGTTCACCACGACCGCGCCGGGACTGGTCACGAGCAGCGTATAGCCGTCGGGTGCCGCACGTGCCACGACCTCGGCGCCGATCACCGCGCCGCCGCCTGGACGGTTCTCGACGACGAACTGCTGCGACCAGCGTTCCGTGAGTTTCTGCGCCGTCACGCGCGCGGCGATGTCGGTGCCGCCCCCCGGCGAGAGAGGTACGACGAAGCGCACGGTCTTCGCCGGGTACTCCTGTGCTGTGGGGCTACCGGATGAAAGCGACACGCCGGCGATCGCCAGCACGAATAAGTAGCGTAGGCGCTGCATGCTGAAACTCCTCGCGCAGAGAATGGACATGCCGCGAGATTAGCAGAGTGAGCGCATCGATGCGTAACCAACGGCGCGGCGCGTGTCCTCGGCACGAGAGGGGGACGAGGGTGTTGCTGCCGGTTTCACATCGACTCGCAGGACTACTCGAAAAACACGGTTCCATGCGAAAGGGGCACGGGTAGTCCGTCGGAGATAGGGGACAACAACGATCTCCTTTACCTGCAACTGAACCCAAACCAAGAAACAAGCCGCACCCTACGCAGGTTGTGGGCGGCATTGCTAGACCCTGAACCTGCTGAACCCTTACCGGACGCGATGTTGTTTTAGTGTGAACCGGGCCCGGGACTGATGGAGGGACGCTACAACGGACACGCCGAGCGGGCAGACAGGCAAAGTAGCGCACTTCGCCACCATCTGTTTCGGCTACCGCCACCGCAATTGTTACCTTATGAACATCCAGTCCCACGTATTTGCTAGACTGATTCAGGACCTGCCTCCTGGATTGCGGCTCTGCGCCGGGGGTTGATCAAACCCCCAACATAATCCGCGTCACTTGAGGAGGGGCAAGCCATTCCATGATATCTAACTAATTTTCTCATTAAGATTTGTAAACGTGACTCTGATTTATGCGGCGATCCGAATTACCTTTGGCTGGCGGTGCTGCCTTGCAAGCCAGAGGTCATATCCGGCCTGCATTTCCACCCACATCTCTGCACTGGTGCCTAGCGCTGCTTCCAGCCTCAGCGCCATCTCGGCGCTAACTCCAGCACGGCCATTAAGCAGGGCAGAGAGGGCCTGACGAGTTACACCCAGTCGCTTAGCTGATTCGGTTACGTCCAGAGTTTCAGGCAGATATTCCCGCAGCAATTCGCCGGGGTGCGCAGGATTGTGCATACGAGACATAAATTTACCTCCTAGTCATAATCCAAATAATCGACCAGTTCTGCGTCTTTGCCATCAAAGCGAAATATCATTCGCCAATTGGCGTTTACGGTGACTGAGTAAAAGCCTTTCATGTCACCACTTAAAGCATGAAAGCGCCAACCCGGTGCATTCATGTCTTCCGGCCTTTTCGCGTAATCCAGCACGGTGAGCAGGAGCCGTAACTTTGCCGCCTGATGAGCTTGAATTCCGGCCTTTGTTCCACGTCGGTAGAAAGCCTCAAGCCCCTTATGGCGAAATGCCTTAATCATGTCTTATCGTAAAGCGTAAAGTTACGCTTTACGATAGATGGCTGTGTGTTCCAGCCGATGACAGACTGACCACCCGTGTCAGTTAGGCATTGACTAGTGTCTGTCGAGTAACGAAGAAGATCATTGATACCTCGGAACAAACCTCGAAACTGATCAAGGTCTAATCGGCGGCAACAAACGCGCTGACCCGCCGACAACAACTAACACCAGCGCTAATAGTCAGTACCACAGTCTCTTCCAAAAAAATACAAAGCATAATCGCGCCTAGAATAATGACGGCGTGGGTAGGCGCAAGTGCCATAACAGTTTGCATAGCCTCAGTGAAGCGAGGCGTCGGCTGCGAACGAATCCACCGAGAGAAATTCATCGACCAAGACAAGCGGATCACCCGTGATCAAGTCTTCGGCAATACCGCCAAACAGCCATGCTGCTACAGCCAGGATTACCACACCGATAGTAAGATAAAGTCCAAGCAAGCCCTGAGGCGCCAGTCGCGCTTCCAGGAATGAAGACTGCCGGGGAAAGCAGCGTTGCAAGAATTAATTGATGTTGGCAGCGATCACGTTTCAAGATTCAATTATTGACACGCACTTCAGCGTGGCGTGTTGGTATCGCGATTGGCGCGCTGCCGGCCGAACAGCACCGGCACCAGCTTTCGACGGGCGCCCACCATCACGGGCGGCAGTACCAGCCATTGCAGCAGCGGAGAAAGGCCAATGCCGAAAATCATCGGCATGCTTGCTGTATTGGTATCGTGAGTCACATCCGTGTTGTTCCGAACGGGTTTAGCAGATTCACCTCAAGACACCGAAAGCGAAGCGAAAGCCCAGGGTAATGAACAGCGTAACGAACATCTCGGCGACGATGACTCAGCCGTAGTAGGTGCCGCGCCTCCTGAACCACGCCACTATCACTGATGAGTTCACGAGCTACCCCTGCACCGGGCAGGCGTCATAAGCAGGCGCGCGAGAGATCAGGTGGCGTGGAAATCGTCTGACCGAAGTTCGATGGGCAGGCCGTGTGGCGTGCGGTCGGCGGCACGGTCCCACGCATCGTGGTATCGCGACAGCGTCCTGGCATCGGCCACGTGCTTTTCCGTGACCATGCGCTCCAGCGCGGCAAGCCAATGCCGGTAGTAGGTTTCCCCGGTGTCGGGGTCGCCGTTTTCACGAGCACGCTGGATCTCCGCTGCGAGCATCGCCGCCCATTTCGGCCAGGTGAAAAATCCGCGATCGTAGAGCGCGAGCGTCATAGCAAAGGCCTGCGCTTCCCACGGCTCGCGGAACACCGGCCCGTCGGCATCGCGCGGAAAACCGGGAACGACTTCAGCTATCGCGGCGGTGCGGTCTGTCACGTCAAGCGGGTTCGAGGTAGGACTCGAAGGCCTCGATCGAAACCTTGAGCGTGGCGTCGGCATCTGCGCCCCACAGCTCACGCCCTTCGAAGATCACGGTATACAGCCACTGGGCTTGTTCGCTGTCGCCCTGCGCCGACACATCGGGGAACACGTGGCGGCCCTGAATGCGCTCGATCACGCCGACGTGGCCGCGCGCATAGCGCGGCAGGCGGGTGTGCGTTTGCGGGTGGATGTTCCTGGCGCGCACGCGCTCGCCAACCTTGAAGCATGCCGGCGTGTTCGCCGCGCGCTCAAATGTGCCGCGGCGCATGACGCGCGGCACGTCCGCCAACGTGAACGGCCCACGCTTGAGCGGCGCGGCCGGGTGCTGTGCGCGACCGGTTGCCAGCTCTGCGTTGTCGATCAGGCCGTGATCGAGCAGCATCTGCCGCATCGCAAAAAACCATTTCTCATAATAAGTGGCGCCGAGATAAAACGGGGGCGACAATTGTTCCCGCGCGAAACGCTGCATATCAATGGTCCAGCCGTTAGCAGCGCCCATTGCGCGTGTCATCGCGAGCACGCGGCTTTCCCACGGCGCATGGAACACCGGCTCATCTCGCTCCGGCTTCACCGGACCGAAGCCGTCCATACCACCCATGTCATGTACGCCATCCATCACACGGCCTGCGGGGGTGATTGGGCGAGCCCCGTGCCGATCATCGAGTCGCGGGTGACCAGCGTGGCGAGCTGTTCCTCGTTCCAGCCCTCGGTGCCCGCCGGGCGCATCGGCACCACGAGGAATCGCGTTTCGGCGGTGGAGTCCCACACTCGGATATGCATGTCGGCCGGCAGCGCGACACCGAAATCACGCAACACGCCACGCGGGTCTTTCACGGTGCGCGAGCGGTACGGCGTTGACTTGTACCAAACCGGCGGCAGGCCCAGCAGATCCCACGGATAACATGAGCACAGCGTGCACACCACCATGTTGTGAGTTTGCGGCGTATTCTCGACGGCCACCAGGTGTTCGCCGACGCGGCTCAAATGACCCAGTGCCGCGATGGCTTTCGAGCCATCTTCGAGTAGAGCTTTTTTGAACTGCGCATCGGCCCACGCCTTTGCTATTACGCGCGCACCGTGGTGAGGCCCGATGCGGGTCTCGCACGCCTCGATGATCGCGTCGAGGGCCGCTGGCTCGACATAGCCCTTCTCGGCGAGGATGGTTTCAAGGGCGCGCACCCGCAATTGCATCTCGGACAGCTCCGAGCCACCGGCATGATCGTGGTCGTGATGGTTATCCTGAATTGTCATAAATGCTAAGACCTCTGCAGCCCAAACTAAGGTTACTGTATCACGCGTTGCGGCATTGGCGCAGCTTCGTTGAAATCAGGTGTTGGCAGTTATCGTTGCAACGCGGTAAACCCGACGAGAAGTAACACAGGGTTCACATCGCGACCCTTGTGCATTCCAGCGGGCCGTGCGGATGAAGTTTTCCAAAGCGGCATGAAAAGAGCAACTGTCACTGACATGCCGACCTTGTGCTGCGCGTGATACTGTATTTTCCGATCAAACCGATTTGGCCTATTTTCCTGATATGAAAAGGGCAGAAGCTGGTCTATCAGACATTCGCCTATCTAATCGGACCCTGATCTTCAAAATTGCCGTTCAAACGCATGAAAAATATTTCGATGACAGGGAACAGTTGGCAGAGAGGAACCACTTGCAGATATGTGTTTCCTTTTTCGAGGCGGCTTCTCAAGACTGGCCAGGCGCGAACACGGGACCGAGCGGTTCAAGCCTCACACCCGCACGCAGCTTGGTGTACGGGTATTCGCGCGCATCGACCAGATGTGCACCCGGGGCGACAGCCACCAGCACGCGCGCGGCAATCGGTTCGAAGTCGGCGCGGAAGTGGCAGGTGCTCTTCAGGACAAGAATCTTCTGCTCGGTGGGCTCAAATCCGAGATGACGGAAGATCTCCAGATCGTAAGCCTGCATGCGCTTGCTGGCGACGACGATGCTGACGCCTCCAGTCGTGAGTAAAGCGGTTGGACCAAGGGCTGCTTCACGTCCCCCGACGCAGGGGCCTTTGCAAAGAAAGCGTCCATTGGACAGTTTCGCGACACGGAACGTGCCGTGGAACGGCTTTACGCCCGGCAGCGGCGTGCAGCCACCCAGATCGATCGTGATGGTGGCGCCTTCTCCGGCGGCATGCGCTGCTGCTGCGGCCTTGGCATCGGTCAGCACGCACAACCCGGCCTTCTGCGCATTGTTGCGCACCAGGGCTTCCAGCATGCCGGTGGTGTCGCCAGTGCCGCCGCATCCCGGGTTGTCTTGCGTATCCGCAATGATGACCGGTTTTGATGAGCGGGCCGAGATCTCGATGGCTTGACGCACGGCGGCATCGGGGTCGAGCAGGGGCGCTGCAAACTGCGGTTCCAGATCGAGCACGTAGTTGTTCAGATAGTCCGCGGCCTGTTCGACTTCTTCCGCCGAGTAGCCATGGGCGACTACTCCGGGCCCGCAGTCTGCTAAATCGGAGGGCGGAAAGCCCGCGCCATAGCAAAGGTTCAGCACGTCTCCACCTTCGCCTTCGGCCGACTTGCGCACGATGCCGGCGGAGGGTTCGACCATCGTGCACTGGAAGTTCAGCGGCAGCAGAAAAGGCAGCTTGCGATAGACCCGCACGGTCGGTCGGCCGCGCTGGAGCACCGTTTCGAGAATTCGTGCGGCACGCCGTCCGGTCTCATCACGGTCGATGTGAGGATAGGTGTAATACACCGCCACGCCATCGGTGAGTTCGGCCATCGCCGGGGTGAGATTCGTGTGGTAGTCGAGGCTGATCACCACAGGAATCTTGTCGCCGACAACGGCCCGAACCCGGCGCAGAAGCTCGCCCTCGCCATCCTCAAATTCCTCGGTCACCATCGCGCCGTGGAGATCGAGATACACCGCGTCGACCGGGAGCGCTTCGGACAACCTGCCGATCATCTCGGCTGCGATGCGCTCGAAGGCTCCGCTGGTGACGTAGCCCCCGGCGCCTCCGCTGGTCCAGATCAGCGGCACCAGTTCATGCTTGTCGGCCATCACGGCGAGAAAGCCCGACAGGGCAAACTGCTTGTCGGGCAGATTGCGCAGCACGTCATCGCCGCGGCACAGTGCCGGACGATCGCCGACCGAGGCGAAGTACGCGTAATCGGTCTTCACCGGAACGAAGCAATTGGTTTCGTGTTGAAAGCCGCCGATGGCGATGCGAGCCATGTGTGTGTCGCTCCTTTGTTAATCGAGTTTGATGCCTGCCGTCTTGACAATGCGCTCGATGAGCGCAGCTTCCTTCCTTGCCGTTTCCAACATCTGTTCGGGACGATTGACGACCACCGGCGAACCGACCAGTTTCTGGAACTGTGCATTGAACTCCGGCACCGCCATCGCTTTGGTGATCGCGTCCGACATGGCGTTCTGGATCTCGCGCGGTGTCCCGGCCGCCATCACGATTGCGTAGAATGGCTCGAAGGCGTATCCCGGCAGCGTTTCACCGATGGTCGGGATCTCGGGTATCTGGCCGGAACGTCTCGCACCGCTCACGCCGAGCGCCCGCACCTTGCCGCTGAGAATATGTGGCTGAGCCGCGCCGAGCACGGCGATGCCGAGTTCGACACGTCCGGCAAATAGATCGATGTACATCGGCCCCGCACCCTTGTACGGCACGTGATTGATGTTGATTTTGGCAGCAGCCTTGAAATATTCGCCGTTAAGATGCGGTGTCGCGGCGATGCCCGACGACCCGTAGCTCAACTCACCGGGACGCTTTCTGGCCAGCGCGATCAATTCGCCTATGTTCTTTGCTGGCAGCGCAGGATGCGACATGATCACGAGCATGAACTGCGTGACTTGCGACACCCACGCGATATCACGAAATGGGTCGAGGGTGGTATCGCTCCTGAGCGATTTGATCGCTGCCAGGCCGGAGGCTGCGAGCAGCATCGTGTAGCCGTCCGGAGGCTGCTTGGAGAGGTATTCCCATGCCACGAGGCCACCCGCACCGGGCCGATAGTCGACCACCACCGACTGGCCGAGCACCTTGCTGAGCGCAGGCTGCATCAGGCGCGCGATCAGGTCATCCGTACCGCCGGGCGGCGCGCGCACGATGTAGCGCACCGGCTTTACCGGATAGCCTTGTGCGAACGATGTGCAGGGCACGAGGCTCGCCAGTAGCATCGTAACTGCGAGTCGTCCCGGCAGTCGGGCAGCTTGCGTTCGCGAATTGCCACACGAATTCTGTCTCATGGTGTTCCAGTCTGCTTTGCGCGGCGGGGGTGGTTTAAGCGGTCTTGTAGCGTCAGCCAGGCAAACACCGCGGGCATGAAGTAAGGCGTGCCCGTGTAGAAGGGCACGGCCGGCGGTGGCCGGAAGTCAAGGGCGGAGCGGCCAGCGTCCTCGCCCAGCACCTGCAGTGCCGCCTTCTGGCCAGCCCAGCGCGCCCAGACCACGCCGGAGCCACAGTAGCCCGCCGCATAGTGCACGCCCGAGCGTGTAAAAATGCGTGGAATCATGTCCCGGTTCATGGCGACGTGACCGAACCAGCTATGCGTGATCTCGACGTCATCGAGTACCGGGAAGATGTCGATCAGCGCACGGCGGAGGCTTTCGGTCGGCCAATCCGGATCGCCCGCGATGGTGCCGTCGCGGCCGCCGAACAGGATGCGCCGCCCATCCGGCGAGGGCCGGTAGTAGTAGTGCAGCTTGCGCGTCTCGGAGAGCATGTAGCGCTTCGGCATCAACTCATTCATGAGATCGTCCGACAGCGGTGCGGTCGCAATGATGCGGCTGCGCACCGGCACCATGCGACGCCGCAACCAAGGATCGACCTTGTCGGTGTAGCCGTTGGTGCCGAGTATGACGTGGCGTGCCTTGACCGTGCCACGCGCGGTTTCGACCACATAGCCGTTACCGTCGTCGGGGCGCACCCTGGTCACGCCCGTTTCGCCATGAATTTTGGCGCCGGCAGCCAGTGTGCGCGCGAGCATGCCGGCATGAAGCTTCGCCGGGTGCACCCCGCCGATATCCATGCGGACCATG
>CAMDLH010000178.1 GCA_945901405.1 Bordetella parapertussis | reverse complement strand
CTTTGTACGGCACGTGCACGATGTTGATTTGCGCGGTGATGCGGAACATTTCGCCCGATAGATGATTGGAACTGCCGATGCCCGCCGACGCAAACGTGAGTTCGCCGGGACGCGACTTCGCCAGCGCGATGAGTTCCTTCACCGACTTTGCAGGAATCGACGGATGCACGGCGAGGATGTTGGGCGCGGTTGTGGTCTGGATCACGGGCGCGAGATCGCGCAGCAAATCGTACGGTAATTTCTTGAACAACGAAATGTTGACGGTGTTCGGCACGCCGCCCAGCAACAGCGTGTAACCGTCGGGCGCGGAACGTACCACGAGTTCGGAGCCGATGATGGTGCCGCCGCCCGGACGATTCTCGACAATGACTTGCTGGCCGATAAACTCAGGCAGCTTTTGCGCGATGGCACGCGCCACGAAATCCACGCCGCCGCCGGGTACATACGGCGCGATGATGCGTATCGGCTTGGATGGAAACACCTGCGCATGCGCGGCGGACGCGCCGGCCAGCATCAATACGCCGCTGATTGCGAAAATAAGTAAGCATTTGTTTTTAAACAACAATTTAATTACCTGCCACCTTGGCTATCTGCGCTTTGACACGCGCCGCCGCCTCGGCCTTTTCGCCGTCACGCGCCTCGCACAGCGCCGCCCATTCGAGTGTCGAGCGCGCGCGTGCGGCTTCGTAGCGGTCGATCACGCGCGACTCGATTTCCATCCACGCTTCACCACTGCCCTCGACACGCGCGTATTGCTCAAGCACCCACTGCGCGTCGCGCACCATCTCCGCGGTAGGCGTGTAACCCGCATTGTGCGACTCGACCACCGCTGGATTGAGTCCGCCGCCACCGAGATAAATGCCGCAATCGCGCGCCGCCTGCGCCAGACGCAATCCGCGATTGCCGTCACTGACACTGCCCGAAGTGTTCGCGATGAAAGGGGACGCGCGCACGCCCAGCCCCAATGCACGCGCGGCGAGTTCCGCTTCGCCGCGGCAATACACAAACTGATCGTAATCGACGAACATCTCCACGCCCATGTCACGCGACAGATCGTAGCCGCCATTGGTGGCGCCAAACTCGCGCACGCGCGGGCTGGCCGAGGCGATCTCATAGGTGTTACTGACCCCTACCGCCGTCTCAAGGCCGGGATCGATTTCGATGCTGCCTGGTGCAATGCCGCGTTCGAGTTCCATGCGCGTGATGATGGCGTCGAGCTCGCGCACCTCGGCGGCGGTTTCGGTTTTCGGATATTTGATGCGCTTCAATCCCGGCCACACCGCGGCCTCGGTGTCGGCTTGCATCAGATCGTGATTGATGCGCACGAAGGCTTCCGCGCCGCCTCTGGACACATTCGGAATCGCGTCCTTCACCAGCGTGCGCGCGTAGTCCTTGCGGTTTTGCGGTGCCGAGTCTTCGAGATCGATGGTGATGTAATCGCAGCGGCGCCGCCACGCGTTATCGATAAAGCGCGGCGTGACGATCGGCATCGTCAGGCTGGAGCGGCGAACTTTTTTTCCTGGATTTTGTTTCATCGTTGCTCTTATGCGTACGCGCGGTTCAACGCATCAACCTGATTCACGCGCAAACACAGCGCCCCCTTGAAGCCGATGGCGCGACCGCGTATCGCCGCCTTGTGCGTGTTCTCCGGCGTCGCCAGCAACCCACGATCGGGCGCGCGCCACCATGCGCCTATGGGCGTGACACCCGACGCGTGCGCAATGATGACGAGCCGCTGCATGAGGTAACCCTGCAAGTGCAATTCGCCCGAAGGTTCGGCACGCAAATCCATCACCAAATCAGCGCGGCCCAGCGTCGCCGCGCACACACGCTTGCTGGCGTTGATGATGTCGTACGCATCCTGATTGCCGCGCGCGGTGTCCAGCGAAACCATGATGTTGGTTGCGCCCGCTGGGATACCGCGTTCTTTTTCCAATAAAAACAATGACTTATCTATTTCGCTTATTTGTGACGCCGACTCGGCGCGAGAGACGACGATGCCGCTTAAGCCCGGCCATGCCGCTGCGTGTAGATCGGCATTGAATTGAGCCGGATCGATTTGCGCGAAGGTTTCCGCGCCGCTTGCGCGCACGGCATTAATAGCCGCATGCACCGCCGCGCGTGCAGACGGTTTGTCTCTATCGCTTACCAGTTCGACCAGATCAAGCACCACTACGTCGGCGCCCGATTTCGCGGCTTGCGCGATTTCTTGTGGTTTGGAGGCTCGTGTTAGCAACCAGGATTTGCGAGGTTTGTGATTCATGATTCACACCATCATTGGAACACTGAGTAACAATTGTAGAAACTCGTAAAGTTCATGTTGAAATTCCAAGACATCACCCTCCCCCTTCATCCTTCACGGCACTCACGCCCCCTCCGCCGCCTCCGGATTCCACTGCCCCTTGCGCATGCGCACGATCTTGATTTCCGCGAACACGCCTTTTTGCGTGAATGGATCGCCGTCGGAAAATTTCTTCGCTTCTTCGCGGCTGTTTACGTTGAGCACAAACAGGCTGCCGATGGCGGTGGCGCCGTCATCACTTTGCGTTGCGCCCGCGAGCACGAGGATTTTTTTCTGGCTTGCGAGGTAATCGCGATGCGGTTGCAGCACCGATTCACGCGCCGTGGCGGTGTTCGGTTTGTCTACACAGGATACGACCCATAACATGATGTTTCTCCAAAGATGAGGGGGTAACTAAAAACTCAACACTGATTTCAGAACTGCGAAATGCCCAACAACCTGCCCGCCGTCTCGCCCAGCATGCCGCGCTTCTCGGCGTCGGTGAAGTGCGGGCAATTGAGGATGTGATCAATCGAATGCGCCTGCCACGGTATCGGGTGATCGGTGCCCACCACGAGCTGGCCCACGCCGACTTCGGCCGCGAGATGGCGCAGCGCTTCGTCGGTGAACACCAGCGTGTCGAAATACATCTGGCGCAGATAGTCGGTGGGCTTTTTCCTCAGCTTCACGCCCGTGTCCATTTCCGGCGCGACACGCAGGCCGTTGTCCGAACGCGGCGCGTAAGAGGGCAAGAATCCGCCGCCGTGCGCAGAGCAAATCTTGAGACCGGGAAATTTATCGAGCGTGCCTTCGAAGATCAGGTGCGAAAGCGCGATGGTGGTGTCGAGCGGATTGCCGATCACATTCGACAACCAGCCGTTGCCGCGAAAACGCTTCGCGAGTTCCACCGTGGTTTGCGGATGAATGAATAACAATATGCCCAGCTCTTCGGCCTTGGCCCACACCGGGTGAAACTTCGCATCGGCGAATTCCTCGCCCGCGACATTGCCGCCGATGGCCGCACCGCGCATGCCCAATTTTTTCACCGCGTGTTCAAGCTCCTGCACCGCAAGATCGGGATACTGCAACGACAGCGACGCGAAGCCTACGAATCGATCCGGATGCGCGCCGCACAGCGCGGACAATGTTTCGTTGTTGACCTTCACCACCTCGGCGCACAAGTCGCGCTCGAGTTTGTACCACTGCGGATTGATGCTGATGGCCTCGACATCGATGCCCTGCTCGTCCATTTCGCCGATGCGCCGCAAACCGACCTCGCCCAACCCTGGGCCGCGTTCCTTTGCGAGGTCCTTGCCCATCAGTTCCAGCGCTTTCGGAATCACGCAGTGCGCATGCACGTCGATGGTCTTCACGCGTTTGCCGTTGACGATGACCTGACGCCGGCGCCCGCCCGCGGGCTTGGTTTGCCCGGAATCGGCGACCATGCAGCCGGTGAACATCAGGCTCGATTCGGTGCAATTATCGCTGCAAGTATTATCAGTATGATCGTGCATTGCCTCTTCCTTTAATGAAATTTCGCGCGCGAATTCTCTCGCGATGAAGTGATGATGAATGAGGCTCGAATTATGCCACGGCACGCGCGCGAAATTCAGCGCACCTTTCCCGCGCGCGTGCCTTGCGCCATAATGCGGCTTACAAATCCATCACCGGGGGACACACCCATGAAAAGCGTTCCGAAAAAATCATCCGTCACCAAACTGCACAGCGTGAAAGGCGCCGGAAAAACCACGCGCCCGCGCATGAGCCGCGAGGAATGGGAGGCTCGCATCGACCTCGCCGCGGCCTATCGGCTCTGTCACATGATGGGCTGGTCGGACATGCTGGGCACACACATCTCGTGCCGCGTGCCGGGCACCACGGATCAATTTCTTATCAATCCGTACGGCTTGCTGTTCGACGAAATCACGGCGTCCTCGTTGATCAAATGCGACACCGAAGGCAACAAGCTGTCCGAGTCGCCGTATGAAGTGAATTTCGCGGGCTTTTGCATCCACAGCGCGATCCACATGAACAACCACGACGCGGCCGCGGTGATGCATTGCCACACACGCGAAGGCGTGGGCATCGCGTCACAAAAACAGGGCCTGCTGCCGCTCACCCAAATGGCGCTGGCGATGCCGTATTCGCAATTGCGTTATCACGACTACGAAGGCATCGCCGAAGATTTGTCCGAGCGCGAGCGGCTGGTGAAGGATTTGGGCGACGGCACCATGATGATCCTGCGCAACCACGGCACTCTTACCATCGGCGCCACCGTCGGTGAAATGTGGGCGCGCATGTATCGCCTGGAGCGCGCGTGCAGGTTTCAACTGTCGGCCATGACCGGCAACGCCGAGTTGAACCACCTGCCAAAAGAAGTCGTCGATCACACCATGCAGCAAGGCGCAGAAGTTACAGGTACCGGCCGCGCGGCTGGCGGTGCATTGCAATGGACCGCGTTGCTGCGCCGGCTGGATAGGGTGGATCCGGGGTATGCCGTATAGCTTTGCCGGGCTGCCCCCGGCGAACTTAAAGCGCCTTCTCGAAAATGAATCGCATAAGCAACAGCCCTGCCGTCACGCCAACCCTCTGCCGCCCAAGCGGGCGAGGGAGCGTTCTTTGTGCGGCGTTATTTTTCGCTCTCAGTACGCAAAACAACTCATACGCCCAACAACCCTACCCCACCAAACCCATCCGCCTGATAGTCGCCCAAACCGCCGGCGGCAACTCCGACATGGTGGCCCGCGCCTACGGCCAGCGGCTCGGCGAACGCTTCAACCAGCAGATTGTGATCGACAATCGCGGCGGCGCTTCCGGCATCGTTGCGACCGAGCTCGTGGTCAACGCACAACCCGACGGCTACACGCTGCTGTTGGCACCCACCGCGCATGCCATCAATCCAAGTCTCATCGCCAAGCTGCCTTACGACACGCAACGCGATCTGAAGGCGATTTCGCTGCTCGGTATCGGCTACAACATACTGGTGGTGAGCATGAATAACCCGATACGCTCGGTGCGCGATCTCGTTGCCGCCGCAAAAGCGCGTCCGGGCAAGATCACCTATGCCTCATCCGGCACGGCAGGTGCATCGCATCTCACCGGAGAGTTGTTTCGTTTGATGTCGGGCACCGACATGCTGCACATCGCCTACAAGGGCGCGCCTGCGTCGCTGACTGCGCTGGTGAGCGGCGAAATCGATTTCAGCTTCAGCAGCATGTCGAGCACGCTGCCGCTGGTGCGCGGGGGCAGGCTGCGCGCGCTGGGCGTGTCTTCGCCCGAACGCTGGCCATCATTGCCCGAGATTCCAACCGTTTCTGAAGCTGGAGTGCCCGGCTATGAAGCTTCAAGCTGGCAGGGGCTGTTCGGCCCCGCAAAAATTCCGCCCGCCCTCGTCAACCAGCTGCATCGCGAAATTGCCGCCATCGCAAAAACCGCTGACATGCAAAAGCGCTTGTCGAACGAAGGCTTGCTGCCGCAAGGTACATCGCCCAAGGAATTTGAAACCTTCATTGCGAATGAAATCACGAAATGGGGCAAGGTGACCAAGGCCGCGGGGCTTAATGTACGCTGAGCGTGCGCTGATCCGCCAAAAACACAAACGCCCCGTGGCGTAAAGCCACGAGGCGTTGCTTGCCGCTCAGACACGCCGGCCGGAACCACTAGCTGGCGAACTGTCCTTCGGTGTGGGTTGATCCACGGTTCGAGTTGGTTTCAGCATCCAGCAGGTTCGTGCCTAATGGATATCTCACGGGATCACCTCCTTTCAACGTTGCGGGACTTTAGTCTAGCAGTTGCAACAGGTTGGAGGCAAATCATTGACACCATGCCGGAATAACGATATTCAAGCGGGTTCCAGCACCCACCACCGACAAAGGAAACCCGCCATGACCAATTACAATCCCGCCGCAAAGTTTGAAATTAAAGTCTGGGACGTTGAGTTCCTGAAAACCGGCAAGCGCCAACTGATGGCGCGCGTGTATCAGCCGCAGGGTGCGGGCCCATTCCCCGTGCTGCTTGATTTGCACGGCGGCGCTTGGAACAACAAGGATCGCCTGGCCAACGTGCCGATGGATGAAGCCGCGGCGAAAAGCGGCATTCTGGTGGTGGCCATCGACATGACGCTCGCACCCGAGGCGCCCTATCCCGCCTGCGTGCAGGAGGCGAGCTACGGCATCCGTTGGCTCAAATCAAAAGCCGCCGAGTGGAAGGGAGATGCATCAACGCTGGGCGTGCTCGGCAGCTCCAGCGGCGGCCATGTGGCGGAACTCATCGGCATGCGCCCCAATCATGCGGCCTACAACACCATCAAGCTCGCCGCGGCGCCGAATCTTAACGACTCGGTGGCCTACATCGCCACGCGCTCGCCGATCAGCGATCCGTTCGCGCGCTTCAAGCAGGCGGAGAAAATGAAGCGCGACAGCATGATCAAGAACAGCACCACGTTCTTCAATCCGTGGGAGAGCATATTCGAAGGTAATCCGCAGCAGATGCTCGAGCGCAAGGAGAAAGTCTCGCTGCCACCGCTGCTCATCATGCAGGGCGGGCTCGACGACAACGTGATTCCGGTCATTCAGGAAAAATTCCAGGCAACCTACCGCACGGCCGGCGGCGAATGCGACCTCACCGTATTCGAAGGCGCGACACACGAATGGGTCGCCGAGCCAAGTGCAAACACCACGCGCGCGCAGGAGATGTTGAAGGCGTTCGTCGCGAAACAGTTGCAGGCCGGGCGCAAGGCGGCGTAATTAAGTGGCAGTTGGATCGAGAGTCGCGAAATGGTCAAGGCCGCGCATCTGAAACTGGTGTCATCGCGTGACGGCGAACCCGCCGTGTGGTTCACGCGCGTCACTGGCGGATGGCCTGACGCCGATGCGAATGCGTTGCGCGAGATGCTCGATGCCGTGACGCCGGCGTATGCGGAGCAAAAGTTGGCCAGCGGCGAGCCGGCGCTGATGCACGTGCTGGGCGTGGCCGATACCGTGGCCGAATTGAAATTGGGTCACGAAGCTATTGCCGCGGCGCTGCTGTGGCCGCTGCTGGAGATCAATCCTGGCGGCGCGCGCACCCTGCGCGAGAAGTTCGGCGCGGCCATTGTCGAAATTGCGGAGGGGGTGGCGCGCATGGGCGCCATTGGCGTGCTTTCCACCCGTGCGGTCTCCGCGCAAAAGCCCGAACAGCAGGCGGCGCAACTCGAAGCGCTGCGCAAGATGCTGCTAGCGATGGTGCAGGACATGCGCGTGGTGCTGGTGAAGCTTGCCGATCACGCGCAGGATTTGCGCCACGCGGTGAAGTCCCAGGACGCGAAACTCAGACAGGAAACCGCGCAACTCACACGCGATATTTTCGCGCCTCTGGCCAACCGGCTTGGCGTGTGGCAAGTGAAATGGGAGCTTGAAGACCTGGCGTTTCGCGCGCTTGAACCGGATACCTACAAACATATCGCGCGGCTGCTCGATGAAAAGCGGGTCAGCCGTGAGAACTACATCGACACCGTGATCGCGCTGCTCAAGGGTGAACTCGCCCGCGCGGGCGTGCGCGGTGACGTGAGCGGGCGGCCCAAGCACATCCACAGCATTTATAAAAAGATGCAGCGCAAGGGCATGGATTTCGAGGCGCTCTACGACGTGCGCGCGGTGCGCATTCTTGTTGACGACGTGAAGGATTGTTACGCCGCGCTTGGCATCGTGCATAACCTGTGGTCGCCGATACCGAAGGAGTTCGACGATTACATCGCCAAGCCCAAGGCCAACAACTACCGCTCTTTGCACACGGCGGTGATCGGCCCCGAGGGCAAATCGGTCGAGGTGCAGATACGCACCCACGATATGCATCACTATTCCGAACTCGGCGTCGCCGCGCACTGGCGCTACAAGGAGGGCGGGCGGCGCGACCGCGGCTACGACGAAAAAATCGCATGGCTGCGCCAGGTGCTCGACTGGAAGGATGAAGTGCGCAGCGCCGGTGAACTCGCGGAGAGTTTCAAGTCGGGGCTGCTTAACGACACCATCTATGTATTGACGCCGCAAGGCAAGGTCATCGATTTGCCAAAAGGTTCGACGCCGGTGGATTTTGCCTACCAGGTGCATACCGAGCTGGGCCATCGCTGCCGCGGCGCGCGCGTGGATGGCGCGATGGTTCCGCTAAACACCGAATTGCATAACGGCCAGCAGGTCGAAGTCATCACGGTGAAGCAAGGCGGTCCCAGCCGCGACTGGCTGAACGCGCAACTTGGATTCATCAAGAGCAGCGGCGCGCGCAGCAAGGTACGGCAATGGTTCAACCGCCTGAATTACGATAGCGATGTGGCGCAGGGCCGCGCGCATCTCGAAAAGGAATTGCAGCGCCACGGCTTGACCGCGTTGAATCTGGATGCCTTTGCCCACGAGCAAGGCTACGCGCGCTTGAGCGACTATCTGGCGGAACTCGGCCGCGGCGAAATCGGCCCGAAGGCGTTGCGCGACGCATTGATGCCCGCGCAGGCCAAGGCGCCAACCACGCCGGAGCCGGCGGTGGTGCACAAGCCCAGGAAGTCGGACAAAGGCGGTGTGTTGGTGGTGGGCGTGGACAAGCTGCTCACCGTGCCGGCGAAATGCTGCAAGCCCGCGCCGCCCGAGCCGATTATCGGATTTGTCTCGCGCGGACGCGGCGTCACCGTGCATCGCGCCAATTGCGTCAACGTCAAACGGCTGGATCCAGAGCGCATGGTGACGGCGGAATGGGGCGCGGCCAGCGGCGCGGTGTTCCCGGTCGAAGTTGAAATCGAAGCCGCCGACCGCACGGGTTTGCTGCGCGACATCAGCGAAGTGTTCACGCGCGAACGCGTTAACGTCATCGCCACCAACACCGTCACGCGCGAGCTCGCCGCGCGCATGCGATTTACGCTCGAGATCGCGAATCTGGAACAATTACAGCGCGTGCTCGCGGCGGTGCGCGAGGTTAAGGGTGTGGTGCGCGCCGGGCGGCGATAATCCTTGTAACGCGGCACACGCTACGTTGGCAGTTCTCCAACAGCCAGAAAAATCAATTCAGCTTCGGGAGGCGGTTCTTCGTTACGCCGTAAACCGCAACGTCAATCCTGCAACGCCCGGCAGTCCTTCGTAACGCGATTGCCAGGTCTCGCCCGCCTTGACCGGCAGCGCGCTGGTGAGCGTGCCGGTGGTGATGACCTCTCCGGCTGAAAGCGGATCGAACGCGGGTTGCCGCGCCACTATACCGGCGAGAAAGCCCAACGCGAGCGCGGGATGGCCTAGCGCATTCGCGCCGGCGCCGCGATCCATCACGCCGCCGTTTTTTGACAGCGCAATAGTGCAATCGTGCAGTTGCCGCGACAACGTTGCCAGATCTTCGCTGACGGCAACCGGTGTGCCCATGATCAAACGCCAGTGCAACGAAAAATCCGCGGCGTATTCGGCGGGCGTGCATTTCCAGTTGGCGAAGTGGCAACAGACGATTTCAAAACTGGGCGCGTACCATTCGATGGCTTGCAGAATTTGCGCGGGGTCATCGCAATTGACCGGCACGGGGCCGCGCAGCTTGAATGCGATTTCGGGTTCGATCAGCGGCTGCGAGCTGCCGGCAAGTGAGAGTGTCGCAACGCTGTTTTGCGAATGGATCAATGTGCGGTCGTAGACGTGATGCCAGATCGGCGAAGTCATGTCGTACTGCGGCCAGATGTTGCGGTTGGTGAAGCCGATCTTGCGGCCCACGGTTTTTTCGCCGCGTGCGCGGCGCAGCCGGGTGATCTCGGCGGAGACCGCGTAGGCATCGTCCCAGTTGAATGCCGGATGGCGCGCGGCAACAGAGGACACGATGCGCCCATCGTCCCATGCGGCCAGCAGCTCTTTTGCGAAATCATTCATAAGTATTTGTTTTTAAACAACTATTTTGCACACCGAAAACCGATGTTGTGATGCCCCGAACGCGGATTGCGCGACAGATTCCGGCCGCGCTGGGTGGTGGTGATTTCCTCGGCGGGCGAATCGTGGCCGCCGCCGCGCGTGGCGCGCACGGGGCCCGTGGCTTGATCTTCGCGGCCATCGTCGTCGCGATAGGGGTAGGGACGATAAGCGCTCGATATCCAATGCCACGCATTGCCCGCCATGCCGAGCACGCCATAAGGACTTGCACCCGCGGCAAAATTTTCGATGGCCGCGGTTTCGTTAAAGCGCGCGCCGAATTGCGCGCGCGTGCGATCAGGCGCTGCGTTGCCCCATGGATACTTGCGGGCGTCCGTGCCGCGCGCGGCTTTTTCCCATTCTGCTTCGGTGGGCAATCGTTTGCCGCGCCAGCGGCAGTAGTCACGCGCACCGGCCCAGGTCGCCTCGACCACCGGATGGTTTTCAGAGCCGCGGTCGGCGCTCCACTTGCCGTTGACGGAGTGCACGCGCGCGTCAGGGTCGTCGTGGTCAAACAGGCGGATATCCTTGACGCTGGTGCGCCCGATGCCGTTGAGGAATTCAGCGAACTGCGCGTTTGTGACCGGCTGCCGGTCGATGAAAAATTCCGCGAGATTGATGCTGTGCGCCGGACGTTCGTCCTCCGGCCCGGTGTCGCTGCCCATGACGAAAGGGCCGGCGGGAATGCGAACCACGTCCTGCGCGTTCGCCGACACCGCGACCGCCAGCGCCAACACGGCGGCGAGCGGGCGCGCTTTCATCGCTAATTTAGTACGCTAATTTAGTACGTCATACACGCGGCGTTGAGTATGCCGGTCGCCAGCGACAGCGCGCCGAGAAATCCGCCTTGCGCGGTCTTGCCGGCGGGGATGTCGGTGGTCAGCGACGGAATCACCGTACGCACGACGAGATAAACGAGTATCTGCACGATCCACGCGATCACGCCCCAGATCAGCATGTCGGGAATGCTGACACTTTGCGCGACGGCGTGCGCCAGCGGAATGGTGAAGCCGAGCATGCTGCCCGAAAGGCTCAACGCGGCGGCGGTGTTGCCTTCGCGTATGAGGGTAAATTCCTTGTACGGCGTGACGCGAATATAGGTATAGGTGAACGCCCACAGCAGCGCCAGGCTGATCCCAAAATAGGTGAGAAACGCGGGAAGCCCCGAAATGGATTGCTGAAATATGTCCATGATGTCCTCTCAGGTGAAGTACTTACGTGAAATAGTGGGGTACGAAGCGGCTGGTATTGGTGGTGATTTGTTGTGTGTTTTCGCGAATGCCCATGCCCGCGGCTTCGTCGCCGACGATCCAACTTCCGATCACCGGATAGTTGCCGTCGAAATCCGGCAACGCCGCGTAGGCCTGATACACATGGCCCTCGGCGCCGTAGGTGCCGGGTTGTGCCAGCGTGCCGCGCGAGGTGTGTATCTCGACGTTGGCGCCCTCGCGTGAGTAAATCGGCTTCTTGACGAATTGCGCGGGCAATTTGCTGTTTTGATCGAAGTAACAGGGCAAGAGATTCGGATGGCCGGGATTCAATTCCCACAATATCGCGAGTATCGCCTTGGAACTCATCAACACCTTCCACGGCGGCTCGATGATGGGGATGCCGGCCACCGGCATGTGCGGGCCGAAGTCCTCGCGCGCGATCCATTCCCACGGATAGAGCTTGAACAGCGCGGAGATATTGTTGTTGTCCGCATCGACGAACCGTTCACGCGCGTCGTGCCAGCCGATATCTTCCATGAACAACTGGCGCGTGGTGATGCCTGCCTGTATGGCGGTGTCGCGCAGATATTCGACGTTGCCGATGTCTTCATCGCTGCCTTGCACGCAGGCGAAGTGAATCACCGGATTTTCATGGTGATCGCGAATTTCCTTCCAGCGTTCGATCAGCCGCTCGTGCAGCGAATTGAATTGATCCGCGCGCGGCTTGACCTCCTGCCGCCAGTTCCACTGCGCGACCGCTGCTTCAATCAGTGATGTCGGCGTGTCCGCGTTGTATTCGAGGAGCTTCGGCATGTTGATGCCGTCGTACCTGAAATCAAAGCGCCCGAACAGCGTGGGGTCGTCGGCGTTCCATGAATCCACCGCGTATTCGATGAACCAGTCGGGCAGCGCGAAATGCTCGAAGCGCTGCTCGGTGATCACGTAATCAACCGCCTTGATGCACAGCTCGTGCATCTTCCAGGTCACTTCCTCGATCAAGTCGATTTCGCTGGAAGAAAACTGATAGCACACCGACTCGTCCCAGTAGGTGCCGTCAAGACTGTGAAAATGAAAACCGAGCTCCTCGAACTTCTGCTGCCAGTCCGAACGAGGCTTGATTTTTTCACGCGTCATCAACTGGCGCTGCTCCCGTGGCTGCCGCTGCTGCCGTGCGACGATGAACTGGAGCCGAAGCCGCTGCGCGACACGCTGCTGCTTGCATGGCTGGAGGAACCCACGCTGCCGCGTGAAACATGCGTCGTGCCGATGGCCTTGCTGCCAGGGCGCGCCTCCGAGGTGGAACCATCGCCATAAGTCGAGCGGCTGCTGCTGCCGTAAGAGCCATGCGAATAAGCGGGGCCGAAGTAATTGGAAGAACCCGTGCGCGTGGATGTGCCGCTGCCGCTCTTTTGCGTGGGCTCGCACTTGGCCGGGTCGGCGCCCCAATCCTGCATGCAATCGGCCTTGGATGCATACATATCGCGGCGCAGAGTGTCGGGATTTGAGCTTTGCCCGCAGGAAGAAATGGCGGTCGCGCTGATCAACACCAGCGTGATGGAAGATGATGAACGCCGTCTTTGCATTTTATGTGGCCTCCATTTCGATCAATAATGTGATCATAGCGCGATGCGCCGCCGATGGGAAATGCGACTTGCGAATTGTGTCGCCGTAACTTCGTTTGTGTCAAAGTGGCATTTTCGATAAAATCGGCGCTTGACGTTTAGCAGGCGCGTAGCTCAGCTGGTTAGAGCACCACCTTGACATGGTGGGGGTCGTTGGTTCGAGTCCAATCGCGCCTACCAATTTTTTGGGTTTACAGGGGCTGTGACATGTTGG
>CAMDLH010000177.1 GCA_945901405.1 Bordetella parapertussis | reverse complement strand
CTGCGGGTGAGACCAGGGATGAATTTGTTACAATACGCACGCGATTTTCATGACGCAAAGGCGTTGTTGCTCGATACGTTTGTCGATGGCATGGCGGGCGGTACCGGCGCCGCCTTCGATTGGTCACTGATACCGCCGGGCTTGCCGCTGCCCGTGGTGCTGGCGGGCGGATTGACGCCGGACAATGTTGCCGGCGCGGTCCGCGCGGTGAAGCCGTGGGCGGTGGATGTTGTGAGCGGCGTGGAATCGTCCAAGGGCGCCAAGGGTGTCAAGGATGCCGCGAAAATCGCGGCGTTCGTTTCTGGAGTTAGAAATGCTGATGTATGACTTGCCCGATGCGGGTGGACATTTTGGTCCGTACGGCGGCGTGTTCGTCGCCGAGACGCTGATCGATGCGCTCGACGAACTGAAAGCTGCTTACGCGCGTTACCAGCATGACGCGGAGTTCCGCGCCGAGTTTGAATATGAATTAAAGCACTATGTCGGACGCCCCAGCCCCGTCTATCACGCCAAACGCTGGTCGCAACATTTCGGCGGCGCGCAGGTTTACTTGAAGCGCGAGGATCTCAATCACACCGGCGCGCACAAGATCAACAACGTGATCGGGCAGGCACTGCTCGCGCGGCGCATGGGCAAGCCGCGCGTGATCGCCGAGACTGGCGCGGGCCAGCATGGCGTGGCGACGGCAACCATCGCCGCGCGCTACGGCATGGAGTGCGTGGTCTACATGGGTTCGGAGGACGTCAAGCGCCAGGCGCAAAACGTCTATCGCATGAAACTTCTGGGCGCCACCGTGGTGCCCGTCGAAAGTGGTTCCAAGACATTAAAAGACGCGCTGAACGAAGCCATGCGCGACTGGGTCACCAATGTCGGCAACACCTATTACATCATAGGCACCGTCGCCGGGCCGCATCCGTATCCGATGATGGTGCGCGACTTTCAATCGGTGATCGGCCGCGAATGCAAGGAGCAGATGCCAGAACTCGCCGGGCGCCAGCCCGATGCGGTGATTGCCTGCGTGGGCGGCGGCTCCAACGCCATGGGTATTTTTTACGATTACATCCCCGACGCTTCCGTGCGCCTGATCGGTGTCGAGGCGGCAGGATATGGCTTGGAGAGCGGCAAACACGCGGCAACACTGTGCGAAGGCCGCTCAGGCGTGCTGCACGGCAACCGCACCTACTTGCTACAGGATGAAAACGGGCAAATCACCGAGACGCATTCGATCTCGGCTGGTTTGGATTATCCCGGTGTGGGTCCCGAGCATGCGTGGTTAAAAGACAGCGGCCGGGCTGAATACGTGGCGATCACCGATGACGAAGCATTGCAGGCCTTCCATGACCTGTGCCGTCTGGAAGGCATCATTCCCGCGCTTGAATCGAGTCATGCGCTGGCGTATGCCGCGAAAATCGCGCCGCACATGAAGACCGATCAAATACTGTTGGTGAATCTCTCCGGCCGCGGCGACAAGGACATGCACACCGTGGCGGAGAAGTCCGGAATTAAATTCTAGTGAAGGGTGAAGAGTGAAGGGTGAAGGGGAAATTCAAGTGCGAATATCTGGTGTTCACGCTTTACTCTTCTCCCATCACCCTTCACGGGGTCTATAGATGTCGCGAATTGGCACTACGTTCGATAAGTTGAAAAAGCAGGGCCGCAAAGCCCTCATCCCCTTCATCACCGCCGGTGACCCCGACCCGGCGCTGACGGTGCCGGTGATGCACGCGCTGGTGCGCGGGGGCGCGGATGTGATCGAACTCGGCGTGCCGTTTTCCGATCCGATGGCCGACGGGCCGGTGATACAGCGTTCGAGCGAACGCGCCTTGGCGAAAGGCGTGTCGCTGCGCGATGTGCTGGCTTATGCCGCCGAGTTTCGCAAGACCAATGCAACAACGCCCGTGGTGCTGATGGGCTACGCCAATCCCATCGAGTCAATGGGCAGCGAAAAGTTTGCCGACGCGGCTGCTGGTGTTGGCGTCGATGGCGTTTTGGTTGTCGATTATCCGCCCGAGGAAGCGCACGCGCTGGTCAAGCTGCTCGATGCGCGCGCGCTCGACACGATCTTTTTGCTGTCGCCGACCACGCGTGATGCACGCTTGAAACAGGTGGGCGAACTCGGACGCGGTTATCTTTATTACGTTTCGCTCAAGGGTGTGACGGGCGCCGCGAATCTCGATGTCGCTGACGTCGCCAAGCGCATCGAGCAGATACGCGGGTTCACCAAACTGCCGGTGGGCGTGGGCTTCGGCATACGTGACGCCGCTACCGCGCGCGCAGTTGCGGCGGTATCCGATGCGGTGGTGATCGGCAGCCGTCTGGTGGAAGAGATGGCCAACGCGGGCGCGAATGCGCCGGCTTGGGTGGAAAACTTCATGGCGGAGATCCGCTCCGCGATGGATGCGGCGTGAGCTGGCTGCAAAAGCTGCTGCCGCCGAAGATCAAGCGCGACACCGGCGCGGCGAAGAAGGCCGTACCCGAGGGGCTGTGGAGCAAGTGCGATTCGTGCGAAGCGGTGTTGTATCGCACCGAGCTTGAAAAAAATCTTTACGTCTGCCCAAAGTGCAATCACCACAACCGCATCACCGCGCGCGAGCGGCTGGATTTTCTCCTCGACATGGAAGGCCGCTACGAAATCGGCGCCGAGGTCGCGCCGGTGGACACGCTGAAATTCAAGGACAGCAAAAAATACACACAACGCCTCGAAGAAGCGCGCATCGCCACGTCGGAGGAAGACGCGCTGGTGGTGATGCAGGGCAGCATCAATACGCTGCCGGTGGTGGCGGCGGCATTCGAGTTTCGATTTCTTGGCGGCTCGATGGGATCGGTGGTGGGCGAGCGTTTCGTGCGCGGCGCGCGCGCGTGTGTCGATCAACGCTTGCCGTTTATTTGTTTCACCTCGACCGGCGGCGCGCGCATGCAGGAAGGCGTGCTGTCACTGGTGCAAATGGCCAAGACTTGCGCCGTGCTCACGCAATTGGCGGCAGAAAAACTGCCGTTTATTTCAGTGCTGACCGATCCGACCATGGGCGGCGTGTCGGCGAGCTTCGCCATGATCGGTGACGTGGTTGTCGCCGAACCCGGTGCGCTGATCGGCTTTGCTGGCCCGCGCGTGATCGAACAGACGGTGCGCGAAAAATTGCCCGAAGGTTTTCAGCGCGCGGAATTTCTGCTCGAACACGGCGCCATCGACATGATCGTCGACCGCCGCAAGATGCGCGACAAGCTCGCGCAACTGCTCTCGTTGTTGCTGAAGCTGCCTGCGGCGGTGTAAAATTCTTGTTTTAAAAATATAAATAAAAACAATAACTTACATTCAAGTGGTATGCGCCATGCAGACCATTGACCGCAAGCCGTGAGCGCGTTTGCGGCCACGCTTTCCGATTGGCTCGCGCATATCGAGCGCGTGCATCCACGCACCATTGAGATGGGGCTGGACCGTGTGCGCACGGTGAAAGACGCGATGCAACTTGAACCCTTGATGCCGCTGCTTATCGTTGGCGGCACCAACGGCAAGGGTTCGGCATGCATGATGCTCGAAGCGATTTTGCATCAAGGCGGTTATCGTACGGGCTGCTACACCTCGCCGCACATCACGCGTTACAACGAGCGCGTGCGTGTCGCCAAGCTCGAAGCCGACGATGACAGTCTCGCGCGCGCGTTTGCCGCCGTGGAGGCCGCGCGCCTGAAGGCGGGTGTGGCGCTCACATACTTTGAATTCGGCACGCTGGCGGCGGTGTGGCTGTTTATTGAACAGCGCGTTGACGTATTGATACTCGAAGTTGGATTGGGCGGCAGGCTTGATGCGGTTAACGTGTTCGAGCCCGATTGCGCGCTGGTGATGAGCGTGGATATCGATCACGTCGAATATCTCGGCGACACGCGCGAGAAAATCGGTTTTGAGAAAGCCGGCATTTATCGTGCGGGACGTCCGGCGATTTGTGCCGATGCCGATCCGCCGCGCTCGCTGCTCGAACACGCGGACAAAATCGGCGCGCAACTGATGCTGGTCAATCGTGATTACAGTCACCACGCGCAGGCCACGCAATGGCGTTATCGGGGGCCGGGCGGAGATCGCCATGGCCTGCCGTATCCGGCGCTGCGCGGCGCTTATCAACTGGGCAATGCCGCCGCGGTTATCGCCGCGCTCGATACCTTGCGCGAACGCCTGCCGGTGACGGTGAACGATATACGCACCGGCTTGCTGGATGCGGAGAATCCGGGGCGCTTTCAGGTGTTGCCCGGCCAGCCGATGACCATACTCGATGTCGCGCACAATCCGCATGCGGCGCGTGCGCTGTCGCAAGCGCTCGGCGCGTTGCCGCGCGGCGGACGCACGATCGCGGTGTTCGCCATGCTCGGCGACAAGGATATCGATGGTGTCATTCGCGTCATCATGCCGCGAGTAGATGTGTGGTGCGTGGCGGGTCTTGAGGGCGCGCGCGGAACCACGGCGGCGCAAATGACTCAGAGATTGAAGGCATGTGGCGTGGTCAATGGCGTGCACGAGTGCGTGAACGTGGCCGAGGCGCTCAACATGGCATACGGAATCGCGGCGGAAAGTGATAAAATTTTGATATTCGGATCGTTTCACACGGTATCCGAAGCGACGCGGGCAATTCAGGCGATTCGGAAATAACACGGTTAACAAGTAATGGCGAGACCCGTCAGCGAAGAAGAACTACAACTGAAGAAGCGCGCGCGCCGCCGTTTGATAGGCGCCATCGTGCTGGTGTGCGTGGTGGCGGTGGTGTTGCCGATGGTGCTCGATTCGGAGCCCAAGCGCAGCTCGCAGGAAATCAGCATCCAGATACCGTCGCCGGATAAGGGCTTCGTGACCAAGGTTGTGCCGCTGACGCCGCCCGCAAAGAGTGACAAGGGTGAAAAAGGTGACAAAGGTGACAAGGCGGAACCCAAGCCCAAGCCTCCGGTGATGGCGGAAGCGCCCCCGACGCCGCCCGCGGATACGCCACCTGCAAAAATTGAACCGCCACAGGCCAAGGCTGATGCGCCAAAAGAATCCGCCAAGGCCGAGGGCGGCGCTTTCTTCGTGCAGGTCGTCGCGCTCGCCGACGTGGAAAAAGCCAGGCAGGTGCAGCAGCAGATCATCGACGCGGGCTTCAAGTCGTACACCGAAGTCTTGGTGGCGGGCAACGGCAATGTGACGCGCGTGCGCGCCGGCCCGTTTGCGACGCGCGATGAAGCCGAGGCCGCGCGCAAAAAATTGGTGCTGTCTGGTCTCGAAGGCAAGGTCGGAAACCGCTGATTGCACCGTAGATGACGCTCTTCGACCACGCGGTGCTGACCATAGTTGGTCTGTCGATATTGCTCGGCGTGGTGCGCGGCTTCGTGCGCGAAACGCTCGCGCTGGCGGGGTGGGTGGTAGCGTTTACGGTGGCAAGTTTGTTCAGTGCCGATTTCGCGGGCCTGCTGGTCAAGCAGATCGCGGAGGAGTCGTGGCGCGTGCTGGCGGCGTTTGTGTCCGTGTTCATGCTCACCCTGGTAGCCATGAGCATCATCGCGCTGCTCGCCTCCAAGCTGATCAAAAGCGCGGGGCTGGGCATCGAGGACCGCGTGTTCGGCAGCCTGTTCGGATTCGCGCGCGGGCTTACGGTGGTGATGGTGCTGGTGCTGCTGGCGGGGTTGACCGCGTTACCGCGCCAGCCGGTTTGGAAAGATGCTATGCTCAGTGCGCCGTTGCAGACTCTGGCGGCGATAGTGAAGCATTGGTTGCCGCAGGATTGGGCAAAACACATCAAGTATTGAGGACGAGGGATGTGCGGAATTCTCGGTGTAGTCGCAAGAACTCCGGTTAATCAACTGCTCTACGACGGGCTGTTGGTGCTACAGCACCGCGGGCAGGACGCGGCGGGCATCGTCACCGCCGACGGCGCCAACTTTCATTCGCATCGCGGCATGGGCATGGTGCGCGACGTGTTCCGCACGCGCAATATGCGCGCGCTCGCGGGTTACGCCGGCATCGCGCACACGCGTTACCCGACCGCGGGCTCGGCCACGTCCGCCGCCGAATCACAGCCGTTCTACGTTAATTCACCGTTCGGCATCGTGCTCGCGCACAACGGAAATCTCACCAACACCGAGCAACTGAAGATCGATCTGTTCCGCACCGATCTGCGGCACGTCAATACCAATTCGGATTCGGAAGTGCTGCTCAACGTGCTCGCGCACGAGCTGCAGGAAGCCGCCACCAATTACAAACTCGAACCCGCGACCATATTCGCCGCGGTGTCGGGCGTGCACCGGCGCTGCCGCGGGGCGTACGCGATCGTTGCGATGATTGCGGGCTACGGCATGCTGGCGTTTCGCGATCCGTTCGGCATCCGGCCGCTGATTTTCGGCCGCATCGAAACCAACAAGGGTTACGAATACATGATGGCGTCCGAAAGTGTGGCGCTCGATGCGATGGGCTACGAGGTGGTGCGCGATGTGGCGCCGGGTGAAGCGATCTTCATCGATATGGACGGCAATTTTTACAGTCGCCAGTGCGCGCCGATTGCGTCGCTGAACCCGTGCATATTCGAATTTGTGTATCTCGCGCGGCCCGATTCGGTGATTGACGGCATTTCGGTGTACGAAACCCGGTTGCGCATGGGCGAGAGCCTCGCCGATAAAATTAGCCGCAAATACAAACACTTGGATATTGACGTGGTGATACCGATACCGGATTCGAGCCGGCCCGCGGCGATGGAGTTGTCCAAGCGGCTTAATCTGCCGTATCGCGAAGGCTTTATCAAAAATCGCTACATCGGCCGCACTTTCATCATGCCAGGTCAGGCGGTGCGCCGTAAATCCGTGCGCCAGAAACTGAACGCGATCGGCATGGAGTTCAAGGGCAAGAACGTGCTGATCGTGGACGACTCCATCGTGCGCGGCACCACCAGCAGCGAAATCGTGCAGATGGCGCGCGATGCGGGCGCGCGCAAGGTTTACTTTGCGTCCGCCGCACCGCCAGTGCGTTTTGCCAACGTGTACGGTATCGACATGCCTACGCGCGACGAGCTCATCGCCAGCGGCCGCAACGATGAGCAAATCGCCAGCGAGATCGGCTGTGACGAGCTGATTTATCAGGACATGGACGCGCTGATTGAAGATGTGCAAAGTGTGAATCCACGGGTAAAAAATTTCGAGGCCTCGTGCTTTAACGGGGAATACATCACCGGTGACATCACGCGCGAGTATCTCGATGGAGTCGAACAGCAACGCCGCGATGGCGTGAAACTCGCCACCAGCGCGGCAGCGGCAACACAGCTCGATCTCGATCTCGAACTGGTGGATTGATTCCGCCGTACTTCGCGCACACGCATGTACGAAGCAGCCGTATTCAAGGAAGAGCGCGTCGATGTGATGCACGCGCTGATACGCGCGCATCCGCTGGCGACACTGGTGACAATGACCGCGCGCGGTCTGGAGGCCAATCACATCCCCATGCTGATCGATGCGTCGCCGACGCCGAATGGCACGCTGCTGGGGCACGTTGCGAGAGCCAATCCGGTCTGGCGCGAATTCGATAAGCACACCGAAGTACTGGCGGTGTTTCAGGGGCCGCAGCGTTACATCACGCCGTCGTGGTATGCCTCCAAGCGCGAGACTGGCAAGGTGGTGCCGACCTGGAACTACGCCGTGGTGCATGCCAGCGGGCCGCTTGTTGTGCATGACGATGTGGAGTGGCTGCGCGAGCTGGTCACGCGCCTGACCGATTCGCAGGAATCGATACGTGCGCAGCCCTGGCTCGTGACCGATGCGCCGCCTGATTACGTCAACACCATGTTGAAGGCCATCGTCGGCATCGAAATTCCGTTACGCCGTTTGCAGGGTAAATGGAAAGTGAGCCAGAACCGCGTCGAGAAAGACCGCGTAAGCCTGGTGGAGGGGTTAACCGCCGAAGGTGAAGCGGCTCACGCCGCCCTTGTGCGGGATGCGCACAAAATTGAGCGCAAAATTTGACAATTGCCGTGGCCGCGGGTAACTTAGCAGCCATAGGTTCATCGCGCCGATTTGTGGTCTGCTTGCGGGCGCGTAATAAATCCGGCTAAAGAGATGAAGGTGTGTTCTCAAACCCGGTTCAAGCGCAAGCAGACCGGGTTTTTGTTTTTATGGGGTGCCAACATGAGCAACGGATTTACCACGACCATCCTGCATTCCGATCTGGAAGCGCCGATTGAACACTACTCGGTGCATAAGCCGATGCACATGGCGGTGGCCTACGGCTACGAGGACTCGCGCGAACTGGCCCGCGTGTTCAAGGGCGAGGCCGCCGGTTATGCCTACGGCAGACAGGGCAACCCGACAACCGCCGCGCTCGAATCCAAGGTGAGCAAGATGGAGGATGGCGTGGCCACGGCGTGTTTTTCCACCGGCATGGCGGCGATCGCATCCGCGTTTGTTGCGCTTTTGCGCGCGGGCGATCATGTGGTGTCGAGTTCGTTTTTGTTTGGCAACACCAACAGTCTCTTCGGCACGTTCAACACTTGGGGTTGCGAGATCAGCTTTGTCGATCCGACCGACGTGGCCAACGTCGCGCGCGCGATCAAGCCCAATACACGCATGGTGTTCGTCGAAACCATCGCCAACCCGCGCACGCAGGTGGCCGACCTCACGCGCATCGGCGAGTTGTGCGCGAAGCATGGCTTGATTTACGTGGTCGATAACACCATGACTTCGCCGTATCTGTATCGCCCCAAGCGCGACAAGGCGAGCCTGGTGATTAATTCGCTAACCAAGTATATCGGCGGCCATGGCAACGCGCTGGGTGGTGCTGTCACCGACACCGGGCTTTACGACTGGACAAAATATCCGCACATCTACGACAACTACAAGAACGCCAAGCCGGCGCTGTGGGGCATCCAGCAAATTCGCAAGAAAGGTTTGCGCGACGTGGGCGCGACGCTCGCCGCGGAACCCGCGCATCGCATCGCCGTGGGGGCGGAGACGCTGGCGCTGCGCATGGAGCGCGCGTGCGCAAACGCGCTGGCGCTGGCGCGATTTTTTGCCGCGCATCCCAAGGTGACCAGGGTTTACTATCCTGGTCTTGGAGACCACCCGCAGCATAAGCTCGCGGGCGAGTTGTTCAAGTGTTATGGCGCGCTGATGAGCATCGAGCTTGCCGAGGGCCTCGATTGTTTTGATTTTTTAAACCGGCTGCAACTGGTGATTTCGTCGAGCCACCTGGGTGATAACCGCACTCTGGCGATACCCATCGCGCAAACCATTTATTGGGAAATGGGCGCCGCGCGGCGCGCCGAAATGGGCATCGCGGAGTCGCTGATCCGGCTGTCTATCGGCATCGAGGACACCGATGATCTTATCGGCGACTTCAGGCAGGCGCTGGAGCAGTCGTAATGTCGCGGGCCGCGCAGCCGTTTGCATCGCAGCGCAGGTAACTGCCGCGTTCGTACCAGTCGGCGAGCACCCAGCGTTCGCATTCGCGCCCATCGACGCCATGCGCATGCCGCGCGGGCCGATGCGTGTGCCCGTGTATCAATCGCGGGTAGCCGTGTTCGCGCAGCGCCTGTTCGACTGCCGCGAGCGTTACATCCATGATCTCGGCGGATTTTTCGCCCTTGCTGGCGTTGCTTTGCGCGCGCATGCCGAGCATCTGTTCGCGCCGCGCGGCGAGCGGCTGCGCGAGAAAGCGTGACTGATTTTCCGGGTTGCGCGCATAAAGGCGAAACTTCTGGTAGTCGATGTCGCTGGTGCACAGAGTGTCGCCGTGCATCAGCAGCGTGCGTGCGCCATAAAGATCAACTACCGTGGGGTCATTGATCAATCGCGCGCCGCAGCGGTCCGCGAACGCCTGTCCGATCAACAGGTCGCGGTTGCCATGCATGAGAAACACCGGCACGCCGCGTTGCGTCAGTTGTGCCAGCGCGCGGGCTACTTCGGCATTGATGGGTGATTCGGTATCGTCATCGCCGGCCCAGTATTCAAACAGGTCGCCAAGTATGTACAGCGCCTGCGCGGAAGGTGCCGCATTTTCAACAAAATCAAAAAACTGCCTGTTGATGTGCGGACGCTCAGCCGCGAGATGCAGGTCGGAGATGAATAAGGTGTGCGACATCAGGATCGAGGATTCAGGATCGGGGATTGAGCAACCCCAAGCGCAACGGGCCGGCTCAATCCCATAAACTCAATGCTCAATCCTGCCGTCAAACCACTTCCGCTTTTTCGATTACCACGTTGGCCACGGGTACATCCTGATGCATGCCGCCGCTGCTGGTCTTGACCGCTTCGATCTTGTCGACGACATCGGCGCCTTCAATGACTTTGCCGAATACGCAATAGCCCCAGCCCTGCGGCGTCGGCGCGCTGTGATTGAGAAAATCATTGTCCGCGACATTGATGAAAAACTGTGCGCTGGCCGAATGCGGGTCGGAGGTGCGCGCCATTGCAATGGTGTATTTGTCGTTCTTCAAGCCGTTGTTCGCCTCGTTTTGCACGGGGGGACGCGTGGGTTTTTGTTTCATGCCCGGCTCAAAGCCGCCGCCCTGAATCATGAAGCCGCCGATCACGCGATGAAATATCGTGTTGGTGTAGTGCCCATCCTTGACGTATTGCGTAAAGTTGGCGGCGGTTTCGGGCGCCTTGACGGCGTCGAGCTCGATGGCGATAACGCCGTGGTTGGTGTGCAGCTTAATCATTTACTTTACTTTCCTTTGGTTGCGGGTTTTGCGGCTGATTCGATAACGGTGACACGTTCAATCGTAACCGTGCTTACGGGCACGTTCTGTTGCCCTCCGCGCGTGGCGGTTTGCACGCTTTTGATCTTGTTCACCACATCCATGCCCTTGATCACGCGGCCGAATACGGTATAGCCGATTTCCTGCGGGCCCGGGCCGCGAAAATCGAGCATGGTGTTATCGACGACGTTGATGAAGAACTGCGAGGTCGCCGAATGCGGCTCGCCGGTGCGCGCCATGGCGATGCTGCCGATTTCGTTGCGCAGGCCGTTGCCGCCTTCGTGCTTGATCGGGTCGCGCGTTTTCTTTTGCTGCATGTCAGGCGTGAAGCCGCCGCCCTGGATCATGAAGTCGCCGATCACGCGGTGAAAAATCGTGCCGCTATAGAAACCGTCTTTCACGTACTGCACAAAATTCTTTACCGTGTCCGGCGCGTTTTCGGGATACAGCTCCAGCATGATCACGCCCATGCTGGTGCGCATTTCAATCTGCGGATTTTGCGCGCTTGCGTGACTGGCGGCGGTCAACAACAGCGCACAGGCGATGAACCGTAACTTACTGATTATATTCATAAATTTAACTTATCTCCGTAACGAACAAAAATTGCTGAATGGCATCAGCGCTTTAACGCGCCAGACAAGATATCGTTGATCATTTTCAACTTGAGTGGCACCGATGTATTGCCTTTATCAAGTTTGGCGGCTTTCTCGTAGGAGAGTGCCGCCAGCTTGGCATGGATATCGCCGAGGTTTTCGTGCGCCGCCGGGAAGGTTGGCAGCGCTTGCACCGCCGCCACCAGCGCAAGCCGCGCCTGTTCGTAATTGCCGCGTTCGGCGTAGAGCACCGCGAGATTGTTGTAGGGCTCAGGCAATTCGGGGTAATCGGCCGTGAGATCGCTGAAGATTCGGATCGCCTCGTCGGATTTTTTCTGCTGCGTGTAGATTACGCCCTTCAAGAAACGGCCGCGCGCGTCCTTCGGGCGTTTGCTGAGAAACGCATCGACTTTGATTAGCGCATCAGCGAGTTGCCCCTTCGTCAGCAACTGGCTCGCTTCCTGAAATTCACTAGGCGGCGCGGCTGTCGGTGGCGCAAGTTGCGGCGACTGCTGCGACATTGCCGCGCCGCTCGCGAGTATCGCGGCAACCAGTACGGCGGAGCGGAGAAAATTCATTGTGCTATAATTTTTGGTGTAATTCAGGGACTTACAACAGGAACAACAGGAACCACAGGATCGCCGCGTGCAAACGAGCATGATAAGGCGACGATGCCGGGTTCGAGATTCTACCAGAACCTTCCTGAGTCCCGCTGCCACGCCCGGCTTCGATTGCACACCCGACAACTCCAGTTCGCGCCCGATTCATGCTGAAAATCTACAACACCATTGCCCGCGAAAAGCAGGATTTCGTTCCTATCACCCCCGGCAAGGTGCGCATGTACGTGTGCGGCATGACCGTATACGACTTTTGCCACCTCGGGCACGCGCGCGTGATGGTGGTGTTCGACGTGGCGAGACGCTGGCTGCGCGCCTCGGGCATGGAAGTGACCTACGTGCGCAATATCACCGACATCGACGACAAGATCATCAAACGTGCGCAGGAAAACAACGAGACCATGGGGCAGTTGACCGAGCGGTTCATCAACGCCATGGACGAAGACGCCGCGGCGCTAGGCATCGAAAAGCCCGATCACGAGCCGCGCGCCACGCAATACGTTGCGGGCATGCTGGAGATGATCGAGACACTTCGGCAAAAAGGGCTTGCGTATCAGGCGAGTGACGGCGACGTGAATTACGCTGTGCGCAAGTTCGAGGGCTACGGCAAGCTCTCCGGCAAATCGCTCGAAGACCTGCGCGCCGGCGAGCGCGTCGAAGTCGATATGGCGAAACAGGACCCGCTCGACTTCGTGCTGTGGAAGCGCGCGAAAGCCGGCGAGCCGTCGTGGGAGTCGCCGTGGGGCGCGGGCCGCCCCGGCTGGCACATCGAATGCTCGGTGATGTCCAGTTCGCTGCTGGGTGAACACTTCGACATCCACGGCGGCGGGCAGGATTTGCAGTTCCCGCACCACGAAAACGAAATCGCCCAGTCCGAAGGCGCGCACCAGCACAAATTCGTCAACTACTGGATGCACAACGGCTTCGTGCGCGTGGACAACGAGAAGATGTCCAAGTCGCTGGGCAATTTTTTCACCGTGCGCGAGATATTGGCGAGATTCGATCCAGAGGTCGTTCGTTTCTTCATCATTCGCGCGCAGTATCGCAGCGGGCTGAATTACTCCGATCAGCACTTGGATGATGCGAAGCAAGGATTGACGCGGCTGTATACGGCGCTGAAGGACTTTGATGTCTCGCCCACGGCGATTGACTGGAACAACGCGCATGCAGCGAAATTTCGCGAGGCGATGGATGATGATTTCAATACGCCGGAAGCGGTGGCGGTATTGTTTGAATTGGTGAATGAGCTGAACAAGACACGTTCGGTCGATGATGCGCGATTGCTTAAATCGCTGGCGGGGGTGCTGGGGCTGTTGCAACGCGACGGCAGCGAATTTCTGCAAGGTGAAACGTCGTCCATTGGTTTGA
>CAMDLH010000176.1 GCA_945901405.1 Bordetella parapertussis | reverse complement strand
AAAGCCTCATGCTCATCCCAGGTTACCCACCGGGGTGCTCGCCTCCCGCCTGAAAGAGGCGGCGGGCCGCACCCCCGTGGATAACCTTTTGGCCGAGGTGACTCCCCCAAAAACCCGAAAAACCACCCACAAATACCCGTCACGAAGCTTTGTTTTTAATGGGATTTATTTTCTGGATTTTTTGCACGCAAAGAGCGTCTCGCGTTAATCAGGCCAGCGGTGATTTCAGTATCAGCACATTGCGCCCTGCGCGCCGCTGATATTCGCAATGCGCCATGCTCTTGATGATGAGCAGCACGCCAAGCCCGCCAACGCGGCTTTCATCGAGTGTTTCAGGACGTGGTGTTTCGGCGAGCCGCAGCGGATTGAACTCGATGCCGTCGTCTTCGATTTCCAGCATTGCGTTGCCTTCCTCCGCGTGCAGCCGGAGGACGATTTCGCCACGCGCGCCACGCTGGTAGCCATGGCTGATGGTGTTGGTCACGGCTTCGTTCGCCACCAGGTCAAGGCGAAAACTCAGCGCCCGCGGAAACCCCAGCGCCTTGCAGCGCCCGACAACCCAGTCAGACATCTCGCTCAACGCGTTCAGATTATTATCGATGCGCAGCGTCTGCGACACAGGGCGCTCTTCAGGCCGCCGTCACCGCGGCGCGCGCGGCTTCAAGTTCATGGAACACGGGAATGATTTCGGTGATGCCCGCGGTTTCAAGCACGCCGGCAACCAGGTCAGTGGGCTTGAAAAGCACCAGCCGTCCGCCGCGCGCCTTGACGGTCTTGGCCGATACGATAAGGGTGCGTATGCCGATGGAGGCAAGAAAATCCACCTGCGACATATCCACGATAAACGCTCCCTTGTCGATCGCGGTGACGACATTGAACTTAAGATCGACCTCCTGCGCCCCGTGCATGTCCATGCGGCCGGTCAAGCTCATCAGAGTAATGCCGCCGCCAATATCCGCTGTCGTCAATTGCATAACCAATACCTTCAAAAAGTTAACAGCTTATGTCAGTTTTATTACAGTATTGCGACAGGGCTGATTGCTTGTGAATTCCCCATGGGCGCGGCATCAGTGCTCCGCCAGTTCTTTCAGCAGGCGCTGCTGCGCGTCGGGTGCACCGCCGGCGGTGGCGCGCTGGTAAGTGCCGTCGCCATTCATCAGCCAGGCGTTGGTGTCGTCCAGGCAGGGCTTTAGACCCTCGTCGATGACGCGCCGCTTTAACGCAGCGTCGAGCACGGGGAAACATACTTCCACCCGGCCAAAGAAATTGCGCCCCATCCAGTCGGCGCTGGATAGAAAGACGTCGTCCTTGCCGTCATTCGAGAAACAGAAGATACGCGAGTGTTCCAGAAATCGTCCGATAATCGAGCGCACGCGAATGTTGTCCGAGATGCCGGGCACGCCCGGCCGCAACGCGCATACGCCACGCACAATGAGGTCGATTTGCACCCCCGCGCTGGACGCTTCATACAGGGCGCCGATGACTTCCGGCTCAAGCAGCGCGTTCATCTTCGCGGTGATCGCGGCCTTGCGGCCTGCCCTGGCGTGCTCCGTTTCTGCCCGGATCGCCGCGAGGATGCGCTCATGCAGCTTGAACGGCGCCTGCCATAGATGACGCAGGCTCGAGGCAAGCCCCAGCCCCGTCAGTTGCATGAAGACCGCGTTTACGTCGGCGGCAATCGCTTCGTTGCTCGTGAACAAACCGAAATCGGTGTACAGCCGCGCCGTGCGCTCATGATAATTGCCGGTGGAAAGATGCACATACCGGCGCAGCACGCCGGCGCCAGGCTGGCGGCCATCCGTCTTTTCCGTTTGTTCCTCGCGGCGTACCACCATTAGCATTTTGGCGTGCGTCTTGGTGCCGACGACGCCATACACGACGTGCGCGCCGGCGTCTTCGAGCCGTTGCGCCCAGTTGATATTGGCCTGCTCGTCAAAACGCGCAAGCAGCTCCAGCACGACGGTGACTTCCTTGCCGCCACGCGCCGCCGTGATCAGGGTCTCCATCAACTCGGACTCCGATCCGGCGCGGTAGACGGTTTGCTTGATCGCCACCACCGCCGGATCGGTGGCCGCCTCGCGCAAAAACGATATTACGGGCTGAAAGGATTGATACGGATGATGCAGCAGTATGTCGCCAGAGCGGATGGCCTGAAACATGCCGCCGGCGTCATCCGGACGCGCGCCCTTGCCCGCGACATATTTTGGAAATTTCAACCCGGGCCGGTCAATTTCGTCCGGCACTCCGATCAGACGCACCAGATTAACCGGCCCATCGACACGGTATACATCGTCCGGCTCCAGCCTGAAGTGATTCATAAGAAAATCACTGATGGCCGGCGCGCAATTGGCGGAAACCTCCAGCCTCACTTCGTCGCCAAACTGGCGGTTGGGCAGCTCGCCGCTCAACGCGGCGCGCAGGTCCTCGACCTCTTCCTCGTCCACGAACAAATCGCTGTTGCGCGTAAGGCGAAACTGGTAACTATCGATAACTTTCATGCCCGGAAACAGTTCATCCATGTGCGCGTGCATGACGGAAGACAGCAGCACGAATTCGTAATCCACGGACGACAATTCGCGCGGCAGCCTGATCACGCGCGGCAACACGCGCGGCGCCTGCACTATGGCCGTGCCAGAACCGCGCCCGAACGCATCCCGCCCATCGAGTTCAACCGCGAAGTTAAGACTCTTGTTCAACACCCTGGGAAACGGGTGTGACGGATCGAGGCCGATCGGCGTGAGCACCGGCATGACCTGGTCGTGGTAGTACGACTTGACCCACGCTGCCTGTTCGGCGCTGAAATCGAAGCGCCGTACGAAGCGGATGCCTTCCTGCGCGAGCGCCGGAATGATTTCTTCGTTGAACAACCGGTATTGCGCGCTCACCAGTTCATGCGCCAAGCGGGCAACCTGTCTGTATATCTGCTCGGGGGCCGTTCGATCCGGCGCCAAGGTCATGGCGCCTGTTTCGATCTCCGCATGCAGGCCGGCGACGCGTACCTCGAAGAACTCGTCAAGGTTGCTGCTGACTATGCACAAAAAACGCAATCGCTCCAGCACCGGAGTGCGCGCATCACCCGCCTGCGCGAGCACCCGCTGGTTAAACGCAAGCTGTTCCAACTCGCGATTGAGGAGAAGTTCCGGCGCTGGACGCTCAGTCATGGAATCAAACCAGTGCGCAAGGCTGCGGTCGCAGCAACCGCCCAAAGCTAACGAAAGTTTGTGACAGCTAGATGACAACCACGGTAAGCCGCCCTTTCACTTGCCTACACCCCTTGAATCAACGCCTCGGAGGGGCGCATAAAAATCGATTTAAAAACAATTACTTACAGAGGCGCCGCTTCAGAAGACCAATTCCACCTTACGTACGGGGGCCGCGCGCACAACCGCCTGTAGCGATTGCATGCGCGTAAGCGCGACGCCAAATACCTCTGTCGCTTCCCGCGCGATCGCATGTACACACCTGCCCGCCTGCGCCGCGGCGCCGCTAAGTTCAACGTCGAGCAGCGCCTCGAAGCGGTCGCGAACATCCCCGACGCCCCTGACCGGCAGCACCGCCACGCAACCCGGCAAACCTTGTCCAAAATCGCAGTGCTGGAGCGTTTCGACATAGGCTGACAACAAGAACATCACTTCGCTTTCGCTGTTTAAGCGGCGCATTACTTCCAGCATTTGCATGGCCATACTCCTTTGTAGAGGTTGTCCTTCGAATGCCGCCCGCTCCGGCGGCGCTATCACGATAGTTTTTTCGTATTACCGCATGATGACGATCCGCAAGCGGGTATCGGTCGCGCCGGAACAATCCGCGCTTGTTCCACGAACCTATTTTCTGCCCACACGCAGATTCGCGGTGGCGATCAAGACTTCCTTCAGAAAACAGGCAAACGCGCCGATAAGACCCGCCATCGCCAGCACGAACAGCACCGCAATCAATATCGACAAGTCGATGTCAAATAGATCGCCCGTGAATAGCGCCACGATAACCATGCAGATCAACATGCCCGCGCAGATGCCCAGCGAGATGGCGCGGTCGAAAATGCGCGACCGGCGTGAAAGCGCGTTGAGTTCCGCCAGTAACTCGCCTTCATGGCGCGCATCAACGAAACCCTGCCTGTCTTCAAGCACGCGCGCCCGGTCCACTATCCGCGAAAGGCGGCCGGTAAACACAGCCAGCATCACCCCTACTCCCGATAGCAGGAATACCGGGGCTACTGCGATCTGTATGACTTTGCCTATACCGTTCATGATTCGTTTCTTCCTGGCGTTGTGAGTAACTCGTGCGGCGTCTTGAATTCTTGAGGCCCAAGCTTACCTGCCGCACATTACTGTCTTGTGAATAAGCGCCGCCCCTGCCCTTGAAGAACAGACAAACCATTGTCTGTCAGGGATATATAATGCTTTTCAACAACACAGAGGCCCGGAAAACATGGACATCAAACCGCCGTTCGCGTATCAGGAAATCATTCCGCTTACCAAGACGCACCACGTGGTGCTGCCGGCCGAGGGCAATCTGGCGCCGGTGTTCCGCAACGCCATGGTGCTGCCGATTTCGTACACCGAATTCACCCTGGCGTGCCGCGACTACCCGGTGATTTTTATCAGCGGCGACGAAGGCAAAACGATGGTGGCGATGGCGGTGCTCGGCATCGAGCAACAGCAAAATCTTTTCGTCGGCGCCGACAACAAATGGGATCGCAACACCTATGTGCCCGCATACGTGCGCCGCTACCCGTTCTGCATGACGCGCGTGAACGTCAGCGGCAAGGAGGCGCCCGAACGCATCGCCTGTGTTGAAAAGCGCGCCATCAGCGCCAAGGGCGACGCGCTCTACGACGATAAGGGTGAGCCGTTGCCGGCGTGGGAAAAAATCCGCAAGCTGCTCTTCGAATACGAAGCCGACCTCGCGCGCACCGAGGAAATGTGCCGCATCGTCAAGGACCTCGGTCTGCTGGAGCCGTTCGTGATGCAGGCCAAGCCCAACGAAGGCGAGCCGCTGTCGGTGGCCGGCATGCACCGCATCAACGAACAAAAAATCGCCGAACTCCCCGGCGACAAACTCGCCGAGCTGGTGAAAAACGGCGTGCTGCCGCGCATCTACGCGCACCTGATATCAATGGCGAATTTTGGACGGCTGCTGGATCGCCGGGCGGCGGCGCTGGGTAAGGTGGCGGCGAAGGTATAGTCACAGCGTGCGGGTTTCGATGTGTCTCGCGCCCGCTCGCAACGCTTGGAAACAGCGTTCCGTCGTCGCTGCGCTGCTATTTTTGACAGGCACACCATCGCTTGCGGATGAGAGTTCTTGCTACGGCACCGTCAGCAACGGTCGTATCGAAGGCGCAGCAAAGTTACCTGCAAGCGGAAAGAACTTTCAGCCCTATAGTGTCTTGGCTACTGGGCTTGGGCGAACCTATGTCCATTCTGCCGTATACGCTGTTGTCGTAGATGCTTACCGGGCGCTCGAAAAAACGGCCCCTGAAAAATTGTTCGTCTATGGTGAAACCGGCGGGTCGTCTGGTAGCCAATTTCGTCCCCACCGTACGCATCAAAATGGGCTCTCGGTAGATTTCATGGTACCGGTTATCAACAAAGCGGGCCGTTCCGTCCCCTTGCCCGCGTCGGCGCTGAACAAATTCGGCTACGACCTTGAGTTCGACGCCAACGGCAGACACGGCGAATACACGATCGACTTTGCCGCCATTGCGGAGCATTTGTTTCAACTGCATAGTGCAGCCGTCGCGCGCGGCACGGGTATCGCGTTGGTGATCATCGACCCGCCGTACCTGCCCAAGCTATTTGCCACGCCACGCGGGCCGTTTTTAGCGAAGAATCTTAACTTCATGAAAACGCCGGCGTGGATACGGCATGATGAGCACTACCACGTTGATTTCTCGGTGAATTGCAAGCCGCTACGCCCGTAAGTTGGCGCGCACAATGTTGGGCATGCATGCCTGCCGGTGTGTTAGCGGTTACCATATATGTGTTACGGCGGTTTATCGGGGAGCAAGCATGAATAATCCAGAAAGCGGCGCAAAGCCGCAAGAACTCGCGGCGCACATCCGCGCCAACATCGAGCGCGTGATGTCGGGGCAGACGCAGACGCTGAACAAGGTGCTGGCGGCGTTTCTCGGCGGCGGACATGTGCTGCTGGAAGACAACCCCGGTACCGGCAAGACCACGCTCGCCAAGGCGCTGGCGAAGAGCGTGGGCGCGGAGTTTCGCCGCGTGCAGTTCACGCCCGACTTGCTGCCCTCGGACATTCTCGGCGTGTCGGTGTTCAACCCCAAGGATCAGAGTTTTCATTTTCACGAGGGGCCGATCTTCACGCAGATTCTGCTCGCCGATGAGGTGAACCGCGCCAGTCCGCGCACGCAATCGGCGCTGCTCGAGGCGATGGGTGAAAATCAGGTGAGCACCGAGGGCAAGACGCACGTGCTCGACGATTTGTTCTTTGTGATCGCCACGCAAAACCCGGTCGAGTTTCGCGGCACTTATCCGCTGCCCGAAGCGCAGATGGATCGCTTTGCGCTGCGGCTGTCGCTTGGCTATGTCAGCGCAGAGACGGAAGTCGCCATCGTCAGCGCGCAGGAGCAACAGCATCCGCTCGAATCGGTCACGGCGTGCGTCGACGCCGCGCAAATGCGCTGGCTGAAACAGCAGGTGAAAAACGTGCGCATCAGCAACGAGCTGAAACGCTACGCCGTCGATCTCGCGCGCGCCACGCGCGCAGCGCCCTCGGTGCAACTGGGCGCCGGCCCGCGCGCTTCACTTGCGCTGACACGCATGTCGCAGGCGCTGGCACTGGTGCAAGGCGATGAATTCGTCACGCCCGATCACATTCGCACACTCGCGCCGGCGGTGCTGGCGCATCGGCTGGCGCTCGATCCGCAGGCGAAATTCTCAGGTGTCAGTGCGAATGATGTGGTGGCGGAGTTGTTGAAATCGGTGGCGGTTCCGGTGTGACTTAGTTCAAAAACTTTTGGCCACGGATGAACACGGATGAACACGGATCAGGTGCTGCGCACGGCGAGACAACCTGGATTCCGGGTCAAGCCCGGAACGACGGGGCTGGTTTTTAATCTGTGTTCATCCGTGTAAATCCGCGGCTAAAAAGCCCTTGACCTTGATCTAAGCCATGTGGAAATTCTCGCACTGGATATTCAGCCTCGTCGCCGCCTCGCAGCGGCTGATCGAACGCCGCTTCACGCGCGCGGGGATGATCGTCGGCAGCGTGGCCATCGGCGCGGCCGCACTCGGTGTGGATACGCAGCAGACCGTGGCCTACAAGGTATTCGCGTTTTCGTTTGCGCTGCTGATCGTGGCCATCGCGGCCGTGTATTTGCAGCGCGGCGCGTTCACGGTGCGCCGTTCGCTGCCGCGCGTGGTGACGGCGGGTGAGAAGTTCACCTATCGTGTCGCGGTGTCGAATCTCACCGCCAGCCCGCGCGATGGCCTCGCGTTGATCGAAGACCTGGCCGATCCGCGGCCAGCGCTGGAGGAGTTTCGCGCGCGGCTGAAGGTGCCGACCTATCGCGCGTGGCGACGGCTGATCAATGAACGTATCACCTGCGTGGTGGATGAAACGCCGCTGCCCGATATCGCGCCGCGCGGCACGGTCGAGATCACGGCACAAGGCGAGGCGCTGCGCCGCGGCAGCCAGCATTTTAATGGCGTCACCGTGGCACGCGCCGATCCGCTGGGGCTGATGCGCGGCCTCACGCGCCAGCAGGAAGCGGCGAATCTGCTGGTGCTGCCAAAACGTTACGCGCTGCCGATGATCGACTTGCCCGGCACGCGCAAGTATCAACAGGGCGGCGTTGCACTGGCGTCATCCGTGGGCAACTCGGAGGAGTTCGTCAGCCTGCGCGATTACCGCCCCGGCGATCCTTTGCAACGCATCCATTGGAAGAGCTTCGCGCGCGTGGGCAAACCCATCGTGCGTGAGTATCAGGATGAATTTTTCGAGCGGCACGCGCTGGTGCTCGACACCTTTGGCGTTACTCAGGATGTAAAAGCATTCGAGGAGGCGGTCTCCATCGCGGCGTCTTTCGCGTGCACCGTAAGCACGCAGGAGTGTTTGCTCGATCTCGTGTTCGTCGGCGCGGAGCCGCACTGCTACACCGCCGGGCGCGGGCAGATGTCCACCGGCAGTTTGCTTGAAGTGTTGGCGGGCGTGCAGCCCTCGGCCGCGAAACCGTTTCGCACGTTGCACGATGCAGTGGTCGGACGGCGCGCGGCGTTGACCGGCAGCATCGTGATTCTGCTGGCGTGGGACGACGCACGCGCGGAGTTTATACGCACGCTGCGCACGCTGGGCGTGCCGGTGATGGTGCTGGTGGTCACTTCCATGCCCATTGCCGAACGCGCGCCGTGGCTGCATGTGATCGAGCCGGGCAAGGTGCAGGAAGGGTTGGCGCGACTGTGATCAGAGTGCGCGCACGCGATATACCCACCCCGTCATTCCAGCGAAAGCTGGACAGAGGCCCTGCGGACCGGGTTACAACCTGGGTTCCAGCTTTCGCTGGAACGACGTGGTGGGGATTGCATCGCGAGGCATGTGGATGCATCTAAAAATCCATCCACTCATGTTGGTCGCCGCCCTCGCCTTTTGGGGCTGGCAAACAAGCATGTGGATCGTCGCCGTGCCCGCGGCGGCGCTGCTGGCAGCACCTTGGTTCGTGCAAACACGTTGGGAACTCACGCGCGCGCAACTGCATCGCGTAGCGGATTTTTGCGTGGTGCTGGCGCTGCTGCTGGGCGGCTATCTGTTTGTCACCTTCGGCAGTCCGCGCTTCATCATCATGCTGTTTCAGTGGCTGCCGGTGGTGCTGCTGCCGGTCGCACTCGCGCACGCATGGGGTACTGCGGAGCGCATGAATCTGGATGTGCTGTTTTGGAATCTGCGGCGCAATCCGCCACGCAAGCCCGCCTTTGTTGATCCGTGGTTTTCGTATTTTGCGATGTGGCTGGTGGCGGCCAGTGCCGCCAATGTGCGTGATCAGTGGTTTTATGTCGGCCTGGTTGCGCTGGTGAGCTGGCCGCTGGTGCGCATACGTCCGTGGTCGTATCGCGTCGGTTCGTGGGGTGTTGCTTTCTCGCTCGCGGCAGCACTCGGCTTCGGCATTCAGTATGGCCTGCACGAGGCGCAGGTGTGGCTGGAGGAATTCGTGCCCGAGTGGATATCGGGCGGCGGCTCGCGCACCGATCCGTACCGCGCCACCACCGACATCGGCCACATCGGCTCTCTCAAGGATTCGGACGGTATCGTTTTGCGCGTGACCGCCGAAGGCGGCGCCAAACCGCCAAAGCTCTTACATCGCGCAAGTTACAACACCTATGCCGGGGCGACGTGGCTCGCGCGCGGGGTGAATTTTGGCGCGGTGAGATCAACGGACGCACAACGCTGGCCGCTGGCGCAGAACACGCCTGCGGATGCTCGCGTATTGATTCATGATTTCTCCGCGCAACGCAAGCCGGTGTTGAGCCTGCCCGCGGGCACGATCACGATTGAAAATCTCGCCGCGCAAACCATGCAGCGCACCCCGCTGGGCGCGGTGCAGATCGAGCGCGAGCCGGGGTTTTTCAGCTATCGCGCGGCCTACGGCGGCGAACATGCGCTCGACGGCGCGCCCACGGCCGAAGACCTGAAACTGCCCGCGCGCGAACGCGGCGAGGTCGAGGCGCTGGTCAACGAACTGGGTTTCAAGGGCCAGCCCGCCGCGCAGACGGTCGATGGCGTGAAGCAGTTTTTCGCCAATGGTTATCGCTACTCCACGTTCCAGAAAGACGCTCCGGTGAGCGGTTCGCCGATCAACGATTTTTTGTTACGCACGAAGTCCGGCCACTGCGAATATTTCGCCACCGCCACGGTGCTGCTGCTACGCGCGGCGGGCATCCCCGCGCGCTACGCCACGGGTTTCGCGGTAATCGAATTCAGCAAAATGGAAAGCGCCTGGATCGTGCGCCAGCGTCACGCGCACGCATGGGTACGCGCGCATGTCAACGGCGCGTGGATCGAGATCGACACCACGCCGCCAACGTGGGGGATCGAAGAAGCAGCCGGCTCGGGCGCGATGACGAAATTAAGCGACGCGTGGGCGTGGCTCAGATTTCGCGTTGCGCGCGCGTGGAACGAAAGTAGCGGCGAGACTTTGTTGATCGGCGCACTGATCGTGGTGTTTCCGTTTGCACTGTGGCTTGCATGGCGGCTGTATCGCAGCCGCAGAGCGCCCAAAAAACATCAACAAAAACAAACAATTACATCACAGTCATTGACGGGCGGCGATTCGGAGTTTTATAACGTGGAGCAGCGCCTGGCCGAACTGGGCTTAAGCCGCCGCGCGCACGAGTCCGCCGTGGAGTGGGTGGCGCGGCTGAAAAAAGATGCGCCCATTGATTGCGAGCCGCTGGCGCAATTGGTCGCGTTGCACAACCGCTATCGGTTTGATCCGCTGGGGTTGAGTGATGCGCAACGTGCGCAACTCAGAAGTACCGCAACGACGTGGATGGAAAAACTACGCGCTCAGGCGGCGCTGGTTTCGTAGCTGAACAGCCAGAAATATTCCAGCGCCGCGTAGTGTGCGTTGCTGGCAAACCCGGCAACATCCGCGAACAGCCCCTGCTCGGTGGGAAAATTCTTCGGCACCACATGCTCCGTGCCGTTTTTGAGCAATCGGCGCTGATAGGTGTTGCCCTCGGCGTCACGGTGCGAAACCGGCGTGCTGTTGCCTTCGACATAAAGATTGTCAAGAAATGCAACCCGCGCGCCCGGCAACAAGCGGCGGTTAAGCGACGCAAAAAACCGTGCACGATCACGCGCGAGGATATGCGACCACCAGAAGCCCGCGAACGTGGCATCGAACATGCCGAGTTCATCAGGCAGCGCATAGGCGTCGGCTATTTTGAATTCGACCCGATTCGCCAGCCAGGTTTTCTCCGCCGCCACATCGAGTGTTTCCTGATTGGCATCCACGCCGGTGATGCTCTGTGCGACAGCGGCGATATGCTGCGTCCAGTATCCCGTGCCGCAGGCGATTTCGAGCACGCGGCGGCCCTTGAACATCGGTTTCAACAAATCCGCGATGCGCTTGAGATCCGCCTGGCGCTCGGGCTTGGCGTAGATGCTTTCATACTCGCGGGCGCGGGCGGCGTAGTACTGCTTTAGCGTGGTGTCGTTGGAAGGCATGGTCGTTATTCTAAGCAGTGTCCGTCACGACGTATGCTTTTGCACGCCGCCAAACTTGCTGCTAAAGTCATCCGCCATAAGGAGGGAGAACAGTATGCGGCAGCCCGTTGTGCAGGCGGTAGTGTTAGTTGCGGCAATATTCGCGGCAGAAGCCAACGCGCAGAATTTCCCCACGCGAGCCGTACGCTACATCATGCCTCTGCCCGCGGGCAGCGAGACCGATGTCTTCGCGCGCACGCTGGCGCGGCAACTCGGCGACACCTGGAATCAGCAAGTCGTGGTCGAAAACCGGCCCGGCGGCGGCACCACCATCGCCACCGAGGTTGCGGCCAAGGCGCCCGCCGATGGTTACACGCTGCTGCACGCGATCACCGCGCACGCAGTCAACGCCACGTTGTATACCAAGCTGCCTTACGATACGCAGAAGGATTTTTCGTGCGTCACGCAGATCGGCAATCTCTACGGGCTGCTGCTTACGCACCCCTCGTTTCCGGCGAAGAACGTGGCGGAGCTGATCAAGCTCGCCAAGGCGCGCCCTGGCGAGATCACTTACGCCACCGGCGGCTCGGGCACGCAAAATCACATCGCCACCGAGGCGCTGCGCGCCGCCGCCGGCATCAACATTCAACACGTGCCGTACAAAGGTACCAGCCAGGCGATACTCGATGTGCTACCGGGCCGCGTGCCGGTACTGGCGACGATACTGGCGGAGGCCGTGCCGTACCTGCAATCCGGCAAATTGCGCGCCATCGCCGGTACCAGCCCCAAGCGCGCGCCATCATTGCCGGATGTGCCGACAATCAGCGAAACGCTGCCGGCCTATCGCGCCGGCTCGGGCTTATGGACAGTGGTCACGCGTGCCGGCATACCGGCCACGGTGCTGGCGAAACTTAACGCCGATATCGTCAAGGCGCTGCAAACACCCGACGTGCGCGCGCGCCTTGCGCAGGCCGACATCGAGATCGTCGGTTCAAGCCCGGCGCAATGCGACGCATTTTTGCGCGAACAGACAGCGGTGTGGGGCGCGATTGTTAAAGCGTCGGGCGCGCGGGTGGATTAAAACTGCCCTCAGCGCTGCGCTTTATTGGCCCACGCAAACATGGCAATACCGACGACAACCATCGGCAACGATAGCCACTGCCCCATCGACCAACCCATCGCCAGCAGGCCTAAAAAGCTGTCGGGCTCGCGTGCGTATTCGACGATAAATCTGAACGCGCCATAGCCAATCAGGAACAGCGCCGACACCGCGCCGCGCGGACGCGGCTTGGCGGAGTACCACCACAGGATCACGAACAGCAGCACGCCTTCAAGCGCGAATTGATAAAGCTGCGATGGGTGGCGCGGCTGCTTGTCCACCAGCGGGAAGATCATTGCCCACGCCACGTCGGTGGGGCGGCCCCACAATTCGGCGTTGATGAAATTGCCTAGCCTGCCCGTCGCCAGCCCCAGCGGCACCAGCGGCGCCATGAAATCGGTGAGAGCGAGCCAATGCTGCTTGCGGCTGCGCGCAAACCACGCCAGCGCGACAATCACGCCGAGCATGCCGCCGTGAAACGACATGCCGCCTTCCCACACGTAAAAAATCTTCCACGGCACGTGGATGTAGTCGCTGAATTTGTAGAACAACACGTAACCGAAGCGCCCGCCGAGAATCACGCCGAGGATGCCGTAGAACATCACGTCGTCGAGGTCTTTTTGTTGCCAGATGCCGTTGGGGTTGGCCTTGATGCGCATGCGGCCGAACCACCACACCAGCGCAAAACCCGCCACATACATCAGGCCGTACCAGCGCACCGCGAGCGGGCCGAGGCTGACGGCGATGGGGTCGAATCCGGGGTGGACGAACATAAAGGCGCAATCTCTAATGAGTTAAAATTCCTCGCTCATTATATAACCCCTACCCGTCATTCCCGCGCAGGCGGGAATCCATGCAATGTGCCCTATGGCACTGTGTTATGATAGGGGTAGGAAAGGACGCTCGTCCTCCCCTCCCTCCGAACCGTGCGTGCGGTTCTCCCGCACACGGCTCTCCAGTCGGTGGTTTCCTCATCGGGATTGGCTTGCCAGCGCATGGGTCTCGGTCATCGTGAAG
>CAMDLH010000175.1 GCA_945901405.1 Bordetella parapertussis | reverse complement strand
GTCACCGATCTTGATGGAAATTACGCGATTTTTGGTCAAATTAGACGAGGTTTGTGGGGAGAACGCCATCACGAAACTTGACCAAGATTTCCCTTTGCAAAACAGGGGGTTACGGTGCGCCCTATTTGGCATGCTGGCATGATTAATGCGGGGTAGGTGTCAGTGATGCCGAACGCGCATAGATTTGGCTGCAATAGCATCTTAATCGAGGCAGAACGCCATCACGAAACGTGAAAATCGGAACATCAAATTCGATGACCACACTCACCCTATCGCAGCAAACATTGATTTTCACTGAATTTGCAGACATTAGAGAGGGGACAGCCTTGGACGCCACACTCAAATCAATCGTCGATTTCATCATGACGGTGCGCAACCAAGCGCCGCCAGACGAGGTGCTTGACCGGTGCCGTGAAATCCTCGTCGACTCACTCGGCTGCGCGGTCGGCGGCCGTGACTGCATCGCCGCGCAAGTGGCACGAGCCTTTCCAGCCGGCCCGACGGGAGAAACCGGCGCGGTGATCGGAATGGCGCAAGGCGCTTCGATCGACAACGCGGCGTTCTGGAACACGGCCATGATACGTAATCTGGATTTCAGCGATTCGCTCTCCGGCGGCCACCCCAGCGACATGATCGGGGCATTGGTTGCCATGACGCGCGTGTCCCGCGCCTCGGGCATTGCGATGCTGACCGCCATGGCCATTGCCTATGAGATCTACTCACGTATCAGCACCAAGGCACTGTCGCGGCCACCCAAGACGCTCGATCAGGGCTACGCCATTGCGCTGGGCGCGGTGGGCGGCATCTGTCATCTGTTGGCGCTATCCCGCGATGAAACAGCGCACGCGATTTCCCTTGCCGCGACGAATGGTGTGCCGTTGCGTGCCAGCCGCGCTGGCGAACTATCTCACTACAAGGGGGTGGCAACGGCCGTGTCGTCGCGCCATGCGGTATTTTGCGTGCACATGGCGCGCATGGGTATGACCGCGCCACCCGCGCCATTTGACGGGCGCCATGGTATCGTGGAGCTTCTGAATGGCAAGGAAGGTGCGTTGAACCTGTCACCCTTCGACACCTGGAAGTTGATGAGGACACGGCTGAAATATTTTCCGGTTGCCTACAACACGCAGGTCGGCGTCTGGGCTGCATTGGAATTGCGCAAGCAAGTCGATATTACGCAGCTTGAGAAAGTGACCCTGCGCACCAGCTGGTTTCTCTGGCACGAGTCCGGCAGCGAGGCGGCGAAGTGGAATCCTCAGACGCGCGAAACAGCGGACCATAGCCTGCCGTATATTTTTGCACGCGCGTTGCAGGATGGCACTGTAAGCACCACTACGTTCGATCTGGACAATATATGCGACCCCGGTATACGCGCACTGATGAACCGGGTCAGCGTTGAAGTGGATAAAGATATCGACGCGGAATGGCCGGTCGTCATACAGGCAAAGCTGGATGCGGTGGACCGTTCCGGCAAGACCTACCATATTCACATCAAGAACCCGCGCGGCCACGAACTCAACCCGCTTACCGCCGAGGAAATCGAGAAGAAGTTCATGCAATTGACCGAGCCGGCACTCGGGCGCGTTGGCGCTGCGGCTGCCTTCAATCTCGCGTGGCGAACGAAGGATGTTGACTCCTTCGCCTCCGTGCTCGACCAATTCGAACCGGGTCGCGCATGACGGCACTGCTTAAGACGTGAAATCGACAGCCAGTGTCCTGCGTCTCAATTATTGTCGCGCAGGCAAGCAGCCGTAGAGCAGCCTCACTCGACGCGTACGTTGGCGGTCGCCACCACTTTTGCCCATTGCGTCATTTCAGACGTTATATAACGTGCGAACGCCTGAGGTGAGGTTCCACGTGGTTCAATACCGTCGCGCGACAAGCGCTCTTTCAGCTCCGGAGAACTCAACGTCAGTGCGAGTTGTTCGCTGACGAGGCGCAACCGCTCCGCGGGCGTGCCGGCAGGCGCCAAAATGCCGTACCAGCCGTCGACCTCGTATCCCGGCAGGCCCGCTTCGGCCACTGTCGGTACCTCCGGCAGGATGGGAAATCGTTTCGCGGTAGTCACCGCGAGCGGACGCAGTCGGTTGCCGCGGATTTGCGGCAGCGCTGCCGTGGTGCTGCCCATGATCAATTGCACCTGGCCACCGACTACGGCAATGGTCGCCGGCCCGGCTCCTTTGTACGGCACGTGCACCATGTCGATGCCGGCCATGGATTTCAACAATTCCATTCCCAGATGCCCCGAACTGCCATTCCCAGCCGTGGCATAGCTGATCTTGCCGGGGCTGAATCGAGCCAGCGCGACAAGTTGTTTAATCGTGGTTGCCGGAATGGCCGGATTGACGGCGATGACATAAAGACTGGAGGTGACCTGACTCACCGGCGCGAAGTCTTTGGCAGAGTCATAAGGCAGTTTTTTATGCAGGCTTGGATTAATCGCAAAGGTGGCGGTGACCAGCACCAGCGTATGACCGTCGGGATTGGCACGCGCGGCCAAGGCAGTACCGATGGTGCTGCCGCCGCCCTCGCGATTGTCGATGACTACACTTTGTTTCCAGGCGTCAGAAAGTTTTGGCGCGAGCCAACGGGCAACAATGTCGGTGCCGCCGCCTGGCCCGTAGGGAAAGATCAGGCGAATGCTGCGGTTTGGGTAGTCGGTTGTTGCAGCCGTGGTTTGAGATTGCCCGACAAAATAGAACGACATTGCCAGGAGAGAACACGACGTTGCCGCGCTAAATTGCAATTGGGATTGCCCCCGCTGTTTCTCGACCCAGTCGCAAAAGCGCGCCGCCCTACTCGGCCTTTGCCCCGGAATCGCGCACAACCTTGCGCCACTTCACCACTTCCTGAGCGATATGTCGCGCGAACTCATCAGGTTTGCTACCCACCACCGTGTGTCCCTGGGCTAACAGGCGATCCTTCACGTCTGGCAGGCTGAGCGCCGCCGCGATCTTTTCGTACAGAAAATCGACGATGCGCGCGGGGGTTGCGGCCGGTGCAAGGAAACCGAACCACCCGCTCGTCTCGAAACCCGGCAGGGCCGCCTCATCGATAGTGGGCAGTTCGGGCAGGGACACGGATCGTGTCCGGCTCGCGACAGCGAGGGCGCGCAGCCGGCCCGCGCGCACGTGCGGGGTGATGGGGAGCGGGTTCGCGAACATGACCTGGATCTGGCCGCCGAGCAGATCGCCGAGTGCCTGCCCGGTTCCCTTATAGGGCACATGGATCAACTTGACCCCGGCCATGGTCTGGAACACCTCCGCCGACAGGTGGGGCGCTCCGCCAATTCCCGAAGACGCATAGGCAATTTGCCCTGGCCGCGCTTTCGCTAGTGTGATCAACTCCTTGACCGTCTTCACCGGCATTGACGGGTGCACGACGAGCACCCCCGAGTAACTCGTCGCCTGTGTGATGGGCGCGAAGTCCTTGAGCGGATCGTACGGCACTTTGCGATACAAGCTCGGGTTGATCGCGTGCTCGGCGGGAATAATGACGATGGTGTAGCCGTCCGGAGCAGCGGTTGCTACCATCGCGGCACCGATCATGCCGCTCGCGCCCGGGCGGTTGTCGACAATGACCGTCTGACTGGTTGCCTCGGTAAGCTTCTGCGCAATCATTCGACCCATGAGGTCCGAGCCGCCGCCGGGCGCGAAGGGAACGATCAGCCTGATGGATCTCAGCGGATAGTCGGCCGCGTGCAAGGCCGGCACGGTCGCGGCCAGCAGCAGGTGCGCGCAGGCGGACACCCGCGACACGAGCGCGCGATTGAGCAACACGACCCAGCGGATAGGATGGATAACGATCCTCCCGTCTGAAACGGGTCTGGCATTTGTCGAAGCAGGTATGGACATCCTGTGCACTGGCGATCTCAAATTAACGGGAATCGACTGTCCTGAGCGCGGCGGCCAAAGTATCAATCGTGCCCGCGCCTTGTTGATCCAATTTGTCCACCGCGATAATAATGCTCTCGGCACTGCGGGACGACAGAATACCCGAGGTCATCTTGCGAAAGCGCGACGCAATTTCATCAAAGGTAAACGGCTTGGCGGGGGTGCCCTTATGATCAAACGCGGTGACCGTGATTTCCTGACCACTGCGCAAAGACGCCTTGATGCGCGCACCATAACGTGGGAAGGCATCCATCTCGGGGTCGAGGTACGCCTTCACTTTCTTTGCCGTGGCCAGCAGCGCGGCATCGCTCAGACAGGCTTCGTCAACCGAGCGCGGATCGGCAAGATCCCGTGATAGCGCGAGCGCGGTAGCAAACGGCATGCTGTACTGCGCTGCCATGATCGATTTCGGTTCATAGACGATCTGGTAGCTGACGATGCTTTCGCGAACACCGATGTCTAGCTGCACGAGATTGTCCGAAGTGACGCCATGCCGCGTGCGCAACTCGGCGATGCCCTCGATCAGCGGATGAAACGCGCGACAGGTGGCATACGGCTTAAAAACGGTTTTGAGCATCTGGTATTCACGGCCCAGCCCTGCCGTGACCGGCGCCAGATTCACGTTGGGCGAAATTCCGCGCAAAAAACCCTGCCGCCCCTCGAGTATCGTCGCCGGCCCTGTCAGCCCTTCGCTCGCCAGCCAGGCCGCAACCACGCCGCTTTGCGACGGCCAACCACCATACAGCCGTTTGACCATCGTGCCTTCCGGATCGTTGGCAAACTCCATCACACCCGAGGCCATGCTTCCGGCCAATCCAAAGGCATTGGTAATGTGAGGAGCGTCCAGGCCCATTATTTTCGCGGACGCGGCCGTTGAGGCAAACACCCCTGCCTGCGCCGTGGCATGGTGCATCTTGTTCCACTCCCGGGCCAGCGCCAGGCTCACACGTGTCATGGTTTCGTAACCCATGATGGCCCCCAAAAGAAAATCCTTTCCCGTAGCCTTTTGTTCCTCGGCTACGGCAAGCGCCGCTGCAATCGTCGGCGCCCCCGGATGGCAGTAGCCGCCTTCGAAACTATCATCCAGTTCATAGCCATGCGCGCACAGTCCATTGGCGAGCGCCGCATGCTGTGCGCTGGTTTTCCACGGCTGTCCATACACGGTGCATTCGCCCACGCATGAAAATTTCTTCGCGTATTTCTGCGCGATGCGTCCCCAGGACGTCTGCGCGGCATACAGCGCAACACCGAAATGGTCGAGCACCAGGTGCTTGGTATGCTGGATCACATCGCGCGGCAAGTCCGCAAACCTTGTCGTCGCAACAAATTCAGCGAGTAAGCGTGTTTCGTTCATCCGATTTCCCTACCCAGTTTTTTCCGTTGCACGTCAGTCGGCCCTTGCGCCCGAGTCCTTGATCACTTTTGCCCACTTCGGAATGTCGCGTTTGATGTATTCCGCAAATTGTTCCGGCGTATTGCCCACCTTCTCCGAACCGTCCGCGGCTATACGGTCGTTTACTTCCGGCACTGCCATCGCCTTGAGGATAGCCGCGTGCAAGCGCAGGACAATCGGGAATGGCGTGCCAGCGGGGGCGACGATGCCGTACCAGCCGTATGTCTCGAAGCCGGGTAAGCCAGACTCCGCGATGGTTGGCACACCGGGTATGGCCGCCGACTGCTGCGCGCCAGTCATGGCCAGCGCGCGCAATCTGCCGGTCTTGACATGCGGCATTGATGACGGCGCACTGGCAAACATCAGCGAGACATGTCCGCCGAGCAGGTCAATCAGCGCCGGGCCGGAACCCTTGTATGGAATGTGCACGAGGTTCACCTTCACCATGGTTTTCAGCAGTTCCATGCCCAAATGGCCGGCGCCGCCGCTACCCGCCGACGCATAAGTGATCTGCCCGGGACGTGCGCGCGCCAGCGCCAGAAAATCGCGAAATTTTTTCGCCGGCAACGACGGATGCACAACCGCGATGTAGGGCTGGCGCGTGGCCAATGTGATCGGCGCAAAGTCTTTCACCGCGTCGTAACGCGCGTTGGGAAACAGGCTCGGCAATATAGTCAGGCTGCCCGACACCAGCATTATCGTGTAGCCGTCAGGCGGCGATTTCGCAACGGCTTCGATGCCGACCAGACCGCCGGCGCCCGCCCGGTTTTCGACGATCACGGACCCGCCGAGGTTTTCGCTCAACCGGGGCGCCAGCGCACGCGACAGGATGTCGGTGCCGCCCCCTGGCGGGAATGGCGTCACCAGCCGTATGGGTCTGGCGGGATAACCATCAGATGGCAGCGTCGCAGCCAACGACACTGCGCACGCCGCCGCCGACAGTATCACCACGCAGAAAGTAGCTAAGAGGGATGAGCTGGCTCGCATGTCGTGGCTCGATTTTGCAGCATCTTGGATCTCTTTTTTCGTACCATTTGCAGGATCAAAGACGCGGCGCATGCGTGCTTTAACCGCGTTTGTGTGCCCGTTCACGGGCAGTCGCGGCCGTATCCACCGCTTTGGTTGCAGTATCGATAACGACGCCATATCGTTCGCGCGCACGCGAGTGGCTCATCTTCTGCTCCACCACGTCTTGCGCCACTGCCGCTGGATCGCGCTCGAACGCGTTGCCGTAGCCGCCAGACGCCGCCATTTCCGCGCAAAAGACGTCGTCGCGCTGCAAGCGCCGGATAAATTTTGACGGCAGCACTTCCTCCTTGTCCGTTCCGCGGTTCAGGTATGCACGCGCGCAGGCGCCTTCTTCACCGCCAAATACGCCCCACGGCGCATGCAAAAACCTGTCCTGGCGTACCTGCACCATCGCTTCATCTGACAGGATGCGGTATTCGCGCACGATACCCAGTGCGCCGCGGTACTTGCCCGGGCCTTCCGTATCCGGCATGAACGCATAACGCTCCACCCGCAGCGGGTTCTCGGCCTCGATGAATTCTACCGGCATGTTGGCGAGGTTGCCGATGCAGTTTGGGCCGGCGTCCTGCCCGTCGCGGTCCGGGCCGCCGCCATGCCCGGTGTTGTTGTGAAATTCCAGGTGCAGCGAGCGGCGCCCCTCGCCGTCGTAAGTCGAGATCGCGATCGCAAACTCGGAGCCGCCGGTGCAGGCGGTGAGGCGATTGGGCAGCAGCATGACCAGCGCGCCCAGTACGACCGTGCGTATCCGATACCCGCTCTGACCACGCGACCCCAAGGCCGCGGGGAATGGCGCGTTGACGAAGGTGCCGAGCGGCGCGATAACTTCGATCGGACGGTAGAACCCGGCATTGCTCGGAATGCCAAGATCGAGGACGGTACGTATCGCGGCGTACGCGCAGGACGCGGTAAATACATAGTGGCTGTGCACGGCGCCGCCCACCCGGCGGTCGGTGCCGCTGAAATCCACCGTGATCGAATCGGCTTTCTTGATCAGCCGCACGTGTATCTTCACCGGCGGCCCGCCGATGCCGTCGTCGTCGTTCCATTCTGTGAATTCGGTTTCGCCATCGGGCAGTAAACGAATTTGGGCGCGCGTGAGCCGCTCCGAGTAATCGATGAGGTCGGTGAGATACGCGCAAAATTCCGCGACGTCCCACTGTGTAACCAGTTTTTCGAGCTCCTTCGCCGCAAGTTCGATGGCCGACATTTCCGCGCGTATGTCCGCCACTACCCTTGCCGGCACGCGAGTATTGAATTCAATGACGCGCAAAATCGTGTTGTTGACCTTGCCTGCTTCGACGATCTTGGTCGGCGGTATGCGCAGGCCTTCCTCGAAAATTTCGTTGCTGTCGGTCGCATTGCCTCCCGCGACACGGCCTCCAAGGTCGGAGTGGTGCAGGATGATGCCTATCCACGCGACGCGGCATCCGCCAGCGAACACCGGCTTGTACATATAGACATCGTTCAGATGGCTGCAGCCGGAATAAGGGTCGTTGCACACCAGCATGTCGCCTTCGGCTATGTCGGCGCCGAAGTAATCGAGGCAGCCCTTGAGCGCCGGCATCATGGAACCCAGATGCACCGGCACGGCCAGACCCTGCGCGACGAGCTGCCCGTCGCCGTCGAGTATGGCAGCGGAAAAATCGAGACTGTTCTTCACGTTGGAGGAACGCGCCGTGCGCACGATCATGACCATCACGTTGTCCGCGATCGTGACCAGCGCATTGTTCAGCAACTCGCGCTTGACGGGATTGATCTTCATCGCGGAATTTTCCTCACCGTGCGAGCTCCATGTGAATATTGTTCCACGCATCGATTCGTGCCATCCATCCTGGACGCACGATGACGGTGGTGTCGTATTCCTCGACGATCAAAGGGCCGGGCATCGGCTCTATGGAAATTTGCGCGCGGGAAACAACTGGTGTTTCCACCCATCCGTGCTCTTCGCCGTAGTACGCATTGCGCTTGCCCGCGACGACCGCCTGCTCATTGCCGCGCTGCACACGATCAGGCATGCGTGGCGTTTCCGGCACTCCGCTGCAAATCGCTTTCAACGCGACGAACTGCATAACGTCGCCGCTGGGCACATAGCCAAATATCTTCATGTGCTCGGCCTCGAATGCGCGCGGCAGATCGCCGAACGTCTGCCCGGTGGCAGGAAAACCGGCGAGTTGCACCGCGAGCGGCGAAGTTTGTCCGAGATATTTCATATCCACCGAGATCACAACACGCTGGCGGGCGGCGGTGGTGAATCCCTGTTTGGCAAGTTGAGCGCGGCCGGCTGTGACGAGTTCAGTAGTCGCCGCATTAAATTCCGCGAGTGGCGTCTTGCGCAATTCGCGGTAGAAACTTTTTACGAGCTGGTGCTCGACGTCGGCGAATAACATGCCCAGCGCGCTGAAGAGTCCGGCAACCGGTGGTACCACGACGTGGGTGAGACCCCCCGCCTCCGCCAGCGACGTGGCATGCACCGGCCCGTTGCCGCCAATCGCAAGCAGGATGAATTTCGCCGGATCGCGTCCGCGTTCCGACGAGATGGCGCGCAATGCGCGCAGCATCGAGGCATTGGCGATCAGATGAATGCCATAGGCCGTGGCGGTTTGGTCGAGCTTTAGCATCGCGCCGATTTGCTGGACTGCATTGCGCGCCTTGTCGAAATTTAGCAGCAGGTCGCCGCCGACCAGCGCTTGCGAATTCAGATATCCCAGCAACAGGTTCGCGTCGGTAACGGTCGGCTGGACACCCCCGCGGTCGTAACAAACCGGCCCCGGATCGGCGCCCGCGCTGTGCGGCCCCACCCTGATGCCGCCGGCCTCGTCGACCACGGCGATACTGCCGCCGCCCGCGCCGACTTCGGCGATGTCCATGGTCGGCACCTGCACCGGATAGCCCGCGCCCTTGATCATGCGCTGGCCCAACACCGCGCCGCCACCCACCTCGGCCTCGCGGCTCACGCCGAACGCGAAATCCTCGATGATCGTCGCCTTGGCGGTGGTGCCGCCCATGTCGAACACGATCATGTCGCGTATGCCGGTATGGGTGGCCAGACGCTGCCCGCCCAGCACGCCGGCCGCCGGCCCGGACTCGATTATGGTAATCGGCATGTCCGAAACCATAGCCGCCGGCGAAATGCCGCCGCTCGACTGCATGATCATCAGCGGTGCGTCTATGCTGAGCGCCTTCAGGCGGCGCTCAAGCGCGTCGACGTAGGTCTTCACCACCGGGCGGATATAGGCATTGATCACGGCCGTGCTGCTGCGCTCGTATTCGCCTAATTGCGGCAATAGCGAGGTCGAGGCCGTGACCGATACCGCCGGCAACCGCGTGTTGAAAAATTCCGCGGCCTGCGCTTCGTGCACGCTGTTCGCGCATGAATTGATGAAACAAATCGCGAGCGCGCTGACCTTCTCGCGCTCAAGCGCCTGCGCGATACCTTCAAGCGCGCCGCGATCCAGGGGCAGCACCACGCCGCCGTCGGCGGCGATACGTTCCGTCACCTCGAAGCGCAGGCGGCGCGGGGCCAGCGGTTCGGGCTTTCTGAATTCGATGTCATACGGCCGCGGCGAACGAAAGCGCGCAAGCTCGAGCACGTCGCGAAAACCCGCCGTCGTCACCAGCGCCACTTTCACGCCCTTGCGCTCTATGATGGTATTGGTCGCAATGGTTGTCGCATGGACAAATTCGGTGACGCCACGCGCATCGATATCGAGCTCGGCAAACAGCCTGGCGACACCGTCCTCGATCGCCGCGCTGTAATCCGCCGGCGTGGAGAGAAGCTTTTTGCTGTAGACGGCACCGTCACGCGAAATCATCACGATATCGGTGAACGTGCCGCCGATATCCACTCCCAGCCTGTTGTCGGAATTGCCCATTATGCCGTGCTGCGAAAGATGCAATGCACCCAATTGATTGTGATACTGCGGTTACCGCGGTAAAATTACTTCTCGCGGATTTTAACCTGCTCCGCCGCATGGAGCGCACCCCGGGGAAACGGCGAAACGTGCGAGTTTATGCGCACAAGCGAGCGCGGCAATTCCACGGCAAAGTGACCGGCAGAATCGCCACCGAAACCAAAACGTATGGAGGATTTTCCAATTCAGGCATGAATCTGAATGGAGGCGGGGGTCGGAATCGAACCGGCGTCCACGGCTTTGCAGGCCGCTGCATAACCACTCTGCCACCCCGCCGCGTGGGGAATAAACGAACAAGAACAAACGAACAAACTAAAAGGGGGACACAGCCAATGACTGTGTGCCCCCGGTAATTCTGGAGCGGGAAAGGAGTCTCGAACTCCCGACCTCAACCTTGGCAAGGTTGCGCTCTACCAACTGAGCTATTCCCGCGTATGGGAGAGAAATTATAAGTAAGTACTTGTCTTTTCGCAACTATTGGTTTGGGATGTCTATTTTCGACAGCGCGCGATAGGCCGCTTCGAGATAAAAACCCATTGACAACAGCGTTAGCGCCGCGGCGGCGTAGATCAGCAGCGTGCCCAGCCAATGCGGATCGAAGCCGCCGATACGGTCGTGATACAGCAGCATGGGGATCGCCACCATCTGCGCGGCGGTCTTGAGTTTGCCCAGGAATGAAACCGCGATGCTCTGCGATTGGCCGATTTTCGCCATCCACTCGCGCAGCGCCGAGATGGTGATTTCGCGGCCGATAATGATGAGCGCGATGATGGCGTCGAGCCGCCCGAGTTGCATGAGGATGATCAGCGCGGCGGCTACCATCAGCTTGTCGGCCACCGGATCGAGGAAGGCGCCGAACGCCGACATCTGGTTCAGTTTGCGCGCAAGCCAGCCGTCGAGCCAATCCGTCACCGCCGCCGCGACAAATACGATGGTCGCGACGAGATTCTGGTTTTGCTCGGAAACCCAGCTCTTCTCGAAATAAAACACACCTACGAACAGCGGAATCAGGACGATCCGTGTCCAGGTCAGTGTGTTGGGAATGTTGACGCGCATAATCGAATGGTAGCGCGGATTTCAGTGCAACTCGCGGTGAATTTTTTCCGCAAGATCGCGGCTGATGCCTTCCACTTGCGCAAGCTCATCGACGCTGGCCGACACCAATCCGCGCAGCCCGCCAAAGCGCGCGAGCAGGCTCTTGCGGCGCTTGGCGCCCACGCCGGCAATTTTTTCCAGCGGCGATGTATTGCGCGTCTTGGCGCGCCGCGCACGATGGCCGGTGATCGCAAAGCGGTGCGCTTCGTCGCGTATCTGCTGCAACAGGTGCAACGCGGGACTTTCAGGCGGCAGGATGATCGGCGCCACACGCTCCGGCATCCATAATTCTTCGAGGCCCGGCTTGCGCTCCTCGCCCTTGGCGATACCAAGCAACGCGGATTCTTCCAGACCCAGTTCACGTAGCACATCTCGCGCCACGCCCAACTGCCCTTTTCCGCCGTCGATCACGATCACGTCGGGCAACTTAGCCGAGCCCTCGACCACCTTGCGATAACGGCGCTGGAGTACATCGCGCATCGCCGCGTAGTCGTCGCCCGGTTCTATGCCGCTGATGTTGTAGCGCCGGTACTCGCTGTGTTGCATCGAGGATTTGTCGTAGACCACGCACGACGCAACCGTGGCCTCGCCCATGGTGTGGCTGATGTCGAAGCATTCAAAACGCTGCGCGGTCTCCGCCAGCCCCAATGCTTGTTGCAACGCCGCGAGACGGCTTTCCTGCGTGGCATGCAGCGTGGCGGTTTGCAACGCGCCCAGCCGTGCGTTTTTCTCGGCCATTTCCAGCCACACGCGCCTCGCGCCAGCGGGCTGCGCGCTCAATTGCACGGCGTGCCCCGCGTGCTGTTCAAGCAGCGGCATCAGCGCGGCGGCGTCAATCTGGTGGCGCGTGATGATGCGTTTGGGCGCGCTGTGCGTGAGGTAGTGCTGTGCGAGAAAGGCTTCGACCACCCGATCAGGGGTGTGCTCGTCGGCATTGCGTGGATAGTAGTTGCGATCCCCCAAATGGCGGCCACCGCGCACCATCACCAGGTTCACGCAGGTAATGCCCGCCTCGCGCGCGCACGCAACGATATCGGCATCCTTGTCCGTGCTGTCGCTGACGAACTGCTTTTCGCGCACGGCGCGCAACGCGGCGACCTGATCGCGGCGCAGCGCGGCCTCTTCATAATCCTGGCTATCGGAGGCCGCATGCATGCGCTCGATCAGGCGGTTCACCACTTCATCTTCCTTGCCTGACAGGAACATTTCCGCGCTACGTACGTCCTCGGCATAATCCCCCTCGGAAACGTGCCCCACACAAGGCGCGGTGCAGCGCTTGATTTGATAGAGCAGGCAGGGCCGCGAGCGGTGCGCAAATACGGAATCCTCGCAGGTGCGTATGCGAAAAACCTTTTGCAGCAACTGAATGCTCTCGCGTACCGCGCCGGCGCCCGGAAACGGCCCGAAGTAACGGCTGCCCTTGTCGAGCGCGCCGCGGTGAAACCCCAGGCGCGCGAACTTGTGCTTGGTGAGCGTGAGATAAGGGTACGATTTATCGTCGCGAAACAATATGTTGTAGCGCGGCGCAAAACTTTTGATGAGATTGTTTTCGAGGAGCAACGCTTCTGCTTCCGAGCGCGTAACCGTGGTTTCCACCAAGGCGACCTGGGCCACCATCAACTGGATGCGTGGCGACAGATTCGCGGTCTTCTGAAAGTACGACGACACGCGCTTCTTCAGATCTAGCGCCTTGCCGACATACAGCAGTTCGCTCTCCGCGTTGAGCATGCGGTAGACGCCGGGCAGGTGAGGCAGATTCGCGATGATTTCCGCGACTTCAGTCATATTAGGGCCTGTTAACAATCATTTCACGAGTGCGCCGGGACGATTGGGTTTTGTTCGCGAAGCGCACTTGGGAATTGAATCCAGGACGAGAAGCTACTATTCCGCCTGCCGCCCCCACCCAATCGCCCCAGCCCTTCGGGTTGTCGCCACAATCGTCGCTGGCCGCGTTGCT
>CAMDLH010000174.1 GCA_945901405.1 Bordetella parapertussis | reverse complement strand
CCCATGAGCGCAAGTCATGACCTAATTCATACACAGCGACCGGTGGTACACGGCGTGCCGTAGGCCATCGTCTGGCCGCGGGAAGCGCGTACTGAAGAAATATTCCAGCGCCCCGCCGATGCTACACAAGCTTGCGGCAAGGACACGTTTTAACTCCAGCTTTGCGATAAACGCGGCGAGCAGCCGCGCCTGGTCTTCCATCGAATACAGATCGTCGTCGGGTTTGGATGAAAAGCCGTGGCCCTTGAGATCGAGCCGCACTACCGGAAACCTCGCACTCAGCGCCGGATACACGTCGTGCCAGGTTTCAAGCGACGCGCCGAAACCGTGTATGAGCAGCAACGTCGGCTGCGGCGCCGCGAGGTTGGCGGCCTGGTAGTTGATCGATACGCCGCCGATGTCCGCCGTGCGCGCGGGAACGAGATGAGGCAGCGTCTCGGTGACTACCCGCGGCGTTTCCGTGGCGACTTGCGCAAGCGCGCACGGTGCCGCGAGCAGCAGTGCCACGAACCAAGGCGCTATTAGTCTCTTAAAGCAGCCGAGGTTCACGTGCACGGTTAAAGCCTTAAAGGCGCAACAGCTTCGCCGCATTGCTCCACAGTATCTGCTGCTTTTGTGCGCTGGTGAGCGACGTCACGCCTTCGACAAACTTCACCGGCTCTTCGTAAGCGATGTCGAAGCAGTAGTCGCTGCCCAGCATGATGCGGTCGATGCCCACGAGTTTGATCAGGTATTCGAGGATTTCCTCGTTGTAGCTGATGGTGTCGTAGGTGAAGCGCTTCAAATATTCGCTCGGCGGGCGCGGCAGGTGTTTGCATTCGGCGCGGATGACGAAGCCGCGATCCATGCGTCCGCGCAGTATCGGCAGCGCGCCGCCTGCGTGGGGCAGGCTGATTTCGAGTTTGGGAAATGCATCCAGCACGCCGCCGAAGATGAGATGGCACGCGGCGAGTGCGGTCTCGAACGGGTTGCCGCAAATGTTGACGAGATAGAACTGCTTCATACGCTCGTTGTTGATCATCATCGGGTGCAGGAAGATCGGCAGGCCCAGCGCTTCGCAGCGCTCATACACCGGGAAGAAACTGCGGTCGGACAAGTCGCGATCACGCACCACGGTGGCCATGTAGACACCCTTGATGCCGGGCAGTTTGGCGGCACGTTCCAATTCTTCAAGGGCCAGCTTCGGGTTTTGCATCGGCAGGCAGGCGAAGCCGATAAAGCGATCGGGATGAGCCTTGTGCGCAACGCTGATGGCGTCGTTGTAGGCGACGCACAGTTGCACCCCGAGATCGTCATCGGCCCAATACACCATCGGCTGCGTGAGTGACAACGCATGCATGCCCACACCCTGCGCGTCCATTAGTTTCAGACGCTCATCAAGATCGATGAAGGTGCTGGTGATGGGGCCGGTACGAAGATTCAGGCCGACTTGGATGAAGGTGGCGCCGCCGGTTTCGGTGACGGTCGCGCCCACGCGATTGCCGTGTTTGGCGATGAGATCGATATACGACTGCGGAAAATAATGCGCGTGGGTGTCTATGGTTTTGATGGGCGGGGGCATGGATGTTCCTTCAGACAAAAATCTTCACCGCAGAGGCGCGGAGGCAGTCAATGCAGTTTCAAAATATATTCCCACTCCGCCGGATCGACCGGCGTGATCGACAGCCGGTTGCCGCGCGCGAGTATGCGCATGTTGGCGAGCGCCGTGTGCGTGCGCAGTTCGTCAAGGCTGATGAGCGGCAGTTTCTTGACGAATTTGATTTCGACGTGCAGCCAGCGCGGGTTATCGCGGGTCGCTTTCTCGTCGTAGTACTTGCTCTTCTTGTCGAACTGGGTCTCGTCGGGATAGGCGAGCTTGCACACTTCGGCGATGCCGGCGATGCCGGGCGGCTCGCAGTTGGAGTGATAAAACAGCACTTGATCGCCCCTGCTCATCTGGTCGCGCATGAAGTTGCGCGCCTGATAGTTGCGAATGCCGGTCCAGGGCGTTGTTTTGTCCTTGGCCAGCGCGTCTATCGAGTAGGCGTCGGGCTCGGATTTCATCAACCAGTAACGCATGCGATCTCCACAAAAAAAATGCGGCAAAGCCGCTTTTTTTACTCAAAACTCAACACTGCGATTAGGATTCCCCCGCCTGTGCCGTCAGGCCCCGTTCTTGAACCAAAGGTTCAAGTGGTCGCTTTCCGGATTCCTTCAGGTTCGTCCGCGTGGGACGCTCACACCAGAATCACGAGAACAGCATCCGTTTACCGCTTATTGGTTCAAAGAATTAAAGACCTAAACGAACACCGCAGGGGAAACTTGTCGAGCAGATGGCCGGGCACGCGAGCATCAGAATAATTTACTCTGATCGGTCATCGCTTGATCGATCACTGCTTCCATGTGATTCATTCTACGCTTAAAGGCGGCCATGTCAAAACCGCTGCCGCCGACATTCGCGGAAAGAAACTCGTGCGTGATGTTCAGCGCCGCCATGATGGCGATGCGCTCAAGCCCGATGACTTTGCCCTGATCGCGGATTTCCTGCATCTTGCCGTTAAGATAATCGACGGCTTCAAGCAGGCCCTGCTGCTCGTCCTCGCGGCATGCGACGCGAAAGCTGCGCCCCATGATGGTAATTTGCAGGCCCTTCGAGTCTTTGGTGTCGGCGGCGCTCATGCGGCGTCTTCAGGTATTTGTTGAAGAATGTCTTCCAGCCGCTTCGTCGCGCCGCTGATTTTGCCTTCGAGCTGCTTGTTGTCTTGTTGCGCAGCCGCGAGTTGCTGGCGCAATTGATGGTTTTCCTCCCGCAGGCGCTGTGCCAGCGAGACGAACTGCTTTAGCTTGCCTTCGAGCGAATCGAGCTCTGCTTCCATGCCCGCACTATAGTTGTAAAAATTCCATTAAGTCAACTCTTAACAGCGCGAAATGAATGTAATTTAGCATCTTGTTTGCGGCGCGCAACCGGCGCTATCCGGCGTGCCCGCCCATCAAAACCCTGGCCCGCGCTTCGTTATATACTCGGCTCGCCTTGAAGCCGCGTGTTATCCGTAAACGTGCGGTTTGAAGGCGCGATTCCGGGTGCCCGCGGTGTTTACGCCACGGGTTCAACGGGAAACAGGTGCGGGCAAATAAGTTTTTAAAAACAATTGCTTGCGTTTCGAGTGTCGATGCTGATGCGCGAACGCGAGCGTGCTCAATTCCTGTGCTGCCCCCGCAACGGTAATTGACGCGCGGCATCAGCATTGCTGATGCCGTGGCGGCACGCCAGACGCCACTGTGTGCTTCATGCACATGGGAAGGCGGCGCGCCGAAGTCACAAGCCCGTATACCGGCCCGAATTGCTGGATGGAACTGCCGCGGGGAAGTGGCGTGCCTGATCCATGCGATCGCGGCATTCTTTTGTACGTCGTTTATCCCCACGGTGTTTCCGCATGCGTTATCAGTCGCGCGGCGGGCGCGCATTTCCATTTGGGGATTTTATGAAAAGCACCAATAGTTTTGCCGCGGCACTGATCGCGGTTTCTGCATCGGTGCAGGCCGCGGACGCGCCTGTCACCGTGGGCACGCCGGTAGTGGTTACGGCCACGCGGTTTCCGGAGGCATCCAGGCAGTCGTTGCCCGGCGTTACGGTCATCACCGCCGAGGACATACGCAACAGCGCCGCGAAAACCGTGCCCGAAATATTGTCGGAACAGGCGGGCATAGCCGTGCACGACTTTTACGGCAACAACGCGGCGGGCGCGACCGTGGATATGCGCGGATTCGGCATTTCCGGTACGCAAAACACGCTGATACTTGTGGATGGCCGGCGCGTGGGCGACATCGATCTGTCGGGTGTGCAATGGTCAGCCGTGCCGCTGGCGGCGATTGATCGCATCGAAATCGTGCGCGGCAGCGGCGCGGTGCTGTATGGCGACGGCGCGATCGCGGGCGTGATCAACATCATTACGCGATCACCGTTGTCGCGCCCCAGCAGCATAACGCTGCAAGGCAGTTACGGCTCAAACCATACGACCGACGTGCAGCTCAGCGCGAACTACACCGGCAAAAGCGCGGGGTTCAGCGTGCACGCGGGAGGGTATGAGTCGAATGGCTACCGCAGCAACAATCATAACCGCCAGAGCAATTTGCTGGCCGATGTGTATTGGTTGACTGGCGCGGGGGAAATCACGCTCAAACTTGCGTCAGACCGCCAGGGTGTGCGCTTGCCCGGCGCGCGGCAGGTGCAGCCCAGTGCTGGCGTCAACCAGCTGGTTACCGACCGCCGCGGCGCGCAAACGCCGCTTGACTATGCACAGCGCGATGGCGACCGTGCGATGCTCGAATGGCGAGGCGTAACGTCGTTTGGCGAATTCAACATCGGCGGCGGCTGGCGCGGGAAGGAACAGATTTCGTATTTTGACTTCGGCGGGTTTCCCGACTACCGCGCCATCGATCTCGATGTGTGGTCGTTCACGCCGAGGATCAAGATTACGACTCCGCTCGCCGGCCGCGCAAACTCTCTGGTGGCAGGTTTTGACTGGTATCGTTGGGACTACCGGCTGCGCCGCTCGAACGCGCCGGGCAACATCGGGCAACCTTTCAATACGGTGGATGCCAGGCAGGAAAATACCGCGCTTTACTTGCACGATACGTTGCAATTGACAGACCGTTTGGCGCTAACCGCGGGGGCGCGTTATGAGCGTATTCGCGTCAAGGCCGATGATCGATACGACGCAAGTGCGCCGGGGGCGCTATTCGGATCGGGCGCGCCCAAAGATTCGCAGAAAGAAAGAGGACGGGCATATGAGCTTGGCTTGCGCCACCAATTGACGACGCAAACCGCGTTGCATGCCAAAACCGGAAGCAGTTTTCGTTTTGCCAACGTGGATGAAATCTACGAAACGTCGGCTACGTTCAGCAATGAGTTCCAATTCCTGCGCCCGCAACGCGCCCGCACGCACGAGCTGGGGTTCGAGACGCGTGGGGCGGCGGGACGGCTGCGCGCGGCGGTATTCGCGATGAATGTGCGCGATGAGATACATCTCGACCCATTTACCACCGGCATCGGCAATACCAATCTGCCGCCGTCACGCCGCCGCGGCGTGGAACTCGACGCGCAGTGGCTGGTGTCGAGGACGGTGACGTTGGGCGCGGCGTATTCCTATATTGACGCCAAATTCCGCGAGGGTGAGTTGCCGGGCGCGGGGTTGCCGGTGGTGATTGCGGGCAAATCCGTGCCGCTGGTTCCGCGTCACAAATTGAATGTGAATGCGGCGTGGTCAATAAACGCGAAAACGCGTCTGACCGCTTCGGCCACTCACGTTGCCGCGCAATTCATGGACAACGACGAAGGCAACACGCTGGGCGTGAAAATTCCTGCGTACACGGTTGTTGATCTTAAGCTCGCATACCGCGACGGGCCTTGGAGCGTGGGCGCCGCGATCAACAATCTCTTCGACGAAAAATACTTCAACTACGCGGTGCGCAGCCAGTTCGTGCCCGGCCGCTATAACGCCTACCCCTTGCCGGAACGTACCTACTCGATCTTTGCGCACTATGCGTTTCGCTGATGGCGCACCATTGCACTATTCCGCCGAGGCTAAGTGATTGAATTAATTATAAAAATTTGGTATCGTTCGCCGCGTGAATAACACGCCGCGAACGATGTCGAGCACCGAGTTGTACCTGCGCCTGCTGCGTTACGTCGTGCCGTATCGCGGCGTGTTTGGCTTGGCCATACTGGGCACCATCGTGGTGGCGCTGACCGAGCCGGTGCTGCCGGCAATCATGAAGCCGCTGTTCGACGGGGCGTTTGTCGAGCGCGATCCGGTGGTGATTCGCTGGATACCGATAGCCCTGATCGCGCTGATGGTGGTGCGCGGCCTCGCGGAATACGCGTCGTCGTATTGCATCGCCTGGGTCAGTAACCGGCTGGTGATGGATCTGCGCAAACTGATGTTCGCGCGGCTGCTGGAGCTGCCGGCGTCGTACTACGACGATCAGGCCTCGGGCAATCTCATTTCAAAGATCACGTACGACGTGACGCAGGTGACCTCTGCCGCCACCAATGTAATAACGATTATCCTGAAGGATACGCTCACCATCATCGGTCTGCTGGGCTGGATGCTGTACCTTAACTGGAAGCTCACGCTAATCTCGCTGGTGATGACGCCGCTGATCGTGGTGGTGGTGCGCGTCGTCGGCATACGTTTGCGTAATTCCAGCCGCGGCGTGCAGGAGGCGATGGGTGATTTGACCCAGGTCGCGCAGGAGGCTATCGAGGGCCACAAGGTCGTTAAACTTTACGGCGGGCAGGCGTACGAGACCTCGCGCTTTGACGAACAGGCTGGACGCGTGCGGCGTCACTTGATGAAATTGGCGGGCTCATCGGCGGCGAGCGTGCCCATCGTGCAACTGATCGCGGCGTTTGCGCTGGCGTTCATGGTTTATCTGGCGACCCATCAGACGGGCGGCACCGCGGTTTCGGTCGGCGAATTCACCTCGTTCATCACGGCGATGTTGATGCTGACTGCGCCGTTGAAGCGTCTGACCAACGTGAACGATCCTTTGCAGCGCGGCTTGGCGGCGGCGGAAAGTGTGTTCGCGCTGGTCGACCAGCCCGGAGAAGCGGATCCGGGCAAGGGCGAGATCGCGCGCGCGCGCGGCGATCTACGATTCGAAAACATCAGCTTTCTCTATCAGGCCGGCGGTGCGACCGTGCTGCACGATATCAGTCTGAACATTGCGCCTGGCGAAACCGTTGCGCTGGTGGGTTCCTCCGGTTCGGGCAAGACGACGCTTGCCAACCTGGTGCCGGGGTTTCACCGGCCCTCCAGCGGGCGCATCACGCTCGATGGCGTGGACATAGCGACGCTCAAACTCGCGAGCCTGCGCTCGAACATTGCGCTGGTGAGTCAGGACGTGGTGTTGTTCAACGATACGGTTGCCGCCAACATCGCCTACGGCGCGATGAACGGCGTCAGCGAATCCGAGATCACCGCTGCGGCCGACGCCGCGCACGCGACTGAATTCATACGCGACATGCCCGAAGGCTTCAAGACCATGGTGGGCGAAAACGGCGTCAAGCTATCGGGCGGGCAACGCCAGCGCATTGCGATCGCGCGCGCGTTGCTGCGCAACGCACCTGTGCTGATCCTCGACGAGGCGACCTCGGCGCTCGACACCGAATCCGAGCGCCATGTGCAGGTGGCGCTGGAAGCGCTGATGCGCAACCGCACCACGCTGGTGATCGCGCACCGGCTCTCCACCATCGAAAACGCCGACCGCATCGTCGTGCTGGATCAAGGGCGTATCGCGGAAATCGGCGCGCATGCCGAGTTGCTGGCGCGCGGCGGCATTTACGCCAAATTGCATAGTATTCAATTCGTGAGCGACGGCCACACTGCCAAGTTATGAGTGTTTCGGTCATCATCATCACCAAAAATGCGCAAGCGACCCTTGCACGCTGTCTTGCGTCCGTGGCTTGGGCGGATGAAATCGTGGTGGTTGACTCAGGCAGCAGTGACGGTACGGTAGAGATATGCAAAACCGCTGGGGCGCGGTTCTACGTGACGGAAGATTGGCCCGGATTTGGGCCGCAAAAGAATCGTGCGCTGGACTACGCCACCAGCGACTGGGTCTTATCACTCGATGCCGATGAATGGGTGTCGCCCGAACTGAAAACAGAATTGCAGACGGTGATGGCGCGTGCTGGCGAGGCGGTGGCTTACGCGATACCGCGTCGTTCCAGCTTTTGCGGGCGCTACATGCGTCACTCCGGCTGGTGGCCCGATCACGTGGTAAGGCTGTTCAAGCGCGGTGCGGCACGTTTCTCGACCGATAGTACCCACGAGCGGCTCATCGTGGAGGGCAAGACCGTCAGACTGTCGCACCCGATCATGCATGAGGCGATCAACGACCTGGAGCAGATGATCGGCAAGATGAACAGTTATTCAACATCGACCGCGCGCGCGCGATTCGATCAAGGGCATACTGCGTCGTTGTTTACCGCTGTATTGCACGGCGCGTGGGCTTTTTTTCGCACCTACGTTTTGCGCCTTGGAATACTGGATGGGCGCGAAGGGTTCATGCTCGCGGTCGCCAATGCCGAAGGCTCTTACTATCGTTACCTCAAGCTGATGTTGCTGGCGGAGAAAGCCGGGCGCTGATTGTCATGCTGATCGCTGTTATCGTCGCCACGTACAACCGCCCGGACGCGCTGGCTGCGTTGCTGGAGGGCTATCTGCATCAGAGTGATCGCGAATTCGAGGTGATCGTCGCGGACGACGGCTCGGTGAATGACGTAAAACAGGTTGCGCTGGCGTATGCGCAAAAAGCGCCGTTTCCAATCAAGCATCTTTGGCACGAAGATCGCGGTTTTCGCGCGACGATCATGCGTAATCGCGGGCTTGCGGCGACACAGGCGGAGTATTTGATTTACACCGATGGTGATTGCGTGCCGCCGCGCGATTTTGTCGCCCGCCACCGCGCGCTGGCCGAACCGGGATGGTTTCTATCGGGAAACCGCATTCTCCTGTCCGAGGCGTTCACCGCGCGCGTGTTGCACGAACAAATCGCGATCCACGACTGGCGAATTATGGATTGGATGTCGGCCTGGGCACGGCGCGACATTAATCGCTGGCTGCCGATGGTGCGGCTGCCCGACGGTGCGTGGCGCCAACATAGCGCGGATAAATGGCGCGGCGTGAAGACCTGCAATCTGTCGGCGTGGCGCAAGGACTTGATCGCGGTGAATGGTTTTGACGAGGCCTACGCCGGCAAATGGGGACTTGAAGACTCCGACCTCGCGATTCGATTGATAAACGCTGGTATCAAACACAAGAGCGCGCGCTTCGCGGCGCCAGTGTTTCACCTGTGGCACAGGGAAGCGGACAAGCGCGGCTTCGATGAAAATCAACGATTGCTGGATCAACTGATCGTGGCGGGACGCACGCGCGCGGCGGTTGGTGTTGAGCAATACCTGTGAAAAATCCGCCGCGCAGCGTGCTGGTGATCGTCACGCGGCGTATTGGCGACGTGCTGCTCGCGACGCCGTTGATTCGGTCAATCAAGGCGGCGTGGCCGCAAACGCAAATCGATGCGTTGGTGTTTGAAGGTGCGGCGGGCGTGCTGGAAGGCAACCCCGACCTGCGCCGCGTGCGCGCGGTGCCGGAGCGGCCAGGCTTATTGCAACATATTGTTTTTACTGCACAATTTGTGCGCCGCTACGATATGGCCCTGTCACTGATTCCGGGCGACCGGCCCACGCTCTACGCGTTTTTCGCGGCGCGTTGGCGTGCGGGATTGCTGATGGATCGGCACGGGCAAGAGTGGAAAAAACGCTTGTTGCAGCGGTGGATGGCTTTTGATGATGTGAATACGCACACGGTGCGCATGAATCTCGCGCTGACGAAATTGCTCGGCATTGAACCGCAAGCCACCTTTTGGTTGCCTTCGAGCGATGCCATTAGTGCTGAACTTGATCAGGTCTGCACGTTTGACAGCGCGCAAGAAAAATTCGCCGTGCTGCATGTGTATCCAAAATTCAACTACAAGATGTGGCATAAGCAGGGCTGGACAGAGCTCGCGCAATGGCTGCACGATCAGGGCATGCGCATCGTGTTGACTGGAGGTGGCGACACCGCCGAGCAAGCCTACGTGCGCGAGATTGCCGCCACGTTGCCAGGAAAGGTGGAAAATCTCGCGGGCCGGCTATCTCTCGGCGCCGCATGCCTGCTGGCGAGCCGGGCGCGTCTATTCGCCGGCACCGACACGGCATTAACGCACGCCGCCGCTGCGCTGGGTGCGCCAACCGTGGCGCTATTCGGGCCGACAAATCCGGTGAAATGGGGGCCTTGGCCCAAAGGCCACGATTCAGGCAGCAATCCGTGGCAGCGTTGCGGCACGCAGCATCGTGGCAATGTCGTGCTGGTGCAGGGCGTGGGCGCATGCGTGCCTTGTCATCACGAGGGGTGTGACCGGCACACCGCCAGTTACAGCCAATGTTTGCAGGAACTCCCTGCCGCGCGAGTGATCGCCGCCGCGAACACGGTGATGCAATGAATTCTGGCCGCAGAATTTATGATTGCTTCTGCTACTTTAACGAAGACATGATTCTAGAGTTGCGGCTGGAGACGTTATGGGACCATGTGGATTATTTTGTAATCTGCGAGGCGGCTTACACGCAGTCCGGCAAGCCGAAGCCGATGAATTTTTCCATGGAGCGGTTCGCGCGCTTTCGCGGGAAAATTCGTTATCTCTGGCTTGATCAATTCCCGCCCGGGCCGGTTGATTTTTGGAAGAACGAAAATTACCAGAGAAACCATCTGGTTAACGGGCTGGAGGACGCACGCCCGGAAGACCTGATCATGATCTCCGATCTGGACGAAATTCCCCGGCCGGAAACCATTGAAAATTACGATCCGCAGTATCTGCGAGGCGATTTCAAGCAACGTTATTGCAGCTATTACCTGAACAATATGTCGGTGGGCGACAGCGAGGCCGACTATTGGTATGGCAGCAAGATCACGACGTACCATTACTTCAAGAGCTTCTTTCGATCCATTGCCAGTAGTGTGCGCATCTACAAATCAAGCGGCTTGTTGCGATCGATAAAACGCACGTGGTTCAGGAAATTCAATGTGCAGGTGATCGCGGATGGCGGCTGGCACTTCACCTGGATGCTGAAAACCGAGGGCATCATTAACAAGCTCGAAAGCATCGCGCACCAGGAATACAACCTTCCGCAATATAAAGATCCGGCAAAGATTGAAGACATCATTCGCTCCGGGCGGGATATTTTGCATCCATCGATACGCTACCGCGCGCAGCCGCTGGATGGACGGCTGCCGGATGCGCTGGTCGGGAATGCCGGGCGTTACAAGGATTGGCTGCTGCCCGCGCCCAAAGAACCAGGTTGAGCGCTACCCCACCCACACGAACTGGCCGTCCTGACGCAAGCCGTGCATGGTCATGCCGTATTGTGCCAATTCCTGGCTGCGCCAGGCGTCGATCTGGCGCGATCTCTTGATCTTGGACAGCTTGCGTTCGAGCCACGATTGCTTGAGCAGCCGGTAGTTGCGGCGATCGCCTAGCCCATCTTTTTGCGTGAGGCCGCGCTCCTGCCTTATGGCGCTTAACGTGATGGAGCCGAAGTGATGTAGCCAACTCGCGCCCGTCATGCCCACTGGAATTTTTGCCTTATCGATCTCGTGGAAGAACAGTGTGTCTTCATATCCGAGTAACTTCGGCGTTGCGCGAAAATACCCGGCCTCTAGCCAGACGGATTTGTGTATGGCCATGCACACCGCGTGGCGGTCCGACGCGCGGAGTGCGTTTTTCATTTTCTCCGATGCCGAGGTAGCAAAGGAATCGAAGTCATAGTCGTGCGCGCCTTCAATCAGTGCGGGCGATATGAGCTTGAGGCCGTGTTTCGTTGCCACGCCGATCAAACTTTCGATCCACTGCCGGGAAACCAGGACGTCGTTGTTCATAACGATGGTCCACTCGGTCTGCAAGGCCAGCGCGCCCTGATTCCATGCAACGCCGCAGCCGAGATTCGCGTGGTTGAAAATTCGTCCGCCCAGCGGCAATGTTTGCAGATAGTCGCGCGTGCCGTCGGTGGAGGCATTGTCAACAACCACCAACCGGTCGAGCGGTGTGCCGTGCCTCACCATGCTGTCGACGCACTGGCGCGTATAGTCCACCTGATTGTAGCAAGCAAATGTTACCGAATAATCAGGCGCGGGCATGCTCGTTGCCATTGATTCGAAGCGCCTGTGCGGCCAGGATGGCGATGGTAAGGCCATAGAACGAAGCAGTGAATTTCAGATTAAAGCATTCGGTATTAAGACCGAAGATGAAGATGGCGACAATGTAAAAAATCCCGATGCGGCCGGCAGAGTTTGCCGCTTCGACGGTTGATCGCGCTGCCCGCAAAAATATTGCAAGCGGTACGCCAAACATGAGCACGCTGGAAATCAATCCGAAAATCCCGGAACGCAGCATGTTCTGCAAAAACTCATTGTGCGCACCGGTGCGTGTGAGCATGAATTCCAGCAGCGGGGTATGAAACTGGGCGATTGCCGGAATGCTGGTGATGGGCGGGAAATTGCCATCCCCGTATCCGCGCAACGGGCTTTCCAGGAATAGATGCCATGCACTGCGCCACAGCGAGAGCCTGAGCCCGCTGGAGGTATCACGGTTGCCGCCGCCGAAATATTGCGCGACATCCGACAGGGCCTCGTCAATTCGGGAGTGAACCACGGGCGACAGGTGATACATCGCGGCGCCGGCAACGACAAAGATCAACAGCGCCGGCAATACCTTTAACGGATGATCCGATTTTCTGGGAAACGCGATCAACAGGATAAACAGGAAGGGCATCGCGAGCCAGGCGCTGCGCGCGCCGCTGCCGATACTGATCCACAATGCAACGGCAAACGCAGAATACTTCAGAATACGTTTAGCGGCGGCGTCCTTTCCGGTAATGTCGATCAGCAGCAGGCTGAGAAAACCAAGCAGTGTTGCAAATTGCCCCAGCGTCAGCGGGTCTACGAAATAAGTGGCGAATCTGCCGCCCCATGCGTTCAGGGCAGTCGGATTCAGGAGTATGGCGAGCCCAAGGAAGATGACTGAAATCGGTGCGGCCCATTCAACGCCTCTGGTGATGTTGATGGGCCTGCTCAGCAAGTGGACGAAAATGATGCCGGCGCCTGCAATACGTAGAGGGCCATCGTATGCTCTCCAGACAATGTCGCCCCGAAACGCCTGCCCAAGTAGAATCGCAAGAAACGGCGACAGCATTGCGATCAACGCCAAGCGCGCCCACGGCGCTTGGAGCGCGGCTCTTGCATCTCCGTTGCGGGAGCGTAACAGTCCGTACACGGCTAGACCCAGGAGCACGAACAACACGCCATTCAGCCATCCGCGCACGCTCAGAAAAAACAGTAATGCGAGCGCGAGTGAGCAATTCCAGATCAAAATCTCGGCGCCAAAAGCCCACCTCGACGACCCGTAATCAGGGTCGAAGTATGTTGCCAGTTTTTTGGAGGAAGACACGGGTTATCAGTGGCACAAGCGCGTGGATTCGCGAGCTAGCGGGGAAGGTATTCGGGCACCCATTTGCAGAGTTCGCGCTTTACTTGTTCCTCGTTCTGCGGTTCTTCACGGGCAAGCCATTGCAATACCTCGGCGGCCCACGCCATGTTTTCAACGCGGGCGCGGGCTACGCGCAATTTTGGGTGCGGGGTTGGAAGCGCGCCTTCATCCGCGGCCAATACCTCTTCGTAGAGTTTCTCGCCCGGACGTAATCCGGTGAATGTTATCGGAATGTCTTGCTCCG
>CAMDLH010000173.1 GCA_945901405.1 Bordetella parapertussis | reverse complement strand
GGGGGGTGTGGGGCGGCCACCGTGACTATGGTAGTGCCCCTCACCCTAACCCTTCTCCCCGCAAGCGGGGCGAGGGGACTGAGTGTGGAGATGTGTGCATAGACTAGCCCTGAAAGGGAAGGTGTTTCTCTGTTTGCATAAAATCCCTTTCTGGGACATCACTTTGAATCGCACCCGCTGGCTCGTCCCGGTCAGCATCTAACCGTCATGCAATTTCAGGCACGTGTACACGCCGCGCATGTTTGCACGCCAGGGGATGTTACGTCATACTGACCACCACGGGCAACCATTCGCCGTGCGCCTGACCAGCAGAGACTTCAGTCAATTTATCACCGCGCTTCGTACAATGCCGCCTGCCGCGTATCTCGAAAAACTCGCCGCCTTTGCCTGTGATTTCAAGGCCGGTGATTTGCCGCCGCCGGTGCTGGAGCGGTGCAAGTGGATACTGGCCGATTGTATTGGAGTGACAGGCGCGGGCATGCAGGAACCCGAGATGCGCGCGTTCATTCCGCTGCACCTCATGTCAGCGGCCGCGGGCAAGGCATCGGTGATTGGCGCCCGCATAAAGACGAATGCCTTGAGCGCGGCGTTTCTCAATGGTATGGCCGGGACGTGGTTGGAACTCGATGAGGGTAACACGCTGTCAAAAGGCCACCCTGGCATACAGATAGTGCCAGCGGCTTTTGGTTATGCACAGGAGCATCCAGTCTCCGGCCTTGAGCTTATTGGCGCGCTTGCCGTGGGCTATGAGGTGTCCTCGCGCATCAACCGGGCGGGCAATATCAAGCCGGCGATTCATCCACACGGCACGTTTGGTGTCATCGGCGCGGCGCTGGCCGTGGCGCGGCTCAAAGGGCTTGCACGCCATGACTACGTGCGCTTGATGAATATCGCGGCCGCGCTACCGGTGGCGGCGAGTTACCGCACGCTCGACGAAGGCGCCACGGTGCGCAATGTTTTTACCGGTCACAGCGCGTTCATGGGGATGACGGCGGCCGGTTTGGTCGAAGCCGGGTTTACTGGAGAATCCGACGGCGTCGGCCGAACCTACGGCGAGCTGCTTGGCGACGGTTTTGATGCCGCGCTTGCATTGGAAGGGTTGGGCGAGGAATGGATGACAGGCGAAGGCTATTTCAAGCTGTACCCGACCGCGCGCTCAATCCATCCGGCAATCGAGGCAGTCGAGCAGGCCTTATTGTGCGCGCCCGGTGCGGCAGTTGCGGCGGAAGACGTGGCGGACATCAACGTGCGCACATACGCTCTGGCGGCACGGAAGGCGCAAAACAATGTCACAACAGCCTTTGGCGCGAAGTTTTCCATCCCCTTCGCGCTCGCCACTTGTATCGTCCATGGCCGCGCGACGCTCGAATGTTTTGGCGAGCAGGCGGTGAACAATCCCGCGGTTCAAAGGCTGACCCGGCTGGTGCGGGTGGAAGAGGATGCGCGGATGACGGCGGTCTATCCCGGCAAGCAACCGTGCGAGGTGGTCATTACGCTAAAGAACGGACACCGTTGCGTGGGTATGTGCGATATCGTCCGCGGCGAACCCGGCAGGCCCAACACGATGGCGCAGGTTCGGGAGAAGTTCATGCAACTGTCGGCCTCGGTATGGCGCCCGTCGGAAGCAGAAAATTTGTTTGACGACTGCATGCATATCGAGCGCATAAGCGATGTTTCGAGTTGGAGCGAGACCTGCGATTTGTAGGCTGTGCACCAATTACAACTTTTTAGTTGATGGGTTACGCTGCGCTCCACCCATCCTACGGTAAACGAATCCGCCTACGGCAACGATTCAATACTGATCTTCGCTTCCTTGATCAGCTTGCGCCACGCATTCAGATCGTTGCGAATAAGATCGGTGTAACCCTGCGGCGTCGAGGTCGCGATGTCCAGCCCGGTGACAAAGAAGCGCTGCACCACCTCCGGCGAATTCAAATACTTTTGGATGGTGGCATTCAGTTTATCGACGATGGGTTTGGGCATGCCCGGCGGCCCGACCAGGCCCCACCAGCCGGTGTTGTAGTAGCCGGGCACGGTTTCCGCGACGGTTGGCAGATCGGGCATCATCTTGATGCGCTCGCTGTGGCCCACCGCCAGCAGTTTGAGCTTGCCGGTCTTCACGTGCGGCAGCACGCCGGTGAAGCCGGTGATGCTCACGTGGATGGTGCCGGCGATCAAATCCGCCAGCGCGAGCGCGCTGCCTTTGTAGGGTACGTGCAGCAGGTTGATTCCGGTCAGCGTGACGAGTTGCGCGCCGCCGATGTGATTGGGCGTGCCCACGCCCGGTGACGAGTAATTGAGCTTGCCCGGCTGTGTCCTGGCGTACGCAAGGAATTCCTTCATGTTGTTCACCGGCATCCCCGCCGTCACGTACACGTTGTAATACACGTACGTGGCCAGGCCGATGTGGGTGAAATCCTTCAGCGGATCGTAGGGTATGCGGTTGCCCATCAGCGCGGGGCCGGACACCATCCCGCCGGTGGTGCCGAGCCCCAGCGTGTAGCCGTCGGGCGTGGCTTTCGACATCAGGTTGTGCCCCAGCGTGGCGGCGGCGCCGGGGCGGTTATCCGTCACCACCGGCTGGCCGAAGGCCTCGTTGATGCCCTTGCCCATTTCGCGCGCGGTGAAGTCGGTGCCAGCACCCGGCGGGTAGGGCACGATGATGCGGATGGGCCTTACCGGGTACGCGCCTTGCGCCCAAACGACGCAGCTCGCCGTTGCGGCCAGCAAGGCGCAGCTTATCGTCTTGAACGTTCTGAATCGTATCGTCACAAATCTCTCCCCGATGAAGTTGACAGCGCACGCAGTGTAGCGCTACACGCGCCGCGTTTCCAGCGCGGGATGACGATCACGCCGAAGCCTCGAATCGTTCGATGAATCCGTGCCGCTGGCCAACATCTGCCGGACGAAACGCACGCGTCTATGCCATACTTTATGTCTTGCCGTGTCTGAAAACATTGGAGGGAACCATCATGTCCATCAGCTACAACGACATAGGAGAAAATCTGCGCCGCATCGTGATCACCGGCCGTCTTGACATGCCGGGCACCGACTCGGTGGCGGCGAAGCTTGGCGAGCTGGCCGCCGCGCCGAAGAAAGGTGTAATCGTCGATCTGTCGGCGCTGAAGTTTCTCGCTTCCATCGGCATACGCGCGTTGATCGTCAACGCCAAGGCAGTGCAGCAGCGCGGCGGGAAAATGGTGCTGGTCATCAACGGCGCCTCGACGGTCATGATGAGTCTGGATGCGACCGGGGTCAACGAATTGATGCCGGTATTCACCAATGCCACCGAAGCGGAAAAGGCGGCGCTGGACTGATTTGCGCGATCGGGGCTGCCTGTGTCGTCGCGGCTTGACGCATTCACGATTGGTGCCGACTGCGCAAACGGCGCCGAGGTGCGGCGCGCGTCGGATTGGCTTGAGGCCGCGTGCCTGCGGCACGACGTACCACAGGCGCCGAGCGAACGGCTGGTGATTTGCCTGAACGAAGCGCTGGCGAACATCATCACCCACGGCGGCGTTAGTGCGCTCTGCGCACCGATCAAAGTGTTGTTCGTGCCAACGCGCGAACAGGATTGCCACAAGGCCAGCGTCACGGTGACGGATGCCGGCATGCCATATGATCCCGTGTCGGCGCCGCAAAAAATATTGCCGAAAACGCTGGCTGATGCCACGGAAGGCGGGTTGGGACTGGTTATGATCCGCCGCTGCGCCGATTGGCTCGACTATCGCCACGCGGATGGGCGCAACCAATTTACGTTCGGCGCGCGCTGGAGCTAAAAGCCCGTCTCTGCTCAGAAGAAGTGTGGGGATAGGGGTTCGATATCACGGCTGTTTAAAAAATTCCGCGTGCGGCGATGATTATAATCACGATACTTTACGCGATACTTTACAGATTGCGAGGCATCCTCATGGCACGTCCGGAAGTTCTGTTTGCTGTTGCCTTGCTGGCGGGCGCGGCGGGTGTGCATGCGCAAGGCTATCCAACCAAGCCCGTGCGCATCATCACTGCCGAAGTCGGCAGCGGCAACGATCTCGTTTCGCGCGCGATTGCGCTCAATATCGCGGGCGCAATAGGCCAGCCGTTCGTGGTGGACAACCGCGGCTTCATGGGTAGCGAGATCGCGATGAAGGCCGCGCCCGATGGTTACACGCTGCTGTGTTACGGCGCGCCGATGTGGTTGTCGCCGTTCCTGCGCGCGAAGGTGCCGTGGGATCCGCTGAAGGATTTTGCGCCGATCACGCTCACCGTTGAATCGCCGAACATTCTGGTGCTGCATCCGTCAGTGCCGGCGAAGTCGCTCGACGAACTGCTCGCGCTGGCGCGTGCCAAGCCGGGTGAACTCAATTACGGCTCCAGTTCGGTGGGCGCCACGCCGCACCTCGCGGCGGAATTGTTTCGCGTGATGACCGGCATCAACATCGTGCGCGTGCCGTACAAAGGAAGCGGCCACGCGTTAAATGGCCTCATCGCGGGCCAGGTGCAGTTGATGTTCCCGGGCACGGGCACGGCGATGCCGCTGGTGAAATCCGGACGCCTGCGCGCGATTGCGGTGACGAGTTTGCAACCCTCGGCATTGGCGCCCGGTTTGCCGACGTTAAGCGCACTCGGCCTTACCGGCTATCAATCGTCGTCGCCGTTCGGCATGTTCGCGCCGGCGAAAACGCCGGATGCCATTATCAGGAAACTCAATTATGAAATCGTGCGCACACTGCATCGCACAGACGTGCGCGAGCGCCTGTTCAACGCCGGCATGGAAGTCATCGCCGGTGAACCTGCGCAACTGACCGCGACCATGAAGACCGAGATGGCGCGCTGGGGAAAACTCATCAAGGATACCGGCATACGTGAGGAATGAGAATTCTTAAGTGTTTGTTTTTATTGATATTTTTCATTAGGCGCAACAGGTTTTCTGCATTGCCGGCTGCGTGAACAACATCATCATTTGAGGCAACATCATGGATCTCGCCGCGGCACAGTACGAAGCAGCCGACCTCGAAGCAGCCATCGAGTTCTGTTACGAACAGCGCTGGACCGATGGCTTGCCGGTAGTGCCGCCCACGCGCGGTGCGGTCGAGCGCATCATCGATTACGTCAAGCGTGATCCGCACGAAGTCATCGGCATCATCGCGCCGCGCGATGGCGTGGCCACCATCGAGAACATCGCCATCAACTGCGTGATGGCGGGCTGCAAGCCCGAATACGCGCCCATCGTGATCGCGGTGCTCGAGGCGATCTGCGAGGAGAAATTTAATTTGAACGGCGTGCAGACCACAACGCATAGTTGCGCGCCGCTGGTGATGGTGAGCGGCCCTGCGGTGAAGCAGCTTGGTTTCAACACCAAGGAGTGCGCGTTCGGCCATGGCTGCCGGCCGAGTGCGGCCATCGGCCGCGCGGTGCGGCTGGTGCTGTGGAATGTCGGCGCGGGCATTCCCGGCGAGCCGTGCAAGACCACGCATGGCCATCCCGGTTACTACAGTTTCTGCGTGGCCGAAGACGCGGACGCGAATCCGTGGGAAGGGCAGAATGTCGAATACGGATTCAACGCGAACGACACCGTGGTCACCGTGTCGGCAGTCGAGGGGCCGCGGCTTTGCGGCACCGGCGGCGGCTACAGCCCGGCGGAGGATGTGATGTTTCTCATTGCCGATTCGATCGCCACGCTGGGTGCGAACAATGTCGCGGGCGGCGACCTGGTGGTGGCGTTAAGCCCGATGGCGGCAAAGAATCTGTCGGGCGCGGGCCTCGACAAGGCGCAGGTGAAAGAAGGCATCATGCGCAACGCCACGCGCGCGGTGCGCGACGTGAAACGCCGGCGCTCGATTTCGGAAGAACATCCGATGCACTGGAGCAAGATCGCCGACGCCAGCAACGACGACGCACGTTTTCCATTCGTGCGTGGCGTGGACAATCTGATCATGCTGGTGACCGGTGGCTGGGGCAGCGGCGGCGCGTTCTGCTCGGTGTGCCCGGGCTGGGGCGCGTTTCGCTCGCGCACCGTGCATCGGCGCGTGGCGTTTCCGGTTTGATAGGAAACGCCTCTGTGGCTAAAAAAGTTTTATTGATTTTCTGACTCTGGAGGACAACGATGAGCATCATGTTGCTGGACCCGCGCGGCGCGGTCGCAAAATTCGACCGCAAGCAGGAGAAAATACTCGAAGTCCTGAACGGCAAGCGTGTCGGCTACGTATTCAACATGCACAAATCAGCGGCGGGTTTCTGGAAAACGCTGGAACATGAAATCGGCAATTCATTAAAGCCCGCCGGCGTGCAGCGCATCTACAAGGAAAACACCTGGGCGCCCGCGCCGAAAGCCGAAATCGACAAGCTCGTGCGCGAGAGCGACTACGCGCTCGTCGGCGTGGGGGCCTGAGGCTCCTGCACCTCCGGCGCCGTGCGCGACGGAATCAGCCTGGCGAAAGCGGGATTGCCCGTGATCGTGTTCATCTACGACAACTTCGAACGCGCGGCCCGTGCGCAAGCCAAGGGACTCGGCGTACCCGATCTCAGATTTTATGTTTATCCGCAGTACACGCCAGGGCCGGATTCACTGCGGCATGAAGAAGAAAAAGCAGTGGTCGCGGCGGAGGAGTTTGGGAAGCTGCTGCAATAGATTGAGTAATAATCGAAGCTGGGCATGCTACCAAGCCGTTACCACGTTTTTACCGCTCGCTTGCCGTGACTATCCTGCGGCACGCCGCGCTGTAGTGACATGTGCGAATGCACGCCGAGCCAGCGGCCGTCTGGCTGGCGCGCGAGCACGATCGTCGCTCTGCCGGGCCGCTTGAAGCGTGCGCCGTCGGGATGAAAACCCACGCTGGTCCACGGCGTTATCACGGTAACCATGTTGCCATCCGCGCCGGCGAGCAGCGCGGTGTTTTCGAGATCAAAGCTGAATCCTTCAGTTCTCGGCCACACGTTGTTCCATTGTGTATCGGTCCATGCCTTCAGACCGTGCACCAACTCCTGATAGGTTCCGAACACGATGATGTCGGGGTGCCAGAACGGGCGGGCTGCGGCGTAATCCACATCGCGCACGCATGCGGCGAAGCGGGTTAGCCAGTCGTGTACTGACGCGGTTATTGCCGCATCGGCAATGGGTAGTGGGGTTGTTTGCATCAGGAGCAACCTCCGATGTATTGGAAATTTGAAGAGGACTTTAGAATGATTCAGTTTTCGTAAAGGTCATACACCACCACTGTCGTTCCCGCGCAGGCGGGAACCCATGCAATGCTTCATGTGGCAGTGTGTTATGGGTTCCCGCCTGCGCGGGAACGAAAGCGGGGAGAACATTTTGCCATTTCTTAATCACCAAGCTTCACCCCGGACGACTTGATGAAACGCTCCCACATCACCACTTGGCGCGCGAAGAATTGCTTGAACTCTTCGGGCGTGTTCGGTGGCGCGGCTTCGGTGGCCTCGGCGGCGAGGCGTTCTTTCATTTCCGCTGTATTGATGAATTGCACGATCTCGCGATTGATCGCCCGCACGATGGGCGCGGGCGTGCCGGCGGGCGCGTAGAGGCCGTGCATGTTGTCGAGCTGATAGCCGGGCAGTGTTTCCGATACGGTGGGCACGTCGGGGAACTGCTGCAGGCGTTTTAACGTGGTGATCGCAAGCAGCTTCAGTTTGCCTGTGCGCACATGCGGGATCGCGCCCAGTCCGCTTGCGTAGAGCACGTGTATCTGCCCGCTCATCGCATCGACGAACGCCTGCCCCGTGCCCTTGTACGGCACGTGCACGATGTCGATATTGCCAGCCATGAACTTGAGCAGCTCGGTGCCCAGATGTGCGATGGAACCCACTCCCGAGGAGCCGTAGCTCAGCGTGCCCGGCTTCGCGCGCGCGAGCGCGATGAGTTCCTTGATGCTGTTGGCGGGCAGCGAGGGCGGCGTGGTGATCATCACCGGCACCGTGGTCATCTGCACGATGGGCGTGATAACTTTGCGCGTGTCGAACGGCACTTTCTTCATCGGCGTGGCGGTGACGATGAGGCTTGCGCCGCCGAACAGCGTGTAGCCATCGGCGGGCGACTGCACCAGCAGTTCAATGCCGACGATGCCGTTGCCGCCGGCGCGATTGTCGACAACAAACGAGCGCCCGAAGCGTTCGGTGAGACGCTGCGCCGCCGCGCGTGCCATGATGTCCGCGCCGCCGCCGGGCACCGAGCCGACGATGATGCGCACGGGTTTGGCGGGGTAGTTGTTGGGGAGATCAGGGCGTGGCTGCGCGTGGAGAAGCGGCGGCACGAAAGCGACGGCGAAGCACAGAACACGTAGCCAGCAAGTAGCGCAGCGCATGCCGGGATAGTGCCTTCGTGCTTTCCGCTGTCCGTGATTACTCACGAATTTCCACTGTCGCCGAATATGAATTCCCCGAGATCGGCAGGTACACCGAGTGGGTGCCGTCACCGCCGGCGACGAGGATGCTGATGTCTTCGGGTTTCACGCTGATGGGCAGCATCGTGTCCGGCGTGAGTTCGCCGAGTTCGTCGCGCCGTCCGCTTTGCACGCGGCCCAAGTCCTTTGCGGCGAGGCGGCTTGCCGCCAGTTTGGAGGTTTCCCACAAGCGGCGTTTTACGTCGAGCTTCGACAGTCCCTCGCGCTTGAGCAGATGCGCGTGTTCGGGCGAGAGCACCAGCCACGGCGCGCCGCCATGCACATAATCGCTGCTGCACGGAAACGCCATGGTGTCGCCGATCACGCGCAATAGGTCTGCCGCGTCCTTGGCGTGCGTGTTCATGTTCCAGGTGCCTAGCGGGGCGACCACGGTGACGGTGCTCGCCTCGCGCGCGTAACCGCGCTCTACATGCAGCGGCTCCCACGGATTCGCTTCTTCGTTCTCGGCGCAGCAAAATTGGTACTTGCCCGGCTGGCCGTGCGTGGCCTTGTCCATGTCGCCGGGGAGCGCGCCGCCGATGTTTTGCAGGATCAAGCGCAGCGCGCGCCCTAGCGTGGCGTTGGCCCAGTTGCCGGGGCCGAAGCAATTGCCCGCGCTGTTCATGCCGAGCGTTTGCGCTATGGGGCCATTGACGATGAGCAACACCGCCGCGGAATTGGTGGTGGCTTGTATGCCGCTCAGGTTGAAATGCGGCACGGCCACTGCTTTTGCCGCCGCGATCAACACTGGCATGTAATCCGGATGGCAGCCCGCCATCACCGCGTTGATCGCGATGCGCTCGACGGTGGCGGGGCGAAATGCGGGCGCGATTGACGCGACGACAATGTCGGGCGCGAGCGTCGTGCCGTGCAGCATGGCTGCAACGCGCCCGGCCGTGGGCGGCACTATGGGCAGGCCGTCGCTCCAGCGGTTGCTCATGAAAATCTGGTTGATTTCCATCAGGTCATCCGGCGCTTCAATCAGCTCGGCGCGTGTTGAATCTGCCGTACGTGCTGGTTTCGCGGCCGTTTTGCGCGGCTGGCACAGCAACTGCGCGATGTTTTCCACGCACTCGGCGGCGAGTGTGCGCACTTCGTCGCGCGTGCGGATGCCGAACGGATGTGGAATTACCGCGATGGGCAAATCCGCGTAACCCAGCGCCTTCGCCTGCGCGCGGCCCAGCCCCTGAAACGCGGTCGAGCACACCGTCAGCGACGCGAGCCCGGCTTTCGCGGCCTCGACACTGTCGTGGATACTCCACGACGTGCACGAGCCTCAGTCGCCGGAGCCGGTGATCACCACATCGCATTCCTCGGCGAATTGTTTCAGCACTTCCGGTTTTACCGGCACCTGTCCGGGTTTGCGATGTTTGCGCACGGACTTCACGCCGAATCTGGCTGTCAGTTGCGCTTCAAGATCGTCGACCAGAAACTGAAAATTCGGTTTCGCGTTGTCGATAAAACCGACGGTTTTGCCGCGCAGGTTTTCGAGCGCGCGCCCGAGCGGCGCGCTGCTCACGCCGGATGCGGCGGCGGGGTTGTAGACGCGTAGCGGAGTGGTCATCGTATTCTCCATGAAAGCAATGTCGAATCGTAACGGACACGGGTGTGCGGCGTCTATGCGCGCCAGTGCTGGCATAATGCACACCATTCATCAACGAGGAGTAGTCATGTTGTTCAGACTGATGGTTTTGATATTCGCAGTGGCAGGCGTATCACCGGATGCAGATGCGCAGCAGTTCCCGTCCAGGCAGATGCGCCTGGTGCTGCCGTTTCCACCGGGCGGCCCGACTGATCTCCTGGGCCGCGCGCTGGCGCAAAAGTTGGGAGAGCAGATGGGGCAGACGATGGTTGCAGACAATCGCCCTGGCGCGGGCGGTAATCTCGGCATCGAGATCGCGGCCAAGTCGCCGCCCGACGGCCACACCATGGTGCTGGTGTCGTCGGTTATTTCGATCGCGCCGTCGCTCTACGCCAAGTTGAATTACGAGCAGAAAGACCTCGCGCCGATTTCGCTGGCGGCGGAAATGCGCAACGTGGTGCTGGTGCATCCGTCGGTCCCGGTGAAAAATTTCAAGGAGTTTTTGCAGCTCGTGGCCAAGCACCCCGGCAAGCTCAATTACGGCTCGGGGGGCGTGGGCACCACCACGCACATCACGCCCGAGCTCATCATGAATCTGACGAACGGCAAAATGCATCACGTGCCGTATAAAGGCTCGGGCCTGGCGTTGATCGGGCTGATCGGCGGCCAGGTCGATGTGCTGGTCATGACAGTGCCGGCATCGTACACCCAGGTGCGCGCGGGCAAGGTGCGCGCGCTCGCCATCGTCGCGCCCGATCGCGCCTCGCAATTGCCCGACGTGCCGACGGTGAAGGAACTCGGTCACGAGAATTTCATCGTGCGCCTGTGGTATGGCGTGCTGGCGCCTTCCGCGACGCAGCCTGCGCTTATCAACCGGCTGAACGGCGAGGTGCACAAGGCGCTCAATTCGCCCGATCTGAAGGAGCGTCTGGTCAGTGGCGGCATCGAGCCGCTGCTAAGCACACCGCAGGAATTCGCCAGCTTCATACAGGTGGAGACCGGGCGCTACGCCAAGGTGATCAAAAGCGCGGGCATCAAGGCGGAGTAGATCGTGCGTGAAACGTGAATTGTGAAACGATCGCGGGACTGCGCCTCCCGCACTGATGAAATGCACGGAGAAGGATATGAAAAAACTGTTTAAAAACATATACTTATGTTTAATTATTGTTACGAGTGCAAGCCATGCCGCAGAGCCGGCATGGCCCGCCAAGCCGGTGCGCGTGCTGGTGCCGTTCGCACCCGGTGGCACCACCGATGTCATCGCGCGCGTCATCGCCGCGCGCATGACCGAGATTACCGGGCAGCAGTTCATTGTCGATAACCGCGCGGGCGCCGGCGGCAACATCGGCACCGGCATCGCCGCCAATGCCGCGCCCGATGGGCACACCATTCTGGTTAACAGCTCCGCGTTCGGCGTGAATCCGGGTTTGTATAAATCGATACCGTACGATCCCTACAAGAGTTTCATCCCTATCACCAATTTTGCCGAGTCGCCCAATCTGTTTTCAGCGCATGCCAGCATGCCCGCGAAAACATTGCCCGATGCATTGAAGCTCGCCAATGCCGAACCGGCGAAATACGGCTTCGCCACGCCGGGCATCGGCACCACGCCGCATCTGGCGGTGGAGATGCTGAAATACGCGATGAAGATGGACTTGAACAATATTCCCTATAACGGCGCCGGCCCTTCGGTGACGGCGCATCTCGCCGGGCAGGTGTTGCTTGCATGTTCGGCATTGCCCACGCCCGCGCCGCACGTCAAAGCGGGCCGCCTGCGCGGCCTTGCGATGGGCTCACGCAAGCGCCATCCATCGTTTCCCGACGTGCCCACGATGGCCGAGGCGGGTTACAAGGATCAGGAATCCGAAACCATGCAGGGGCTTTATTTCCCGGCGGGCACGCCCGCGCACATCGTCAAGCGCTTTCACAATGAGTTGACGAAAATCTCGCAGATGCCCGAAGTGCGCGAGCGAGTGGAAGGGCTGGGTTTCCAGTTCGTGATGAACACGCCCGAGCAATTCATGGCGCAGACCAAATACGAAGTCGAGAAATGGACGCGCGTGGTGAAGAATGCCAAGGTGCAGGTGCAATAGCTTCCGGCCAAAATCCTTCACCGCAGAGGCGCGGAGACGCAGAGAACTGCCGCAGAGAAGTTCAAGGCACTTCTCTGCATAAACTCTGCGCCTCTGCGGTGAATCTTTGTGTGTAGAACCCATGCGAATAACAGACATCCGTGAAACCGCCATCCCGCTGAAATCAACGCTGCGTAACGCGGTGTTCGACTTCAGCGAAATGACCACCTCGGTGGTTGCCGTCATTACCGACGTGATACGCGACGGCAAGCCGGTTGCCGGTTTTGCCTTCAACTCCACCGGGCGCTACGCCTGCGGTGCGCAGATGCGTGACCGGTTTATACCGCGCATTCTGAAAGCCACGCCGGAATCGCTATTGGACAGCACAGGTAACAATCTCGACCCGGAGAAAATCCTCGCTGCGATGATGCAACGCGAAAAGCCCGGCGGCCACACCGAACGTTCCGTGCCCATCGGCACGATAGAAGTCGCCTGCTGGGACGCGGTGGCCAAAATTGAGGGCAAGCCCTTGCATCGCGTGTTGGCCGAGCGCTACAACGGCGGCAAGGTCATCGACAAGGTGCCGTGTTATGTCGGCGGCGGCTGGTACGAGCCGGGCAAGGGCATCCCCGAACTGCTTGACGAGATTCGCGAGAAACTCGATCAGGGCTATGAGGTGATGAAGATCAAAGTGGGTGGCGCGAGCATTCCGGAAGACGTTGCGCGCGTCGAAGCCTCATTGAAATTGATGCAATCCAGCCGGCATCTGGCGGTGGATGCCAACGCGGGCTTCAATCGCGATCGTGCGCTGGCGTATGCGAAGGCGCTCGCGCCCTACAAACTCAAATGGTTCGAGGAGCCGACCGATCCGGCAGGTTTTGAATTGCTCAATGAATTCATCGCGCAGTACGGTTCGCCAGTAGGTACCGGCGAAAATCTGTTTTCTACGCAAGATGTGGAAAACCTCGTCACCTTCGGCGGCATGCGCGCGGGTGTCGATTACATCCAGACCGACGTGCCGCAGTCGTACGGCATCGTGCAATTTACACGCACGCTCGACATGTTGAAACGGCGCGGCTGGCAACGTGAATCGATTTTTCCGCACGGCGGCAATCAAATGACGCTGCATCTCGTGGGCGGCTTTGGCCTGGGCGGCTGCGAGGCGTATCCGGGGGTGTTCGGCATCTTTGCCGGGTTTGCGGATGACGCCAAGGTCGAAAATGGATTACTCAAACTGCCAGAAAGGCCCGGCATAGGGTTTGAAGCGCAGAATCAGTTGTACTCCTCGATGAAGGCGATGGTGTGATCCCGGCCTTACCACTGTCGTTCCCGCGCAGGCGGGAACCGTGCGCCCGTGATGGCGCCAAATCAGCACGGTGCAAGTCCGTGTCGGAGTGTGCCACAGCTCCGTAGCCGAAGGTAACTGCG